>CAJXFG010000210.1 GCA_913052185.1 uncultured Synechococcus sp. | reverse complement strand
AAGGCCTGCCAGAGGCGACGCGGCACATGCTCGAAAGGCTTGGCTGCCGTGAGGGTGCGCCGGGCCTTGTCCAGGCGCCAGTGCCGCAGCGTTTGCTCCACACCCTGGCGGCCCAGACCGCAGCTCCAATCCACCTTCAGTTCACCCTTGTAGTGGCTTTGATGAAGCGCCCGCGCAGCAAAGGCAGAGAGTCGCAGCGTTGCAGGACCACTGAGGCCTCGGTGGGTGATCAAGACACGGCCGGTCTGCCTGAAGCGCTGAGTCCCGATCTTCAGATCAAGACTCACATCATCAACAGCAATGCCGCTGCAGGCCCCGAGTGCTTTGGCTTGCAGCGACAGGCTGAACAAGGAAGGGACCGGGGGGATGACTTGATGACCAAGCGACTCGGCCAGCTTTCGACCACTGGGATGACCACCGGTGGCCAGCATCAGCTTGCGAGCCCGCAACGGAACCTTCAGCCCTCGTCCCTCCAGCCGAAAGCCACCATCGGCTTCTTGAACAACCTGGCGAACCATCACCTGGGTGCGCAACTGCACACCCGCCACGCTGGCAGCGTTCTGCAGGCAGCGGATCACCGCTTCCGAGCGGTTCTGCTGAGGAAACATGCGCCCGTCAGGCTCCTCAACCAGGGTGAGGCCATGTTCATCAAACCAGGCGATTGCATCCCCACAGGCGAAACGACTGAAGGGACCGCGCAACGGCCGGCTGCCGCGGGGATAGTGGGTTGAAAGCTCCGCAGGATCCCAGCAGGCGTGGGTCACATTGCATCGTCCGCCTCCACTGATGCGCACCTTCTGAAGAGGCTCAGGGGTGGCTTCCAGGACCATCACCTGGCGCAAACCCTGTTCAGCTGCGGTGATGGCTGCCATGTAGCCGGCGGGACCACCGCCGACAATGACCAGATCAAGCGGGCTGGAAGCGGAGGGCAACGCCGTTGTTGCAGTAGCGCTTGCCGGTGGGCCTGGGGCCGTCATTGAACACATGACCCTGATGGCCGCCGCAGCGGCTGCAGTGGT
The DNA here is from genome assembly GCA_913052185.1 of uncultured Synechococcus sp. Lineage (GTDB taxonomy): Bacteria > Cyanobacteriota > Cyanobacteriia > PCC-6307 > Cyanobiaceae > Synechococcus_C. The sequence continues at coordinate 990 of CAJXFG010000210.1, read as the reverse complement.
ATTCCGTACGCGGAACGATCAATTTGAAATCTACTTTCGTGTCGATGGCGTCAGGCAAGGGCTGCCAGAAACTGGGCCAACCGGTGCCACTGTCGTACTTGGCCTGAGAGGAGAACAGAGGCAGATCACAACCGGCGCAATGAAAGAGACCGGTCCTCTTCTCATTGTTGAGCGCACTGGTGAAGGGAGGCTCTGTGCCTTCCCTGCGCAACACCGCGTACGACTCAGGCGACAGGCGCTTTCTCCATTCAGCATCCGAAAGTGTCCAGTCGTCATCTGATCCTTCGGGAGCAGCAAGAACCTGCTGCGGTGAGCGGAAGACCCCGATCAGACTGGAAACGATTGCAGCCAACATGGAACGCCTGCTCAACAGCCACTGTTCAATGGTGGGAGGCATTGCTGTCTTCACGTCGTTCGTGGGACTGTTCTAAACAACTTGGGACCGGGTGCCAGGCAGCATGGGGGAATGGATTCCCTCACCAACAGCGATCGGGAACCTTCCTGGCGTTTCAGCATCGCTCCGATGCTGGACTGCACAGACCGGCATTTCAGGCAGCTGATGCGTCAGATCAGCAGCCACGCTTTGCTGTACAGCGAAATGGTGGTGGCGCAGGCTCTGCATCACTGCAAACGCAGGGAACGCCTGCTCGACTTCGATGAAGAGGAGCATCCAATCGCCCTGCAGGTCGGCGGCGATCAGCCGGAACTGCTGGCGGAAGCCACTCGCATGGCGGCGGACTGGGGCTACAACGAAATCAACCTCAACGTGGGCTGCCCAAGTCCTCGGGTTCAGGCCGGCAATTTCGGAGCCTGTCTGATGGCAGAACCGGACCGTGTGGCGCGCTGTGTGGAAGCAATGGTGGACGCGAGCACCCTGCCGGTCACGGTGAAACACCGTGTTGGGATTGATGATCTCGACAGCGACACCCTGCTCACCGCGTTTGTGGATCAGGTGGCCGCGGCCGGCGCAACCCGCTTCAGCGTGCATGC
>CAJXFG010000209.1 GCA_913052185.1 uncultured Synechococcus sp. | reverse complement strand
CAAGGGCCAGAGCCCTAGCTAAACCGACCCTTTGCTGCATACCGCCGGACAGCTCGCGTGGTCTTTTACGGGCCTCTGCGGCCAGTCCTACACGCTCAAGAGCCTGCATGGCGCGATCAGTCCTCGCCTTGCGAGCCATGCCCGCAACCTCAAGACCAAAAGCAGCATTTTCAAGCACGTTGCGATGGGGGAAGAGCGCGAACGACTGAAAAACCATCGCCATCTGATGACGCCGCAGCTCCGCGAGCTGGGGTGCCGTCATCGAGTTCAGCGAACGGCCCTTGACAGTCACCTCCCCCTCGCAGGGGGAGATCAGACCATTCAGCATCCTCAGCAAGGTGGATTTACCTGAGCCGGAAAGACCCATCACCACAAAGATCTCGCCAGCACGAACCTCCATCGAGACATCCTGGACAGCAGCCCGCACGCCGCGACTGGCATGAAGATCCTCAGGATCCGCACCTGAGCGCAGCTGCTCAATCAACTCCGGCGAAGACCGACCGAAAAGCTTCCAGACCGACTCGATGGAGATCTCTGACTGCACTTCAGAGCCTCCGCCCAAGCCTGAGCTGCTTATAGCAATAGCCAGGCTGCTGATCACTGATCAGTCGCCATGCCTGTGCCGCGAGGGCCCCGCCTGGCGTAGCTGACAGCAGCAAACACCGTGATTAGGTTGCGGATTGAGCTTGTTTCGTCATTTCGAATCAGCTCAGAGGGTCGGTAACGAGCTGTCAGACAGCGCCGCTGCTGTCCTTCGCACTGCCCAACGCAGTAGACCCGCGCAGTAGAGGAGCCGACCGGCATGACCACACTCAGAAGCCACCCTTCAGCGGAATCCGGTGATGCGCAACGCTTCGGGCAGCGACCCGAACGCGTCCGGGAAACCGATCATTACCAGCAGGAATACATTGAGCAGTTCGCCGACCGCTGGGATCGCCTGATTGATTGGGATGCCAGGGAAGAAGCCGAAGGCAACTTCTTTGTGCGTTTACTGCACGAGCACGGCGCCCGTTCAGTGCTGGATGTGGCCACAGGCACAGGCTTCCATTCCGTCCGCCTTCTACGCGAGGGCTTCGATGTGGTGAGCGTGGATGGCAGCCCCAACATGCTTGCCCGTGCCTTCAAAAACGCCCGGGAACGCGATCTGCTGATGCGCACGGTTCATGCGGACTGGCGCTTTCTGAACCGCGACATTCACGGCGAGTACGACGCCGTGATCTGCCTGGGTAACTCATTCACCCACCTGTTCCGCGAACGAGACCGTCGCAAGGCCTTGGCCGAGTACTACGCGGTGCTGAAGCACAACGGCATTCTGATTCTTGATCACCGCAACTATGACCGCCTGCTGGAGGGAACCTCCACAAGCGGCAAGAGCAATGTCTATTGCGGTAAAGACGTTGAAGTGGGACCGGAACACGTCGACGATGGACTGGCCCGTTTCCGTTATGCCTTCAGCGATGGCAGCACCTATCACCTGAACATGTTCCCGCTGCGGCACGGCTATGTGCGGCGCCTGATGCGAGAGGTGGGCTTCCAGCGGATCACCAGCTATGGCGACTATCAACGCGGCCACGATGATCCCGACTTCTACGTGCATGTCGCTGAGAAGGAATATCTGTTCGACACCGACATCACAGCGATCTGAGCGATGACGAGCACCTATTCCGAAGCAGCCAGCACCGCGGCCAACTACTACGACAGTGATGATGCCGATCGGTTTTACGCAGGCATCTGGGGCGGCGAGGACATTCACATCGGCCTTTATGAGAGTGCGGAGGAACCGATCGCAACCGCAAGCCGTCGCACTGTCGACGCCCTAATCGCCTTGATCGGCCAGCCTCTTCCCCCGAACCAAGCGACCACCCTGAGGGTGGTGGACTTCGGGTCTGGCTACGGGGGAGCCGCTAGGAGACTCTGCAGCAGCCCTGGGATCCGGGTGGATGCCATCAACATCTCCGCCGTTGAGAACAACCGACATCGGCTGCTGAATCAAGAAGCCGGTCTCTCAGAACGGA
>CAJXFG010000208.1 GCA_913052185.1 uncultured Synechococcus sp. | reverse complement strand
TGAAGGCTGTGAGTGTGGCCATCTGGTCTTCGGGGGATGCCGGTTGAAGTTCGGCGAGCCTCCGTTTCAGATCCTCCCGACCGAAGAGCTCGCGCCCTGTCGATTTCGGAGCAGGCCGGTGAAAATACGGCTCGCGGAGCCAGTTCTCGAGTGGCTCAGCCATCACCTGCCCCAGTGCAGCCATGGCTCCATCCCTGTCACAGCGCTCCTGTCCTCCGCTAAAGGTTTCCATTGCCAGGTCGATCAGGCTGTTGGCAGGACCGCAGTCCCAGCCGAGCACGGGTCGCATCCGATCCGGACCAACTGACGGTGGGATCAAGGTGATGTTGGCGATGCCGCCGAGGTTCAGCAGGGCCCGCCAGCCTTGGATCCTGCCCATCAGAGCGGCATCGGCCATTGGCACCAAGGGTGCACCCTGACCTCCCAGGGCCAGGTCGGCTGCTCGGAAATCATGGATGACAGGTCGCTGCAGCAGCTCTGCCAGCAGAGGCCCCTGAAGCATCTGCCAGCTGCTGCCACGTCGGCGCGTTGTGGTCGTGTCGTCTTCAGGTGGGCGGTGCCAGATCGTCTGCCCGTGGCAGCCCACAAGGCTGGCTGAACGGTCAGGGTCGCAGGCTTCAGCGGCCTTCGCCTGTTGTTCGGTGATCGCTTCAGCGAGTTCCAGCAGGTCAGCTGCAGGGGTGGCTTGGCCCTGGGCGATGGCCACGATTCGCTTGCGAAGTGGCGAGGGATAAGGGCTCGAAGCACTGCGGATCAATCTCCAGCTTGGGCTTCTTGATGCCCCACTGAACTCAGCCAGAACCGCATCCACGCCATCGGCACTGGTGCCGCTCATCAGCCCGAGAACGCGCATGATCCCCGTCAGGTCCGGGGAAGGTTCTGAAGGTCATCCGTCAAACCCATCACCACCAGAACATGACCTTTCATCAGAACGTGCGATGCGGGTGGATTGACCATCAGGTCTGCCGCTGGCCCGGCTGCCAGCACATTGACCCGGTAGTTCTTGCGCAGATTGAGATCGCGCAGCGACAGTCCCACAAAGCGTTCCGGCACCTTGATCTCCTCGATCGAGTTGAGCTCATCCAGCTCCAGCCGTTCCATCAGATTGGGTCGAACCAGCTCAAGGCCCAGGCGCTCTCCCTGCATGCGGGAGGGAAACACCACGCGGTCGGCACCAACGCGTTTGAGCATTTTTTCGTGCAGATCGCTGGTGGCACGAGCAATCACCCGACGCACCCTTGTGCCGTCGCTGTCTTTCGCGATCAGGGTTGCTGTGATGCTGGCTTCGATCGGTTCGCTGATCGCCACGACCACGGTGTCCATGTCGAGGATGCCTGCTTCCCGCAGTGATTCCTCGTCGGTGCAGTCCAGCACCCTGGCCTCAATGGACGGTTCAAGCTGCCGGAGTTCCTCGATGGCCTTGGAGGAACGATCCACGGCCAGCACGTCAGCTCCGCTCTGCATCAGCTGGCGGCACACCGCACTGCCGAAGCGTCCCACGCCCACGATTCCGAAACTGCGGGGGTCGCTCTCCTCGGCAGGCGACCAGTGCCACCATTCCCTCATTGCATCAGCCCCAACGGATCGCGGTCAGACATAGAGGTCCTCACGGGGATAGCCGATCCGATTCTGGCGCTGCAGCTGATTTCGGTCGAAGCTTTCCCAGATGGCGCTCAGCAGCAGCAGGATTCCCAGTCGTCCCACAAACATGCCCACCACCAGGATCAGCTGTCCAAAGCGGCTCAGCTGTTCCGTCACTCCCAGGTCCATCCCCACCGTGGCAAAGGCTGAGATGCAGGTGAACAACAGCTCCAGGAAGGTGAGGGGCTCTTCACCGTTCTGATTGGTTGTGAGGGCGAGAAGCAGAGCCATCACCAGCACAAACATCAGCGACGCCATCGTGATGCTCACGGCCCTGAGCACCACCTTGTCGGAAATCTGACGATGACGAATGACGACGTCATCCTGGCCGCGAAGGGTGGATCGGGTGGCGGCCATCAGCGCCGCCACCGTGGTTGTCTTGA
>CAJXFG010000207.1 GCA_913052185.1 uncultured Synechococcus sp. | reverse complement strand
TGCTGGACGCTCCCGAGATGGAGGACACGGTCTATGACCGGCTCTACCGCGAACTGCTGGATCTCGAGACGGCCCACCCCGAGCTGGTGATCGGCGACAGCCCGACGCAGCGTGTGGGTGGGACTCCCTCCGAGGGCTTCACCAGCGTGGCCCATCGCATCCCCCTGTTCAGCCTCGACAATGCTTTCAGCACCGACGAGTTGCGCAGCTGGTACGCACGCCTGCTGAAGGTGCTCGACCGGGAGCCGGAAGCGAATGCTCCGCTGCCGGCACTCCCCATGGTCGGGGAACTCAAGATTGACGGCAATGCCCTCGCTCTGAGCTACGAGAATGGTGTGCTGGTCCGCGGCACCACCCGCGGAGATGGGGAACAGGGTGAGGAGATCACCGCCAATGTGCGCACGATCGCGTCGATCCCGCTGCGTCTGCACATCGATTCCCCACCTGCCTGGGTGGAGGTTCGTGGTGAAGCCCTGATTCCCGATCGAACCTTTGCCGCCATCAATGCCGAGAGGGCAGCGCGGGAGGAACCGCTGTTCGCCAATCCCCGCAATGCCTGCGCCGGCACTCTGCGCCAGCTCGATCCGAAGGTGGTGGCAGCGCGTCGACTGGATTTCTTCGCGTACACACTGCACTTACCGCAGGACTGGAAGGGGCCACGGCCGACCAGCCAGTGGGAGTGCCTCAGCTGGCTGAAAAACGCGGGCTTCCGGGTGAATCCCAACGCAGCTCTGCTGCCGGATCTCACGGCGGTGGAGAGCTTCTTCAGCACCTGGGACAGCCGCCGTCATGACCTTGACTACGCCACGGATGGTGTGGTGGTGAAACTGGACGACCTGCGTCTCCAGGACACCGCTGGCTTCACGCAGAAAGCACCTCGTTGGGCCATCGCTCTCAAATACCCGGCGGAGGAAGCCCCAAGCCGGCTGCTTCGCCTCACCTGCCAGGTGGGGCGCACCGGCGTGATCACCCCCGTGGCCGAGTTCGAGGCGGTGGCCCTGGCAGGCACCAGCGTCAGTCGCGCCACCCTGCACAATGCCGACCGACTGGCAGAACTGGATCTCCACAGCGGCGACACGATTGTGGTGCGCAAGGCCGGAGAGATCATCCCTGAAGTGCTGCGGGTTCTTCCCGAGCTCAGACCGGAGGGCGCAAAGCCCCTTGACCTTCCCCATCAATGCCCCAGCTGCCAGTCGGAGCTGGTTCGGGAAAGTGGTGAAGCCGCCACCCGCTGCGTGAACAGCAGCTGCCCGGCCATCCTGCGCGGCGCTCTGCGTCACTGGGTCAGCAAAGGTGCCCTGGATATCGAGGGAATGGGCGGGAAATTGATCGAACAGCTTGTGGAGAGGGGTCTGGTGCGCTCGATCTCCGATCTGTACCGCCTCGACGCAGCGCTGCTGAGCAGCCTGGAAAGGATGGGCGAGAAAAGCGCTGAGAACCTTGTGTCAGCGATGGAGGCATCCCGTTCCCAGCCCTGGGCACGCCAGCTCTATGGCCTCGGTATCCACCATGTGGGTGAGGTGAATGCCAAAGCCCTCGCAGCAGCCTTTCCCGATGTCAACAGCCTTGCTGTGAACGCCGCTGATCAGCCTGAGGCGATCAGCGAGCTGCATGGCATCGGTCCGGAAATCACGCAGAGCCTGCAGCAATGGTTCAACACCCCTGCCAATCAGACGCTGATTCAGCAGCTTCAGGACGTCGGCCTCTCCCTCGCCAGCAGTGAGCAAGAGCGTCAGGACTTGGCAAGCCGCAACAGCTCGGATGGAGTGCTCTCCGGTCAGACCGTGGTTCTCACCGGCACTCTTCCCTCCATGAGCCGCACACAGGCGAAAGAACTGATCGAAACGGCAGGCGGCAAGGTCAGTGGCTCGGTCAGCAAAAAAACATCCTTCGTGCTTGCTGGAGAGGAGGCCGGCAGCAAGCTGGAGAAAGCGAACAAGCTGGGCATCAACGTGATTGATGAAGCGGGATTGATCGCGTTGCTGGAGTCGAGCGAGACCCGAACCTGATCGCTCGTGATCAATGCAGCCGAACCATGGAGGTGATGGCGGAGACTGAAGA
>CAJXFG010000206.1 GCA_913052185.1 uncultured Synechococcus sp. | reverse complement strand
ATCGCAGCGGTGTATCCGGCGGGCCCCGACCCCACAATCACCAGATTTTCGACCGCCATGCTTATCCGGACTGATTATGGATTGACTTTAATCTCCGCAACGTCTTGCCAGCGGCAGGGGCAAAACGGTTCGTTGTGAACATCAGGGTGTGATTTGTTCCACCGAGATGTACAAATTGGAGCGAAATGACTAAACGATTCGATACAAATTTAAGTGTTTCTTCAGATTTCAACGGCGCCGTCTGTTGCGCCGTCAAGTTCAAGGTGATGCCGCTTGCCTTGTGTTCTCTGAACGCTCAAGACAGAGTCCTCAAGAAGTTCAGGATGCTCGCCTAGGCAGGTGATCCATTCCCTGAATTCCTGGGTCAGTGCATAGCTGTCTTCATAGCGCTCAGCGCTGTCCAGCACTGCAATCCGGGTTGTTGCCCAGCAGGTGGCAACGTTGACTCGACGTTCAATGGCTGCATCCATGTCTGTCTCCCAGATGGTGACCAGGCTGATGGTTGATGGGTCCAAATCAGGCTGGATTTCGCAGAATGTCGCATTTTTTCTTGCGGAAAAATGTTTTCAACGCTGCAGAAATGTCGGTAACTGCGGAGTGCGCATGCGAATCACCGCCCCTGCGCTGTCCTCCACCGCCTCCATCGGCAGGCTCGGCCCTCGCCAGTTGCCTCCTGCATTGCTGGCGCTGTCCTCTGCTAAGGCGGGAGCTGCAATTCGGTAAGGCTCGGAGAGAGACCAGCTGCGGGCGTACTGCATCAGCAAAGGATCCGCTGGCGCGAACACGTAGGAGGGTTCACGCGGCACCCCTTCCAGAGAGGCCCGTTCTCCGCACATGCGCACGGCCCTTGTGATCCCCTGCACAAAACGGCTGCGTGTCACCACGGTTGTCAGGTAGGCGACCACCCTCAGACGCGAGGCATCGAAGCCTTCCGCGCACATATCGATGCTCACCAGCCAGTCGGCATCGCCGCCCTGGAAGCCATTGAGGCGTTCGGCAGCCCCTGGGTCCTGGGAATGCACCAGATCCACCCGGTCGCCCTCTTCCTCCAGCAGCAACGTGATGCTGCGGGCATGGTCGATGTCGCGGGCGATCACCAGTCCTCCGGCACGTGGGTGACGCTTGCGCACGTTCTCGAGCTTGTTCCGGGCTCTCACCAACAGCAACTGAGCAATGCTGCTGCTGTCGGAAAGCCGAATGGCCCGGCGCAGATTCCTTGCTCGCCAGCTTTCCCTCTGTTCGGCTGACAGTGGGGAAATCTCGCGGTCCGGCTGACCTTCCTGGGAATGTTCCACCCAGCCGTCCTGGAAACGAAATTCCAGCGGACGGACATCGCCTGCTTCGATCAGCGCCCTGGGTTCCACGGAAAGATCCGGATGGATCTGTTCCACCAGCTGGCCTGCTTCCTCCACCCGGACTCGTCTGGCGGCGCAGAAGGCGAGGTTGTCAGCACGAAACGGTGTGCCTGTCAGCCCGAGGCGCAGTCGGGCATGGCTGCTGAGTTCCAGAAAGGTCCTCCCCCAGACCGGTCCATCAGGTTCGTCGGGGTCGACTCCAAGGTGGTGCGCTTCATCGGCGATGGCCAGAAGCCTGTCCTGGTTCCAGTGAGCGAGCTCAGCCTTGAGGATCTCCTGTTGCCGTCCAGCACCCTGGTAGCTGAGAAGCCAACCGTCCGCCTCGTCGGAGGCGCTGTTGGGTCCGTTCCAGAGATCCAGTCGCAGTCCCAGTCTGGATGCAGCGCCCTGCCACTGGCTGAGGATCGATGTGCGATGGCAAAAAACCAGTGCGCGCTCAAGCCTGCTTTCCGAGCGCATCGCCTGAAACGCCAGCAAGGCTCCGAGGGTCTTGCCCGCACCCGGACCGGCATGGATCAGCACATCACGTGCTGCTGCCTTGCCAGGATCCAGCCTTCTGCGCAGCAGCTGAATGAGCTGCTGTTGCCATTGCCTGGGGCGAATGGCCTGGACTTGATCTCCGGCTCCAAGAGCGAAGGACGGTGTGTTGATGGCGGCTGGGAAAGATAGGTCTTTCTAACCATTCCAATCGGTTGCGCCACCCTTAACTTCCGAC
>CAJXFG010000205.1 GCA_913052185.1 uncultured Synechococcus sp. | reverse complement strand
GCGATCACCTCCATGCCCATGGCTTTGGCGACCTTGGCCACATGGGAGCCGATCTTGCCCAGACCAACAACTCCGAGCACTTTCTTGTAAAGCTCATTGCCCACATATTTCTTGCGGTCCCAGGCACCGGCTCGCATGGATCCATGCGCCTGAGGCACGTGGCGGGAGAGAGACAGCAGCAACGCCAGCGCATGTTCCGCAGCGGCGATCGTGTTGCCCTCAGGTGAATTCACAACCAACACACCCCGCTGGGTGGCGGCCGGGACGTCAACGTTGTCAACTCCCACACCGGCGCGACCGATGATGCGCAGCCGATCCGCAGCGGCGATCACATCCGCTGTGACCTGGGTGCCCGAGCGGATCATCAGAGCGTCGTAGTCACCGATGATCGACTTCAGCTCATCAGCAGACAGGCCTGTCCTCTGATCAACCTGGGCCACCTGCCCGAGGATGTCGATCCCCGCCTGATCAATGGGGTCTGAAACGAGAACTTTGGTCATCCAGCGGCGGAGAGAAAGCCGTTGAGAAGTTTAGAGATCGGTCCGCACATCACTGTTGAGCAGGGTGATTGACCTGTTCGTCAACCCGGGTTACCGCTGAATCCCTGGCTTGCCATGGAGAATGGCAGTCCGCAACGATCCGCCCATGCCCGTTTGCGTCCTGGTGCTCAAGGAACGCGCCGCCGCCGAGAGTCTGATCCAGGACCTCCAGGATTCCGGCACGCCACTGATGCGTTTTGTGCTGGTCTCACCCGAACAATCGGAAAGCGATGAAGGGGACCTGAAGGCAGAAGAGTTCAACAATGTCGACCTGCTCAACCCGGCCATGGCCCGCAGCCGACGCCAGCGCTCGATGTCTCGCTGGCTGATGCCCTTCGGGTTCATGGCAGGAGTCACCTTCACACAGATCACCACCCTCGATACGTTTGCGCGCTTCGGCACGGTCGGCGAGGCACTGATCGGAGGCCTGCTCGGGATGGGATCGGGCTTGATGGGGAGCTATGCCGCAGCAGCGAGTGTTCCCTCCGATAACGAGGACGGAGTCCGGATTCTGCGCAACAGACACAACGAACAGTTCTGGTTGCTGCTTCTGGAAACCCGGGCAGGTCTCGAAGTGCCCTGGCAACTGGTTCAGAAAGTGCGTCCTCAACAGGTTGTTCGCCTGAGTGAACTGTGAGTCTTTCGCGTGCGCCCTTGCTGGAGGGCCTAGCTGATCCGGAGGCGATGCATCGCCTGATCGACCAGGCGGAAGAGGTCTTGCGCACCTGGCAGCCGAGCTGGAGTCCTTTCCTGAGTGGCCCTGAACTGGAGGACGCACGCCGCCTGGAGGCACTGACTGAACTGCGCATGATTCGCGACGGTGGAAGACCGGGCACGGAGCGCTGCCGAGTTCAGCTGAGCCGCAGCGATCAGGAACTGCAACCTGAACAGGCTCCGATCTCGGGATTGCGGCTCGAGGGAAATTTCCTGTTTGATCGGGCTGAAGCGGAAGACATGCGTCAGGCACTGATTGAACTGGGAGTGACAGCTGATCAGCTCGGCGATCTCTGGCTTCGTGGGGATCGTGGAGCCCAGGCCGTCTGCACACCTGAGGCAGCACTCCATCTCAATGGCCAGACAGGACGAGTTCGTGATGTGACGTTGTCGGTGGAGGCGGTGACCATCGACGGCCTGCAATGGCCTGCCCAGCGAACCCCGAAGCGGTTCACCAGCGTGGAGGCATCCTGCCGACTGGATGCCATTGCATCAGCGGGTTTCGGCTTGTCCCGAGCCAAGGTGACCCGTCAGATCCGGGATGGCAGGTTGCGGCTCAACTGGCATCCGGTTCGCCAGGCAAGCCGGGACCTGAAGGTGGGTGACTGTCTGCAACTGCAGGATCGGGGCAGTGTGGAGGTCTTGAACCTCGAACTGACCAAACGCGATCGCTGGAGGGTGGAGATGCTGCGCCGGTGAACTGCTAATTTCAGTCGCATCCGGTTGAGAACGCTCAACCGTCACCGCAGATCCTCTGAAGGGTGAAAATGCGGGCGATTAGCTCAGAGGTAGAGCACTACCTTGACACGGTAGGAGTCACTGGTTCGATTCCAGTATCGCCCA
>CAJXFG010000204.1 GCA_913052185.1 uncultured Synechococcus sp. | reverse complement strand
GTGGATCTCGCTGATGACGAGGAGATGATGCGCATGATGCACGAGGCACGCTTTGAAAGTGTGTTTCTCGGCATCGAGACTCCCGACGAAGCCAGTCTCGAAACCTCCCGGAAACTTCAGAACACCCGTAACCCCCTGGATGCGGCGGTTGACAGAATCACCGCCAACGGTATCCGCGTGATGGCGGGTTTCATCATCGGCTTCGACGGAGAGAAAGACGGTGCCGGTCGACGCATCGTTGAGTTCGTGACCCGCACCGGAATACCGGCCGCCATGATGGGCATGCTGCAGGCGCTGCCGAACACGGCGCTCTGGCATCGCCTCGAGAAAGAGGGTCGCCTGATTCAGGACAAATCCGCCGCCAAGGGTGTGAATCAGACCAACCTGCTCAATTTCAAACCGACACGCCCGATCCGAGACATCGCCAACGAATACGTCGAGGCGTTCTGTGCGCTTTACGAGCCCAACGCCTACATGGATCGGGTCTACTCGTATTACCTGAAGATGGGAGCCCCCCGCTGGAAGGGCACCGCAAAACTGCCGACCTGGACCGACATCAGGGCTCTTTCCATCGTGGTTTGGAGGCAGGGAATCAAACGCGATACCCGCAGTCGCTTCTGGCGTTACATGATCAGCATGGCGCGTCGCAATCCGGCAATGCTCGAACAGTTCCTGGTGGTGCTGGCCCACAACGAGCACTTCCTCGAATACCGCGCGATCGTGCAACGTGAGATCCGCGAACAACTGGAATCCCTTCCACCCGAAGAGCCCAGTGCATCCCGTGAACTGCTGACAGCCTGAACTGATTCAGTCCTGGCAGTAAGACAAGCCTGCTTTCAGGCAGGCTTCAGCTTTTTGCAGTTCGCGTCCGAGATAGAGGGCATGGTCAAGACGACTGACCGGGAGGCCACCGTCTCCTTCGGTCAGAGCAATGCCCAGCTCCTTGGCCGTTCTGCCCCTGAAGACTGTCTTTGGGGAACGGGGGCCGCCGCCACGGCAGGACAGAACTTCACCGGTCTCCGGATCAGTGGCACGGCCTCGCTCATCCACATCATTGCTGTAGTGCTCAGCCACCAGCTCTCCGGCATCGGCGTCCAGCTTGATCAGGAAGTAGCCAGACGGATCGAGATCGATGAATCGCTGTGAGAGCTGATCATCGAGAGAAGAGGTGCCTTCTGCCATGCGCACACCTTACAAATGATCGACTCAGGCCATCAATTCAGGCGGTTTGGTGCGGAAAGGAAGTTCGGCATTGATGGCTTCGATCTCCTCCTCCATCAGTGCATTCGCCCTCGGCAACCAGGAACGGATCAGCCCGTCCATCTGAGGCTCATACCAGCGATGCAGGCTGGTGCGTGGTTGAGCCACGAAGCCTCTGCGGCGCTTGTGACTGCCTCCAGCCCCTGGATCAAAGCTCTGCAGACCCTGTTGCAGGGCCCATTCGATCGGTGCGTAGTAACAGACCTCGAAATGAAGACAGTCGATCTCTTCATCACTCCCCCAGTAGCGCCCCCAGAGATGGGAATCGTCCTGGACGCAAAGGGACATCGCCACAGGTTCACGAGGATCTCCCCGATGGGCACTGAACAGCACAACATGCTTGGCCAGAGCGGTGTCGACAAGTTGGTCAAAGAACGACGACTGAAGATATTTGCTGCCCCAGGGGCCCCAACGGGAGCAATGCTGCTCATAAAAGGAATGCATCCGCACCAGCAGATCAGGTGTGAGGTCTGAGCCGGTCAGCGGCGTCACGAGCAGACCGGCTTGGCTCACCGCCTTGCGTTCTCGCTTGATATTGCGTCGCTGATTGGCATTGAAGCCTGCGAGATAGTCGGAGAAGTCTTGTTGCCCTTCTGAGGACCAGAGGCTTTGGTGATTCACCCAGCCAGCACAGCCTGCGGCCTCCGCCAAGGGCTGCCAGAGAGGATCAACGTAGAGAAAGTTGCAGCTGAGGATGTTGTTGCGAGCAGCGAAGTCATCGATCAGCCGCAGCATGGTCAGCGTGAGGTCCTGCGCAGCCTCATCCGGATGAAGATGGAAGCGATAGCCCTGAACAGGACTCACGGGGCTCATTCCGATCAGCTTCGGGTAGTAGCGCAGCCCCAGATCACCCGCCAGGCGAGC
>CAJXFG010000203.1 GCA_913052185.1 uncultured Synechococcus sp. | reverse complement strand
TGTTGCTCACGACCACGCCTGAGGCGGATGTGAGTGCTCTGAGGGATGGATTCAGAGCCGGATCAATGGTTTGCCAGGCCACATTGAATTCCGCAGCCGCCTGTTCTGCATTGGCACCCATCAGCCGTGGGACGCCCATGTATCCGTCGAAGCCGAAGTTGCCAGTCAGAAACATGGCTTCGTCGCCGAATAGATCAGCTCCGTAGACGATGGCTGTCAGCAGACTCGACGCCAGTGTCGATGTGTTGGCGATGTCGGCGTTGATGGTGTCGAGCAGTGGAGCGGCCAACTCGCTGTAAACAAGCGCCATCGTCTCCGCAGCCGTTCCCTTGAAATTTAGGGAAGCTCACGACTCTTTCCAAAGCTCAGATCTGAGAAGCTCCATCAAAAAAGCACCTCACTAGCAGCTGTTAGCGAGGTGCCTTGAATTGATAGCGGATGACGATGAGGGCTTAGCTGAGGCCCAGCACTCCGAAGGTGATCTGGCTGAGAATGCCGTGGCCGGTGAGCGCTTCCGTGAGAATGCCGATCACGAAACCGAGCATGGCCACACGGCCATTGAGCAGCTCGGCGCGTACCAGTCGCTCACCTTTGATCTGGCTCGCTGCTGCATCCTGATACCACTGATCCTGGGTGGAGGTCGAAGAACTCATGAGCTTTTTGCCTGTAAAGCAATGTTACGACCTTTTGTGAAGGAATGCAAAGCCCGCGGTGGCTGGTGTGTGGTCTGCTGTTGCACTCGTTGCTGAAATGCACTGCGGGGCAGTCAGTTCAACGGCAGGACAATGCTGCATGAGCTGCATCATGACGTGAAGCAATCCCGATGATTTTCCGTTGCTTCTGGACAAGTCTTGTTCACGCCCACACCTTGATCTCAGATTCGCTGGTGATGCTGTGTTTCAGATTGAAGAGCTGACAGACACAGGCTGGCATCAGACCGACTTGCACCAGACGAGGGACCACGCTCTCTGGCATGCAAGATCCAAAAGTGATGCAGATGGCCATACCTACCGGGTGATCAGCAGAGAATCCGGGCTGGTTTGTCTGATGACCCGTAACGGCAGCGAGTGCTGGGAACTGGACTAAACGGTGGTGGGAATGTCTCCATGGCTCACTGCGCTGGCGTTCCCTCTGCTGGCAGTTGGTTCGCTGACGCCGGCAAGAGCTGAGCCATGGTCGCGCTGTCTCTACAACAACCAAAGCATTGACTGCAGGCGAACCTTTCTCTGCAACAGTGCTCCCTGCGGTGTGTTCAGCCTGGAGTGGAAAGACGGAGCGCGTGATGTGTTCACTCGCTACAGGGATGGCGTTGCCCGCAACGTCGGTTTCTACAGGGACACGCGAGGTGGTGAGTGGATGCTGCGTGGATTTGCCGGTTCCTTTGGTCTCAGGAATGTCGCCAATGGCAATGCCGTTGTTTACGACATGACGCTTGCTGAGTGTCGGCGATCGATGCTGGCGGATTTCTGTGCTCGATAACCACCGTGGTTCTCATGTCCAGAGGTCTGCGTCGGAAAGGTTCTCGAGGTAGCCGTTGGCGTCATAGCGCCTGACGATCTGATGCACCTGACCATCGCGATTGGTCCAGCGCAGGCCACAGGCGGTGGCATCTCCCATCTGCCTGTCTCTCGCATCAAGCAACAGCTCCACATTCGGCTCGGGCTGCCAGATCACCCAGTTGCCGCATTCCCTTGTGGAGCACTGCAGTGGCTGAGCCGGTGTGATCGGTTCACTGGCTGCCTTGGTTTCCACGATGTAGACCACCTGATCCAGACCATGGAAACCGTGACGTGCCACAACCCGTCGCCGTTCATCGCCGTGGACGACGCTCAGTTCCCCCACCCAGGCGAGAGGAGTGATGGCGCTTGGGCCAAGTGACCATGCGCCGCAGGAATTCACTTGCATGGTGAACGGGATGGTCTCGAAATTCATCGATCGTTGCTGGCCGGTTGCCAGATAGGTGAGGCAGTTTTCGATCACGCCCTCCCGTTCCTGCACCTGCAGCGACGTCGGGAAACGGTCTTCCTCTCTGCCGCTGCTCCCCAGGCGGATGAAGCAACCCTGCCATTGTCCGCGGTTGTGCTGCAGCAGTGCGGCGCGGGGGTCGTGCATGGCCTGATGTGGTTGATCGC
>CAJXFG010000202.1 GCA_913052185.1 uncultured Synechococcus sp. | reverse complement strand
TCTACACCGCGCTGGCATCCCTGCTGATCCTGATCAGCGGCCTGGCCATCGCCAATTCAGGCGACAGCTTCACCCTCAACATGACGGAGATGGCCCAGCGCTCTCCGGGCGGAAGCTTTGGATTGCTGTGTTACCTGGGCTTCCTTGTGGGTTTCGGCGTGAAACTGCCGATTTTTCCCCTGCACACCTGGCTGCCGGATGCCCACGGTGAGGCGAATGCGCCGGTCTCGATGCTGCTGGCCGGTGTTCTGCTGAAGATGGGCGGTTACGCGCTGTTGCGTTTCAACGTGCAGATGCTGCCTGAAGCCCACCTCTTCCTGGCTCCGGCCCTGATCATTCTGGGCATCGTCAACATCGTGTATGGCGCGCTCAACGCCTTCGCGCAGGACAACGTGAAGCGCAGGATCGCCTGCAGCTCAGTCAGTCACATGGGCTTTGTCCTGGTTGGGATCGGTGCTGTCGATGCTCTCGGACTGAGCGGCGCCATGTTGCAGATGATCAGTCATGGTCTGATCGCGGCAGCGATGTTCTTCGTCACGGGCTGCTTCTACGAACGCACCAAGACGCTCTCGATCCCCAACATGGGAGGCCTGGCCAAGGCTCTGCCCATCACCTTCGCATTTTTCCTGGCCAGCTCCCTAGCCTCACTGGCCCTGCCGGGCATGAGCGGCTTCATCAGCGAGATCACCGTGTTCCTCGGGATCACCAGTCAGGAAAGCTTCACCACCTTCTTCAGGGTCACCACCATCGTTCTTGCAGCCATCGGGCTCGTCCTCACCCCCATCTACCTGCTGTCGATGTCGCGAAGAGTGTTCTTTGGCCCGCGGATCCCTGCCCTCGCCTTTGTGAAGGACATGCGCCCGAGGGAAGTGGTGATTGGTCTCACACTGCTGGTTCCCACTCTGGTGATCGGCATCTGGCCTCGGATCGCCATGGATCTCTATGAGGCATCCACCGATGCACTCGCATCCGATCTGGCCAGCCAGACGGTTGTCGCCGCCCGTGCCCTTCTCCCCACCGGCTGATCCCGAATGAGCACTTCAGAACTGCTGCGCGGCGAGGGCCTGCCCCGCTTCGATGCCATTGATCCTGAGCAGGTCAACCAGGAGATCCCTGCTCTGCTGATCAGCCTGAACGATCAGCTGGAGATGCTGGAAACCTCCCTGCAGCAGCGCCTCTCCAACGCCTCAGCGCTCAGCTGGGAGGAGTTGATGCCGAGCCTGCATCAACTCGGTGAACGCCTTCGCTGGAGCTGGGGGGTGGTCAGCCATCTCACCGGTGTCCGCAACACGCCGGAGCTGCGCGAAGCCCATGCGAAGCAGCAACCCGAGGTGGTGCGCTTCAGCAATCGACTTGGCCAGAGCCAGGTTCTGCATGAAGCACTCAGCAGGCTGAAGTCATCGCCGGCCCAGCCGCTCGACAGCACGCAGACACGCATCCTCGATGCGGAGCTGCTGTCGATGCAGCATCGCGGCGTTGGCCTGAAAGGTGACGAGCAGGCGGATTTCAACCGCACGAGTGAGCGACTGGCGGCGCTCTCAACCAGTTTCAGCAATCACGTTCTGGATGCCACGCAGGCCTGGAGCCTGGTGATCCACGAGCGCGAACAGCTGCGGGGAGTTCCCGACCGTGCGCTGGAGATCCTCGCTTCCGCCGCCGCTGAAGCCGGTGATCAGGCAGCAGACGGTGCTCCACCAACCGCATCCGAAGGTCCCTGGCGTCTGGGTCTGGACATGCCGCGGTACATCCCCGTCATCACCCACGCCAAAGACCGCAAGCTGCGTGAAACCCTCTACAAAGCGCACGTCAGCCGCGCGAGCAGCGGTGATCTGGACAACGCGCCGCTGATCGAGGAAATTCTGCAGCTGCGACGGGAGCAGGCGACCCGTCTGGGCTATGCCAGCTGGGCGGACCTCAGCCTTGCCTCCAAGATGGCGGATGACGTCCCTGCCGTTGAGTCGCTGCTTGAGGAACTGAGAGCCTCGGCGATGCCGGTGGCTCAACAGGAACTGAAGGAACTGCGTGAAAGCGCCTCAAGCCACGGTGCTGCTGAAGCCGATGAGCTCGCTCCATGGGATGTCAGCCACTGGGCGGAGCAGCTCAGACGCGAGCGTTTCGATCTCGATCAGGAAGCTCTGCG
>CAJXFG010000201.1 GCA_913052185.1 uncultured Synechococcus sp. | reverse complement strand
CCCCAGTTGACCAGCACCAGTGCCACCCAGGCAATGCCGCCAAGCAGGATCAGGCGATTGGAGCGGCCGCTGTCCTCGTTGGAGGCGTAAAGAACGGGCACCGCCACGATCAACGCGAAGGACATCACCACCAGTGCCAGAACGGTGAGGGTGTTGAGGATCTGCATGGTGAGTCGGTCGACGCCAGGTCGGTCAACGGGATTCTCCCATGTTGAGGAAGGCCGTCTCCGATGTCTCCGCATCAAGCTTCACAGCTTGTGGTGAACACCATCGGTACGATCCAGCCACTTCCGGACAGCGCATGCCCCGACCCTGCCCCCAATCCGAGGAGCAGTCACTGCAGGGAAATCTGTTCGGGGCTCCGGAACCAACCAAAGGGCCCGCGCCCGCATCGGCCAATGCCTCACAGGCACTGACAAGCGATGCATTGGCAGAGGTCAGTGACGCCGATCTCAGCGCTGATGCAGTCTCCCGCCCGAGGCAGCGACTGGAGAGCAGCAGCGATCCAGACACGAGCTCCCACCAGCTCGACGACCTCAACAGCTCGGAGAACGACAACAGCGACGCCCCCGCCTGGGCCCACCACAGCCAGGTGGATCAGACCTTGCTGACGCCGATGTTGCGTCACTACGTGGAGCTCAAGGCGGAGCACCCTGAACGCGTGCTGCTCTACCGACTCGGCGATTTCTTCGAGTGCTTCTTCGAGGACGCGGTCGAGCTCTCGCGGGTGCTGGAACTCACGCTCACCGGCAAGGAAGGGGGCAAGGCCATCGGACGCGTCCCCATGGCGGGGATTCCCCATCACGCCGCCGAGCGCTACTGCGCCGAATTGATTCGCCGCGGTTATTCCGTGGCGCTGTGCGACCAGCTGGAAACCACCCCGGCGAAGGGTGCTCTGCTCAAGCGGGGAATCACCCGGGTGCTCACACCCGGCACGGTGCTCGAGGAGGGCATGCTTGCGGCTCGCCGCAATAACTGGTTGGCCGCGGTGGTGGTGGAACCTGCCAGCAGCAAGCAACCGCTGCGCTGGGGCCTGGCCAGCGCCGATGTGAGCACCGGCGATGTTCAGGTGCTGGAGCGCAGCGGCAGCGATGCTCTGCATCAGCAACTGGCCCAACTGGACGCCTCGGAACTGCTCTGGGCCGCCAGCGACGACGCCACGGCGCAGCGACCTGCATGGTGTCCCGAACGTCTGATGCTCAGCCCGATGGCGCTGACACCGTTCAGCAGACCCCAGGCCGAACAGGCCTTGAAGGCGCACTATCGGCTGGCCGGCCTGGATGGACTGGGCCTTCAGGAGATGCCGCTGGCCCTGCGGGCCTTTGGCGGGCTGCTGCAGTACGTCAATGACACCCAGCCGCTCGAGGAAACAGCGCGGGTACCGCTTGATACACCTCAGATCGTGCAGGCCGGTGACGCCCTGGTGCTTGATGCCCAGACCCGACGAAATCTGGAGCTGACGGCCACCCAGCGCGACGGTCAGCTTCAGGGATCACTGCTCTGGGCCATCGACCAGACCCTCACCGCCATGGGTGGGCGATGTCTGCGCCGCTGGCTTGAGGCACCGCTCATGGACCTCAACGCCATCCGGCAGCGACAAAGCGTGGTTGGCCTGCTGGTGAAGCAAAGGCCCCTGCGCCAGAACCTGCGACGCCTGTTGCGCCCGATGGGGGATCTGGAACGGCTGGCAGGACGGGCGGGCGCCGGTCATGCCAGCGCCCGCGACCTGGTGGCCATCGCTGATGGACTGGAACGTCTGCCTCGGCTCGCGAGTCGCCTGGAGGGAACACTGGAGACATGGCCCCAGGCGCTGGAAGCGCTGCTAGAACCCAACCCAGCACTCACCGAGTTGGCCTCCGCTGTTCGCCATGCCTTGGTGGACGCACCTCCCCTCTCCCTCAGCGAAGGAGGCCTGATCCACGACGGAGTGGACCCGCTGCTGGATGGCCTGCGCAATCAGCTTGATGACCAGGACGCCTGGCTGGCCGAGCAGGAGCGGCTTGAGAAAGAGCTCAGTGGCATCAGCACCCTGCGCCTGCAATACCACCGCACCTTCGGCTATTTCCTGGCGGTCAGCAAAGCCAAGGCGTCCTCGGTTCCCGACCACTGGATCCGCCGCCAGACCCTGGCCAATGAAGAACGCT
>CAJXFG010000200.1 GCA_913052185.1 uncultured Synechococcus sp. | reverse complement strand
GAGCGACGGTTTCCTAAACCGTAGGTCGTGGGTTCGAGTCCCGCCAGCCCCGTGATTCAGGCCTGCTCGACTTGGTTCGTGGCAGTTGTTCCGATGGTTTGTTTGAGGGGAATTGGTATTTGAATCGCCGATTCGCTTCAGCCTGTTCGCATTGAGCGTCGTTTTTTGATGGCTTTGATCACCCTGAGTTGCCTGTGAGCCACCATCCCTGGACTTCTGAGTCCGTTCGCCTGTAGTGAACACTACATTTGGTGGGGTGGTCAGGCTCGACGCCCTCGCTAGCGTTGCATCAGTGAAACCGGCTCCATGACCCAGCTTCACGATTTACGGCTTCAGCTTCTGGTTCAACAGGAAAGCGAGCGCATCGCCGACTCCCAGCCAACCGAGCTCGATCTGTCTGTGGTGCAGGCACGCTGTCTCTGTTGGCTGGCTCTTCTGGCTGAGGCACATGACGATCAGGCCAGCGACGCCGAGCGCCGAGGAGATACTGAGCAAGCCATGGGTTGGTTCGCAGATTCCATGCGCCTGCGAGATGTGATCCAGGTGGTGACATCGATTGAAATTCCTTTGCCAGGAGTTGCTGAGGGTGACGGTGATCACCGTCATGACGGCGGTGGCGATGGCGACGGGGGATTTTCGTCTGAACCGCCGCTCGCAGCCTGATTGGATGTCATGATGGAGCCCGAGCTTCGGGTTCCCAGTGCCAGAAGAGCCCTGCCAATGTCCTGACTGTCAGCGCTTCTACAGGGAGCACGACAGGTTGATCCGTGAAAATCCCACCCTGCGTCAGCAGCAGGAGCTGAGCTGGGCTGCTCTGCAGGCCTTTCGAACTCTGTCCGGACGCGTGCTGGAAGACCTTCAGAAGCAGCATGGTCCTCGCTCCGGCGATTCACAGGTCCATGCCACTCCAGTAGGCGGTTCCGATGAGCCAACGGACGCTCTTCAACAGGCCATGGCCGACATGGAGAACATCAATGCGCATCTGTTCTCGATTGAGGCGCTGATGGAGCGCATTTTTGATGTCCGTGTTCCCGAGGAAATTGAGCAGAAATTCCGTGAACTGGCTGGCGAGCTTGCACCTGATCCCTTGAATGCGGATCGCTTACGTCTGAACCGTTTGCTGCATCAAACCCCCGACCTGCCCGATCGAGGTTGATTGTTCAGCCGTTTGCACCTCAGGCTGATCTGACGTTTTTGATTGTGAGTGGGCCCCGGTGATGGATCGGGGCCTTTGTTGTTGGGGAGCTTTCAGCGGATGTCGCAGGTGATGTCCACCGGCATGGCCTCAACATTCCAGATTTCCCGGCAGTAATCGCGGATGGAGCGATCCGAGGAGAAGAACCCGGTGCGAGCCACGTTCAGCACACTCATCCGGTTCCAGTGCATGCGATCCGTCCAGGCGCGGCTGACTGCATCCTGAGCTCTCAGATAGGCCGCGAAGTCGGCCATCACGAAGAACGGATCGTTGCCGGTGAGATTGTCCAGCAGTGGTCTGAACAGTTCGCCGTCGCCATTGCTGAAGTGACCCATTTCAATCAGCCGGATCGCTTCCGCCAGCTCGGGAATCGCTCCGATCACCTCGCGAGGGCGGTAGCCGCTCTTTTTGAGCGCAGCGATCTCTTCCACTGTCTTGCCGAACAGGAAGAAGTTCTCAGAACCCACACGATCGCGGATCTCCACATTGGCCCCATCGAGGGTGCCGATGGTGAGCGCCCCGTTCATGGCGAATTTCATGTTGCCGGTGCCGGAGGCTTCCTTGCCAGCCGTGGAGATCTGCTCGGAGAGATCAGAGGCTGGATAGACCTGCTCACCCAGCTTCACGTTGTAGTCCGGCAGGAAGACCACCCGCAGGCGACCGTCCATATCGGGATCGGCGTTGATCGTTTCGGCGATGCCGTTGATGAAGCGGATGATCAGCTTGGCCATGTAGTAGCCAGGGGCTGCTTTGCCGCCAAAGATCACCGTGCGTGGAGCCAATCCGTCGGCCTGGCCGTTCTTGATGCGCAGGTACTGGGTAATGATCTGCAGCGCATTCAGGTGCTGGCGCTTGTATTCGTGAATGCGCTTCACCTGCACATCAAACAGGCTGGAGGGATCCACCAGAACGCCGGTGTTGCGGTGGATGTAGCTGGAGAGCTTGCGCTTCACCGAGAGCTTGG
>CAJXFG010000199.1 GCA_913052185.1 uncultured Synechococcus sp. | reverse complement strand
CCTTCTGGGAGAACTACGACGGTCGCTACGGAACCGTGGTGGTCGGCCATACGCCCCGTCCGTGCGTGGAACAACGCGGCCGGATCGTGATGATCGACACCGGCGCTGTCTATGGAGGTCTGCTCACAGCGTTCTGCCCCGAAACGCATGCGCTGGTTCAGGTCTTCGGACAACCCGCCGACAGAACATCGTCCAGACTCAGTCAGGCGCTCAGTGCAGGAGTGCCTTGCTGAGGCTCTATCGCAGCAACCGAGCCGAACTGCTTGCTGAGCTGCTGGCGCAGGAGCTCAGGCTTGAGCCCCCTGATCCGTTTGAGCAGGTCGAGGTGGTTGTCAACACCTGGCCCACCAGCCGATGGCTCGGCGAACAGCTGGCCAGGGTGAACGGAATCAGTGCGCTGGTGCGCTTCCCCTTTCCAGGCAGTCGCCTGCGCCAGCTGGTGCAGTCAGTGCTCAGCGATGCTCCCGCCATCGAGGATCCCTGGAGAGCGGAACGGCTGGTCTGGACGGTTCTGGAGGTTCTGCCGGACCTGCTTCAACGGGACTGTGCTTCAGGTCTCAAAGAGTGGTGGCAGCGCAATGGTGGTCAGCAGAAACAACTGAATCGTGATCAGTGGCAGCTGGCCCGCAGCCTCGCCGATGCGATCGATGATTACGCGCTCTACAGACCTGACGAACTCGCCGACTGGATGGCGGGGGGAGCAGCTGGTCAACTGCCGGAGGCTCTGCGATGGCAGCCTTTCCTTGCCCGTGCTCTGGCAGAGCGTTTGCCCTGCATGCCCTTCGGTTTACAGGTGCAACAGGTGGTTGATCTGCTCCGCAATGGAGAGGACCCCGCACTGCCCTTGCCCAAACGCCTGCGCCTCTTCGGGGTCAGCAATCTGGCTCCTGTTCAGGTGAACTTGTTGCAGGCGCTGGCTGGGCGCATCAGTGTCGATCTGTTTCTGCTCACACCCTGTCCGGACCTGTGGCAACGGTCTCAGCGGAGGAGGAAGCAGCTCGGTGACGACTGGAACAACTCCCCAGACGGCTCCTGGCTGATCGAAGCTCCGCGCCTTGAAGGAATTCTGGGCCGAATGGGTGCCGAATTTCAGTTGCTGCTCGAGGGCAGCGGTGAATGTCTTTTGGGGAGCTGGGAACAGGGTGACCTGTTTGCCGACCCGACGGCCATGGGGCAGCGAGAGTCCTCCGCGGCATCGCTGCTGGAGCAGTTGCAACGGCAGCTGGCGAGCGGTGAAGCGGATCAGGGCGTCTTGTCACTGAGACAGGAGGATCACTCGCTGTTGTTCATGGGGTGTGCAGGTCCATGGCGTGAGGTCCAGTGTGTTCGGGATCGCGTCCTCAGCTGGATGGCCGCCGATCCAAGTCTTCAACCGCGAGACGTTCTGGTGATGACACCCGATGTGGAGCGCTATGCGCCTCTGCTGGCCTCTGTCTTTTCGGACAGGGATGCCACCGGCGTGGACCTTCCCTGGCGATTGACCGACCGCAGTCAGCAAAACTGTCCTGGACTTCAACAGGCTTTCATGAGCCTGCTGCGCCTCAGCGCAGATCGGCTCACTGCCAGTGGCCTCGAGGCACTGCTTGGCAACCCTGCACTGCAGAGCCTGAAACAGCTGACATCCCAGGATGCGATGGCGATCACCGAAGCACTCCAGCGCAGTGGGTTCCGATGGGGGCTGAATGCCGCTGAACGCAATGGAGATGACACCAACAGTCTGCGCTGGTGTCTGGATCGCTGGCTGCTGGGTCTGGCGTTACCCGAAGAACCTGGTCTCGCCATCGATTCCTGTGCACCAGCCCTCACGGATCTGAGCCTGCAGCAGCTTGAGGTGTGGTGGCCGCTGCTGGATCAACTGGCCGGATGGATGGCTCAGTTGCGTCGCAGTGTTTGCTGCTCCGAATGGGT
Source organism: uncultured Synechococcus sp. (assembly GCA_913052185.1). Taxonomy (GTDB): domain Bacteria; phylum Cyanobacteriota; class Cyanobacteriia; order PCC-6307; family Cyanobiaceae; genus Synechococcus_C. The sequence goes on along the minus strand of CAJXFG010000199.1, from coordinate 297 downwards.
GGATCGTCTGCGCCGGCTGCTCCAGGATGTTTTTCATGACGGCGGCAACTGGGACTGGGAGCTGCAGGCGATTCATCAATGCCTGGACACCTGGCAACTGCAAGCCGCTGACTGCTCTTTGGAGCTGGATGTCGGGGTTGTGATCAGCGTGCTGGAGGAAGGTCTCTCAGCAGACAGCGGCCGCTTCGGTCATCGCAGTGGTGCTCTCACGATCAGCGCGCTGGAGCCGATGAGGGCGATCCCTCACCGCGTGATCGTGCTGATGGGGCTTGATGCCTCCTCCTTTCCGAGACATCA
>CAJXFG010000198.1 GCA_913052185.1 uncultured Synechococcus sp. | reverse complement strand
CTCCGATCAGGCCCACCACCGGAACGCCGGCCTGTCCTTCAGCGACATCCCTGGCGAGAGCATTGGTGGTGTTGCAGGCCATGACCACCGTGGACACCTGATGCTGGCGAAGCCAGCTCACCACTTCCGAAGCAATGGTGCGAATTTCCGCCGGTGAGCGGCTGCCATAGGGCACACGGGCGGTGTCGCCGAGATAGATCACCTGCAAGGAGCCGTGGCGCTCGAGCACCCGCCGCAGGACGGTGAGTCCTCCCAGGCCGCTGTCAAACATGCCGAGGCGGATGGTCATCGAACCCCCTGCAGGTACTCGAGGATGCCGGTGGCAATGGCCAGCGAGAGTCGACGTCGGTGCGAAGCAGTGGCCAGTCTTGGTGAGTCAAGATTGCCGGTCACGAAGCCGGTTTCCACCAGCACCGACGGCATGGTGGTACGGCGGATCACAAAGAAACGACCGCGACGGACACCACGGTTGGGGCTTCCTGGAGACACATTCAGCACCTGCTGCTGAATGTGAGCGGCCAGTCGTGCCGAGCGGGGATCGGAGAAATAGAAGGTTTCAATGCCATTCACATCCGGTCGGGACATGCTGATGGCATTGGCGTGAATGCTCACAAACGCCGTTGCACCGAGACGGTTGGCCAGCGAGACCCTTGGAGGCAGATCAACATCGACCTCCGCGGTTCGGGTCAGGGTGACCTGGACACCTTTGGCCTCGAGCAAACGAGCAACCTGCAGCGAGACATCAAGAACAATCTCCGATTCACGGATTCCCCTGATCCCCACCGCGCCCGGGTCAGGTCCTCCATGGCCGGGGTCGATCACCACCCGATAGCGACCGCGCGGCACATTGGGAAGGCCTGCAGCATTGACAGGCGTCTGGGTGGGCTTGATGCGAACGCCGCCCCAGCGCCCTGAACTGGAGCGATTGAGATCCCCTTCACCGATGGTGCGCAGGCCCCGGGTCGCCAGCCCCTCGAACATCAGCTTCCAGCGATCCGGAGAGGTTCCGATCAGTCGCAACTGACCGGGATCCAGTTCAACGCCGGGATTGAACTCAATCACCAGACGCGTGGCTCCTGGGTTGGGCTTACCGAGCCGAACCTCCCGCACAGGACCCGAACCGCGCAGCTTGCGGGTGCGACTCAACTCGCCAGGGAAATCAATCCAGACCCTCGGCCCTCGGCCTGCTTCGCCGTCTTCAAAGAAGGCATCCAGACGAGCGCCAGTGGCCGTGCGCAACTGCAGAACCCCATCACTTCCCAGCGACCAGGCAGCAAGGGCGCTGGCGGCACGGCTGGGCAGTGCCATCAGCAAGCCTGAGCTCTGCAGGGCAAGGGCAATCAGCAGCGCGCTGAAACGACGAGGTGGCCGAGGCATCAGATTCAGAACAGTCCAGTTCTGCGGTGCTGGAGGCAGGGCATCTGACTGCGAATGCGGGCGAGATGATCCAGATCAACCGGAGCGACGGCTGCTCCGGGGCTGACCCCGGCATCGGCAAGCACGGTTCCCCAGGGGTCAATCACCATGGAATGCCCATGGCTCTGTCGCCGTCCTGCGTGAACACCTGTCTGCGCTGGGGCCAAAACGAACGCCGTGTTTTCAATCGCGCGGGCCTGGAGGAGCACCTGCCAGTGATCCTTGCCGGTGAAGGCCGTGAAGGCGGCGGGAATCATCAACAACTCAGCTCCTGCTCCGATCAGTTCTCGGTAGAGCTCAGGGAAGCGCACGTCGTAGCAGATGGACAGCCCCACCTTGCAGAGTCCGGGCACATCCACCACCGGTGGCGCGGTTGAACCCGAGCTGAAACAAGCACTCTCTCGGTAAGAACTGCCGTCAGGGAGGTCGACATCAAACAGGTGAATCTTGTCGTAGCTGGCAAGGATCTGACCGTCACGACCGACAAGCTGGGCACGCTGGTAGGTGTGTGCACCATCGCCGACGGGGACGGGGAACCCCCCGCCCAGGATGACCACCTGATAGCGGCGGGCCATGGTGACCAGAAAACTGGAGGCCTGCTCTGCAAGAGCCGGTGCGAGTTCCAGCCGGCGTGAATCCTCACCGATGAAGGCAAAATTCTCCGGCAGACCGATCAATTCAGCTCCACGACGGGCAGCCAGATCGATCTGCTCCTCAGCAGCACTGAAATTGCTCTCCGGATCTGAGCTGCTGGTGAGTTGCACGGCCGCCGCCAGGAAATCACGCACAGAG
>CAJXFG010000197.1 GCA_913052185.1 uncultured Synechococcus sp. | reverse complement strand
ACTGGGCGGAGCAGCTCAGACGCGAGCGTTTCGATCTCGATCAGGAAGCTCTGCGCCCCTGGTTCCCTCTTCCCCAGGTGCTCGAGGGACTGTTCGGACTCTGCGAACGCTTGTTCAGCATCCGCATCCAGGCGGCCGATGGAGAAGCACCCATCTGGCAGGAGGATGTGCGGTTCTTCCGGGTGATGGACTGCAGCGGCGAAGACCTGGCAGCCTTCTATCTCGACCCTTTCAGCCGTCCGGCCAGCAAGCGGGGCGGTGCCTGGATGGATGAGTGCCTGAGCCGTCAACGCAATGCCGACGGCGGTCTCACCCTGCCGGTGGCCTACCTGATCTGCAACCAGACACCTCCAGCTGGAGACACTCCGAGCCTGATGAGCTTCGAAGAGGTTGAAACCCTCTTCCATGAGTTCGGCCATGGCCTCCAGCACATGCTCACCACCGTGGAACACCCTGAAGCGGCAGGGATCAACAACGTGGAGTGGGACGCCGTTGAGCTCCCCAGCCAGTTCATGGAGAACTGGTGTCTGGATCGAAGCACCCTGATGGGCATGGCGCGCCACTGGCAGACCGGAGAGCCTCTGCCGGAGGCCGATTATCAGAAACTCTGCAGCAGCCGCACCTTCATGCAGGGCAACGGCACGCTTCGCCAGGTTCACTTTGCGCTGACCGATCTGCGCCTGCACAGCCAGTGGACCCCGGAGCTGGGGATCACCCCGGATGCATTTCGCCGCCACATCGCTGAAACGACCAGCGTGCTGCAGCCCGTGGAGGAAGACCGTTTTCTCTGCGCGTTCGGCCACATCTTTGCCGGTGGGTACGCAGCTGGCTATTACTCCTACAAGTGGGCGGAAGTGCTGAGCGCCGATGCATTTGCCGCGTTTGAGGAGGTGGGTCTGGAGAAAGACGATGATGTCGCCGCCACCGGCGAACGCTTCCGCAACACCGTCCTCAGCCTGGGCGGCAGCCTGCGGCCAGCCGAGGTCTACCGCCGCTTCCGCGGCAGGGACGCAACCAGCGCCGCACTCATCCGTCATTCCGGGCTGGCGGCGTCAGCGTCCTGATCAGCTTGAGGCCTGAGCCATGCGAGACGATCAGCTCAGGCTCAGTTCAGCTTGGGGGCGATCCGCTGACGACGGCACCGGACTCGCTCCACTGATCGGCCTCGATCAGGCACTCGAACAGAGCAGCCTGCGCCGAGGCATCAGTCGTGAAGGGTTTCTCAGAGAACTGCTCGGCGATCTTCACCATCAAAGGCTGATGCCACTGTTGCTGATGCTTCCCAGGCGTTGGCGCGGGCAGCAGGCGAGCTTGCCTCAGCATCTGCGCAGCCTGGGCAGTCTGCTGGAGAACAATCTGGTCAGCCCACTGCTGCTGGCAACCCTGGCCGATGACCTGCAGCACATGTTGCCCGCAGTCTCCAAACCCTCAGCACTCGGTGCCCTTGATCGCTGGTGTCAGCGACAGATCTCCATCAGCGCTGAACAGACCCTCACACTGCCGCAGACGCTCGAAGCGCTGTGGTCAATGACGGTGGATGCATCCGAGGACTTGCCTGCAGTCCAAGAGAAACCCCCTGGCACGCTGGCGAGAATCAGTGCAATGGGTGGGGTTCTGACCTGGAGCAACCGAGGACTCTCCAATCTGCAGGCAGAACCTGAACGGCTGCGCAACCGCCTGCTGGCTCAGATCCTCAATGTGCTCGGGAGCAACCGACTGAACGGGGCAAGCCGTGCATCAGAACCATTCAGGTTCGAGAACGTCAGCAGCGGCCGTGAGCTGTTGGATCATCTGAACAGCAAGGGCTGGCTGTGTTGCGCTCGGATTCGCACGAGTGTGGCCAGTTTCGGCCTGGGCGCCAGCACCCGCATGGGTGAGCAATGGCTGCAGATCCCGCTGGCGGTGCCCTATCGGACCAGCCTTCTTGATGAAACTGGCGAAGAGATCCAGGCACTGATGCCCCATTCCTCCTTGGAAATGGAACTGCAGCCTCCCAGCGGCTCACCACTACTGTTGCAGTACTACCAGGGCGTTGAAGGATTGAACGGCTGGGCAGCCCTCAATGAGCTGCATCGTCCCTGGCAGAACGATCGGAACAATGGAACCGTCGCTTATCAAGCGACCGAACTCAGAGGCGCACAGCTGGGTGAGACCCTCAATCTCTGTGAGCTGATGGGAGCTGTGCACAACAGCGAAGCCCAGTTCAGCTCTCTCCATATGGGCGGATACGG
>CAJXFG010000196.1 GCA_913052185.1 uncultured Synechococcus sp. | reverse complement strand
AGCTCGCCAGGCTGGAGCCATGGATCTTCCCAAGCATCCACCCTCCATTCGTTCCCGCCTGCAGCGTTGGCAGCAGGTGCGGACCTGGGCCCGCCTGATTCGTGAGGCGGAATGCCTCTGGCATGTGGATGTGCGTGAACTGAAGCGTCTCGGTGCCCTGGAGCTTTCGCATCTGCTGGAAGAGGTTCCCTCCTGTCAGCGGGCGCGGGTGAATCGCTGGCTGATGCGTTATTCAGCATCCACGCGATTGCCTTCAGCAGCTTCCACGCAGCAGCACTGAAGAGCTGCTCTCCGCTAAGGGTGGACAGCTTCTGTTGGAGTCCCGATGCGCTTGGTCAGGCAGGCACTGATCCTGTCCTCCCTGCTCGCCGTTGGAGCAGCTGTCTCCGCTTCTTCCGTGCCCTCGCTGACCAGTGTCGGCGCTTCACTGTCAGCCGGTCTCGTCCAACGCTGGCTGGGCCGGATGGCCAGCTCAGGTGGCCCTGATGTCAGGTATCGATCCGTGGGGTCAGCGGCCGGTCAGTGGGCCTTGATCAGACAGACGGTGGATTTCGCGGTTTCCGTTGCTCCGATGCAGCCCAGAGACCTGGCCAAGGTGCGACGGGGTGTGGTTCAGATCCCCACGGTCGCAACCGCCATTGTTTTCGCATACAACCAACCGGGGTGTGACCTGAAGCTGACGCAGCAGCAGGCCGTTCAGGTGGCCAGCGGCATGATCACTGACTGGGAGCAGCTCGGCTGCAGCCCCGGCGCCCTGACCTGGGTGCATCGTTCCGATGCCTCGGGAACCACCCATGCGTTCACCCACTCGATGCAGGCGTTCTCCTCGCAATGGTCGCTGGGGGCCGGTGAGTCGATTCGCTGGCCGGCGGACAATGCCATGGCCGCCGATGGCAACGACGGCGTCGCCGCCGCCATCGAGAACCGACGGGGGGCCATCGGCTACCTGGGTCAGTCCCACCTTGGGGGCAGTCTCAGGGCTGCTGCTCTGCAGAACAGCTCCGGTGAGTTTCTCCGGCCCAGTCTGATCGCCGCTGCCAAAGCACTCGAAGGCATCACCCTGGATTCCAATCTGGCGGGCAGCAATCACAATCCTGCGGCTGAGGGGGCCTATCCGATCGTCACGCTGATCTGGGTTCTGGCTTACAGATCTGGCAACGGCGAGAACGGTGAGGCGATCCGATCGACCCTTGACTTCATGCTCAGCCCCCAGGCTCAGAGTCAGGCCGCTGAGCTTGGCCTGATTCCCCTCAATGATGAGATTCTCAGCAAGTCGAGGGCGGTCATCGAACGGATTGGCCAGTAATTGCAGGCTTACTGATGGATCATTGCGCCGTTCGAGTCGATTGCGCCCACCATTTTTGTTCTGATCTTTCGATACTTTTGAACCCCGCTTATTGATTCGACTGCGGGATCTTCGTCTGGGTGTTTGATGTTGCGCTGCATACACCTGTCGGTAGGGAATCGTCAGCCGATGCTGTCGAATCCCTTGCAGAATCAAACCTGCGAAAAGCAAGGCCCTGCCTTCTGGACTCAAGTTTTCAAAACCGAAATCGCTTGCACCTGGCTGCGGGAAACGTGGTCCCACTGCACAAAAACAGGCTCTGGCTTGTTGTCAAAGGGATGGTGAAGCTGGGGGCCGTTTCTGTTCACGGAGATGAACTGCTGCTGGGCCTGGCCGGTCCCAATGAGACTTTCGGTGAGCCCTTGAGCACGGTTCAGGCCTATGAGGCGGTCACACTCACGGATGTGGATCTTCTCTGCATGTCGATGGGCGAGGTGCGTGAGTCCCAGGATCTTGCCAACGATCTTTTGGGAGCTGTCGTGCTGCGTCATCGGCAGTCGGAGTATCTGCTGTCCCTTCTCGGTCTGCGTCGTGTCGAGGAGCGCGTGCGAGGGTTCCTTGAGCTGCTGGCCCAGGATTACGGCCAGCCCTGTGACCAGGGACTTCGCCTGAATCTGCGCCTCACCCATCAGGAGATGGCGAGTGCTCTGAGCACCACGCGTGTGACCGTGACCCGGGTGATCGGTCTGCTGAGAGACGAGGGTTGGCTCAAGATCGACGGTCAGCGTCATCTGGTGATCACCCATCAGCCCTGCAAGTGATGATGAGCTGAAATCCAGATTTTCAGCGACAGGATTTCAGTACGTAGTTGTTGATGACTTTGATCCGATTACGCAGGATTGAATAAAAAAAAGACCCCTCATTTGAGGGGTCTTGTCAATCGATTGAACTGTGACATCGGAGCGGCGGGATTTGAACCCACGACCCCTA
>CAJXFG010000195.1 GCA_913052185.1 uncultured Synechococcus sp. | reverse complement strand
GGCGGATCCGGTTGCGATCGAAGCCTGGATCACTGTTGCTTGGGTCCGGCCAGATCGGCAGTTGCAGGTCCTCGCAGATGGCTGCCGTGTCTTCACGGTTGAAGAGCAGCAGTGGCCGCACCAGGCGAATGTCATCCGCTGCCTTGGCATTCAGGGCCCGCTCCCAGCGCAGGTTGCCCAGACCGGCCAGATCCGTTCCTCGGCTGAGTTGCAACAGGAGGGATTCGCTGCGGTCGCTGGCGGTGTGTCCTGTCACGACCGTGCGGCAGTGGTCGCCGGTGTTTTTGCCGTTCAGCTCCTGACAGACCTGCTGCAGCTGGGCATACCGCCATTGACGGGCCTTGGCTTCGCTGCCGGTGCTGCTGCGCGTGCTGCTGCTGATTTGCAGCGGCAATTGTTGGCTCCGGCACCACTCAGCCAATTCGCTGGCGATGCGTGCCGATCCTGGATGCCAGCCGTGGTCGCCATGCCACAGCTGCAGGGTCCAGCGATGCCGACTGCACAGATCCCGCAGCAGCCCCAGCAGAGCCATCGAGTCCTGACCACCGGAAATCGCCAGCAGCAGCGTTGCGCCTTCGGGCAGCAGCTGAGGATTCTCCAGAAGTTGGCGGTGGAGTTTGTCGTGCCAGTTCAGCCAAGGCTCTCTGGCTGTCATTGCGCTGGGTGAATGTGACCTTGATCCTGCCTGTTCGTGCGGTGGGAGGATGGAGTCATCCGATATCAGCTTGATGTCCCGCCTTTCTCTGCTGCCAGTTGCTCTCCGCCGCAGCCTTGAACAGCGTTCCGCGCTGAAGGTGATCGCCGGTCTGATGAATTTCGATGCGGACTCCGTCGTCCGCGTGTCCCGCGCGGCTGGTCTGGGAGGGGCTGATCTGATTGATGTGGCCTGTGATCCGGAGCTCGTCAAGCTGGCGGTTGAGGCATCCGGTGGCCTTCCGGTCTGTGTCTCGTCTGTGGAGCCCGAGCAGTTTCCTGCCGCTGTGGCTGCAGGAGCCGCAATGGTGGAGATCGGAAATTTCGATGCTTTCTATCCCCAGGGGCGCATTTTCGGAGCTGAGGAGGTGCTGGAACTCACACGCCACACCCGTCGCCTGCTGCCGGAGGTCGTTCTCAGCGTCACGGTTCCGCATGTGTTGCCGATGGATCAGCAGGAACAGCTGGCTGTGGATCTGGTGGCAGCCGGTGCGGATCTGATCCAGACCGAGGGCGGCACCAGTGCCAAGCCCTTCAGTGCCGGCAGTCTTGGTCTGATTGAAAAAGCTGCGCCAACCCTGGCCGCGGCTCACAGCATCAGCGCTGCTCTGAAGAACGCCGGTGAGACCGCACCGGTTCTCTGTGCATCCGGTCTTTCGTCCGTCACCGTGCCGCTGGCGATCGCCGCTGGAGCATCGGGCGTGGGCGTTGGCTCCGCTGTGAACCGTCTCAATGATGAATTGGCCATGGTGGCTGTGGTGCGTGGTCTTCGGGAAGCATTGGGCGCCGCAGTCACCAGCAGAGTCTGAGACCAGGATGGTTCGGTCTTGACCGAGACCCCCATCTGCTCGCTGCGCACACGCGCCCCCCAATGGGGCCCCGTAACGTGGATGCCCCATTCAGGGTTCACAGCGCGAGGACCATGCCTGCCTACGACCTGACTGCGCCCTACAGCCCCAAGGGAGATCAGCCGACGGCGATCACCCAGTTGGTTGAGGGTGTGAATGGTGGTCGTCGTTATCAAACCCTTCTTGGTGCGACTGGCACGGGCAAGACATTCACGATGGCCAACGTGATTGCCCAGACGGGTCGTCCAGCGCTGGTCCTGGCCCACAACAAGACATTGGCAGCACAGCTCTGCAATGAGCTGCGGGAATTCTTTCCCAACAACGCAGTTGAGTACTTCATCTCCTACTACGACTATTACCAGCCGGAAGCGTATGTGCCGGTCAGTGATACCTACATCGCCAAAACAGCATCGATTAATGAAGAGATCGACATGCTGCGTCACTCGGCGACGCGCTCCCTGTTTGAACGCCGTGATGTGATCGTCGTGGCCTCGATCAGTTGCATCTACGGCCTGGGAATTCCCAGCGAGTATCTGAAAGCCTCCGTTCAGTTTCGGGTGGGTGAGTCTCTCGATCTGCGGGGATCTTTGCGGGAGCTGGTCAACAACCAATACAGCCGCAACGATCTGGACATCACGCGCGGTCGCTTCCGCGTGAAGGGTGATGTACTGGAAATCGGCCCTGCCTATGAAGATCGACTGGTGAGGGTTGAGCTGTTCGGCGATGAAGTGGAAG
>CAJXFG010000194.1 GCA_913052185.1 uncultured Synechococcus sp. | reverse complement strand
GCACTCTTCATGCGGGTGCCTTTGCCTGCAGCCAGAACAGCGACGGCGAGCATGAACAGCAATGCGAATCGGGCGGAATCTACCGGGATCCCGCCTGTTCAGCTCAGCAGAGAGGCGCTCACCTCTTCAATGCCCCACGAGGGTGCAGCTCGGTTGACGGATCAAAGCATGGGCCCGCTGGCGGGTGCAGTCCATCGGTTGGAGCACTGTGCTCAGGCGCTCGTCATCACGCAGGGCTTCAAGAACCAAAAGGCTGCCGTAAAAGACGATCTGAAATGTCCAGGCGTCGAACCCAGACAGGGTGAAAGTCATGGCAGAAATGCACATCACTTCTCTCAGACTGGACCTTCATGGGCCCGTAATCAAAAATGTCTTGAACTCCCCACCATCGTTCAACAGAACAAACAGCGAATCGTGCCTTGATGACTGGCATCTCTTGCGGTTGAAAGCTCCGCTGAGCGGAAAAACAGACGGATGACCTTCAGCCGATTGATGAACAAGGACGCCGGGATGCTGGCTTCATCCACCGGCGCTGCCAGGCACTGGTGCTCTCCAGAGCACAGGACTGTTGCTCGAGCTGACGTCTTTGCTGAATGCCTTGCGCGTCGTCATCGCCTTTGGGGTCCCGGTAGGGCACAGAGGCCCGCGTCTGCAGATGTTCCTCCTCCATGACACTCAGGGAGGTCCAGCCAGGCCCTTCCGCTGCCAGTTGTTCTTTCCCCAGCGGTTTGACCGCCATGGTCCCCGAGCTCCATTCGATCCGCGCTCGTGGTGCCGGCAGCAGTGAGCGGAGGTCCAGGCCAGCACGTCGCAGGCTGCTGCGCACCGCAGCCGCTCGGCAGTAGGTGAGCAGGCGTCCGCCCGGTGCCAGGCGATCGGCAAGCCCTCCGAGAAATTCCTCGCTCCACAGCTGTGGGCAGCGACTTGGGGAAAAGGCATCCAGCAGGATCAGGTCCAGCTTGCAGCTGTCCGGCAAGGCCCTCAGATTGCGGCGCGCATCACCCCAGAGCATGGTTCCCTGGCCCCCGCTGTCATGCCAGTGGCCGTCGCGTTGAAGCTGATCAAGCCGTTGACGCACTGCAGCGGGCCACAGGTCACGGAACGGCTGGTGATCCATGGCCTGTTCGAGCGGTCGCTGATCCAGTTCCAGCCCCCACCAGAGCATCCGCGGTGGGCCGCTCTCAGGCAGTGCGCTCATCACTGCAGCGCTGTTGTAACCCAGTCCGAAGCAGACATCGAGCACCCTGACTTCTCTGGATTGGCGGAACCTTTCCAGTTCGGCGGGGCGCACAAATTTGGCTTCCGCCTCGGCGAGTGCCCCGATGGAGCTGTGAAAAGCTTCATCGAAGTGAGTGCTGTGAAGACTCAGACTGCCGTCGGCCGTTGCGAGCGCTCTGAGTGGCCCGAGCGGATGGTTCAACGTTGCAGGCGCTCGAGATCGCTCCAGAACGTGGGGTAACTGACGGCTGCAGCTTCACTGCGGGCCAGTGTGGAATCACCATCGGCCATCAGTGCCGCCACAGCAAGACTCATGGCGACACGGTGGTCGGTTTCACTGTCCAGTTGGGCTCCTCTCAGTGGTCGCCCTCCGCGGATGGTGAGACCGTCGGGGTGTTCTTCAATGTCGGCTCCCATGGCTTTGAGCTGCCGGGCCATCACTGCCAAGCGATCGGTTTCTTTCACTCGCAGTTCGGCTGCTCCGGTGATGCGGCTCTCGCCCTCGCAGAAGCAGGCCGCCACGCTCAGGATCGGGACTTCATCGACCAGGCGCGGCATGATCTCCTCGCCGAAATGAAAGGGCTTGAGTGGTCCGTGGACCACATGCAGATCCCCCACCGGTTCTCCTGCCACATCACGCTGATTCAGCACATCGATCCTGGCTCCCATCTGCTCCAGAACCTCCAGCACTCCGGTTCGGGTTGGGTTCAGACCGACATTTTCAACGGTCAGATCGGCTCCCGGCACCAGAGCTCCAGCGATCAGCCAGAACGCCGCTGAGCTGATGTCTCCTGGCACCACCACGTGCTGTCCCTGAAGGCGAGCTCCAGGGCGCACGGTGATGTGGCGACCCATCTCACCGCCCACATCAAGGTCGGCTCCAAAAGCCTTGAGCATCCGTTCACTGTGATCGCGTGAATGGGCTGGTTCGATCACGGTTGTTGCCCCATCCGCCGTCAGGGCAGCCAGCAGCAATGCGGACTTCACCTGTGCACTGGCAACAGGTGTGCCGACAACGGCACCGCGCAGTTTGCGCCCTTGCACTGCCAGGGGTGCGAAGTTGCCCTGGCCGCG
>CAJXFG010000193.1 GCA_913052185.1 uncultured Synechococcus sp. | reverse complement strand
TGCAGATCAGTCCTACGGCAAACCGTTGTCCTGTTGAGCGTCTTCGCAAGGCCTAAGCCAGTTCATTGGTGGAACCAGTTTCCCGCACCTTTGCAGGAAGTGGCTTCGATCCGGCTCCTGGCCTCGCTGGGTGCGGGTGGTGTCATCTACATGACACCCATCGTGTTTCACCAGGCCAGCTTCTCTGCCACGCAGGTGGGGCAAGGGCTGGCGGCAGCGGCTCTGATCGGAACCGCAGCCCGACTGTTAAGCGGAGTGCTTCTTGATCGGGGCCTGTGCTGCTCCTGGCCGGTGCGTGCCGCCGCCGTGCTGGCCTTCATGGCCGATCTCGTGCTGCTGCAGGCCAAGGGATTTGGTGGCTATCTGACAGGACAGCTGCTGATCGGTCTGGCTGCAGGGCTTTACTTCCCCGCCATCGAGCTGGCCGTGCCACTCAGCTGTGCCGGATTCAAATCCAGCCGCGGTTACGCCCTGGCTCGCAGTGCTGATGCGCTTGGTGTCGCCTCCGGCGCCCTGATCGGTGCAATCGTCACAGCTCTGGGACTGATCCGCACGGTGTATGTGGTGGAAGCTGTTGCCGTGGCCGTGATGCTGCTGGTGCTCAGCTGGCGCCCCCTGCCCGATGGCCGCGCTGCCCTGTTGCAACTCGACCAGGATCAGGAGCAGTCCAGTGTCAGTGATCCGATGGAGGAGGGATGGCGCTGGCTGACCCCACTGCTGCCGGTTCTGGCCATCAGCATCGTGGCCACGGGAATGATTGCCCTGAGGCAGAGCGCTCTCCCTCTTGAACTGGTTCGCGGAGGCCTGTCGAGACCTGCCGTGAGCGAAGCAGGAAGCGGCGCCCTCATCGCCCTGCAGCTCACGCTTCTGGTGCTGCTGCAATGGCCGGTCGGTAACTGGGTCGCCCGCCGCAGCCTGCGGTTTGGCCTGGGCGTTGGGCTGGGCGCGTTCGTGGTCGGGTGCCTGCTGCTGGCGAGCTCGGCGTTCTGGAGTGGCGGAATGGCCCTGATCTCACTGGCGATGGTGCCTCTGGCGTTCGGGGAAGCGGCGTTCCTGCCCAGCGCCGCCGAAGCCATGGTGGAGGAAACCCCACTGCGACATCGAGGACTGGCAATGGCGCTGTTCTCCCAATGCTTTGCGATCAGCGCCACCGGGGCTCCCCTTCTGGCCGGGACCCTGCTGGATCAACAGGGGCATGGCGTGCAGCTCTGGCTGCTGATGGCTGCCACATGCCTGGTCATGCTGCCGCTGCTCAAAACTGTGCGGCCTCGCTATACAGCAGGTCTGGATGGAACCCCACTGGAGAGCGACGAGGATGTCCCGAGCCCGCGAATTGCTTCGCTCCGTTAAAAATCTTTCGATCCTGCGCGAACTGGCCAAGACCCAGGGAGGTCTCGACAGCGTTGGAGATCTGGTCGACAACTTCATCGACAGCGAAGCCATGGCGGTCTGCCTGCAGCGCTTCAAGGCTCTCCCTGGTGGCAGGGAGATGGTGGAGCAGCGCTATCCCCCCTTTCAGCCCGACATCCCTGCCCTGGAACAACTACCGGAGGGAACTCTGGGAAGGGCCTACGCGGGAATGATCCGCCGCCTGAATTACGACGCTGACTTTTTCAGGCCCAGGGACACCAGCACCGAAGCCCTCTGGCTGACACAGCGGATCGCCTCAACCCACGATCTGCATCATGTGATCGGTGGATTCAACACCCAAGCTGCCGGTGAGTCGGGGGTGCTGGCCATCACCGCCACCCAGATCGGTTTCCCCGCCTATGTGTTGCTCAACACGCTGGCCGGCTTCCGCGCCTTCCGATTCCAGCCTGGGGAGCTTGAAATGATCAGCCGAGGAATCGCCGTAGGCAGCAGGATCGGCCTCGAAGCGACACCGCTTGTATTGCAGCGCTGGGAGGAAGGCTGGGAGAAACCGCTCCAGCAGTGGCGCGAAGAGCTTGGTGTGAAGCCCGCTGTGGGAGAGCCGTTCGGGGCTGAGTACTAACGCTCGCCTCGCAGCAGGCGGTGGCGAATCTTCTTCTGCAGCACAAACGATGCTGGGATCAAGGTGAAGCCGTTGGCAAGGATGACGGGACCATTCCCGCTGATCAGACCAAACAACGCCCAGATGGCCACCCCACTGGTGAACATGCTGTACATCGAAAGGGAAATCGAGCGCGTGTCATCGGTGCGCAACGTCTTGATGGCCTGCGGGAAAAAGCTCAAGGTGGTCAACGCCGCGGCCAGGTAGCCGATTGCATCCACATCCATCGTGAACATCACTGGAGCGGAAGCACTCCATAAACTGCCGCCAGTCTTGCTGCAG
>CAJXFG010000192.1 GCA_913052185.1 uncultured Synechococcus sp. | reverse complement strand
CCTCCGGAATACGCGAGCACAACCTTCTTGGCGCGTCCCATCAAGCGGACTCCTGATCTGTATCGGAACTACTCCGATTCTCCACTCCCGCGGGACGACCACAGCATCCAGCCGGCCATCAGCACCGAGGGCAGGAACAGCAAAGTCAGCACAGGCGTGGCACCGGGCTGCAGAGGCTCTGGATGTTGATGTCCCCAGAGCCTGAAAACCGCACTGATCAGCAGGGAGACTCCCCAGATGGAACCGAGAAGAACCGCTTTCTTCAAAAACTGAAAGAGCGCAGTCTTCTATGATGAAGGATTGGCTCTAGAGATCTTGTCCTCAGCTCTCACGGACTTGAGCGCCCTCGACAACGTCAACCCGGCACTGACACGCTACGGACGCAAGGAGCCTGCACCGGTGCTGCCTCTTCGCGAGGAGCCCGATCTGCTGAGCTGGCTTGAAACCAGCGGCCGCCTGGTGGAAGACGAGGAGTCCAGCTCTCCCGAAGTGAGCACAGTGGAAGAGGAGGAACTCTCCGCGCTGATGGGCGAGAAAGAGGACTACAAGGCTGACGAAGAGAACGAAGAAAACTGGGAAGACTGATCTAGGGTCCCTGCGATTCGTCCACGGGACTTGAGCGCTTCTGCAGACCGATCCACCCGTCTCGACGGCCGTGTTGCTGCTGCTGTGTTGATCACAGCCGTCGTGATGGCGGCATTCGCATCAGACCGCTGGATTCCCAACAGTCTGCTGAGCCTTCCACTGCTCGCGTCGATGCTGATCTCCGCGGTGATCACCTGGTGGGGAATCCCACGTCTGAGAGCCCTGAAGATGGGCCAGGTGATCAGAACAGAAGGGCCCGAGGCGCATCAGAGCAAATCCGGCACCCCAACGATGGGTGGGCTGCTGGTGGTGCCCGTCGGAGTGATCACTGGATGTCTGATCAGCTGGGAAGGACGCAGCGCTGATCAGTTGCTGGCTGTCGGTCTGGTGACACTGGCCTACATGGTCATTGGTGGTGTTGATGATTGGAGCAGCCTGACCAAACGCACCAACACAGGCCTGAAACCCAGGGGCAAAATCCTGCTGCAGAGTGCTGCCGCCATCGTGTTTCTGGGGTGGTCTGCCTGGCAGGGATGGATCCCTGAGGCAGTGCACCTGCCCAACGGACTCCTCATTCCTTTCGGATGGCTGATCTGGCCTCTGGGATTGTTCGTGTTCCTTGCGGAAAGCAACGCCACCAATCTCACCGATGGACTGGACGGCCTTGCCTCAGGCTGTGGTGCCCTTGTGTTCACGGGTCTGGGAATGCAATTGATGCTGCGTGGCAACGCAGGCGATCCCGCCCTGGCAGGGTTCTGCCTGGCGATGGCCGGTTGCTGGCTGGGCTTTCTGATTCACAACCGCAACCCGGCACGCGTGTTCATGGGAGACACCGGATCCCTGGCGATGGGTGCATCACTCAGTGCCGTGGCCTTGCTGTCCAACAGTCTCTGGCCGCTGCTGGTGATGGGTGGGGTGTTCCTGGCTGAATCCCTGTCAGTGATCATTCAGGTCTGGGTGTTCAAAGTCACCAAGGGACCGGATGGTGTGGGACGCCGTGTGTTCCGAATGGCCCCGCTCCATCACCATTTCGAACTGGGTGGCACTGCCGAGCAGACCGTGGTGCCGATGTTCTGGCTTGCAACAGCAGGCCTGGTCATGCTGGGTATCGTGCTTCGCCCCACCTGAGCCGATCGAACATGAGTTACTTCACCTGGAAGGAAGCGGGTCTGACCGCCGATTGCGCCAGCCTTGAAGCGATGGCCGCCCGGTTTGAAGAGGCTGCCAGCCTGATGCGCCGCATGGCTGACAGAGGCTTTGTTCTGGAACAGCGCAGTGGCGCACAACGCATCACCCACACGGACGCGGACATTTTTCAGTCCTGGGGATTTGTGAACGAAGAGCCGGCGGAGCGCCAACTGACCCTGATGCAGGACATCGAACCCTGAACGGCTGATGCTCAGACCTTCGTGCGCAAGGCTCCAACCAGCCAGACCACAACAAACGCCAGAATCGAGACGCCCAGGTAGATCAGGGCCCATTTCTGCACGGTGGCGATCTCCCAGCCGAAGATCAGCCCATCAGCGGCATCTCCCGCCGTCGTGAATGCGACGGAAGTGAAGCTCAGGGTTGAGAGCATCAGGCGTGGAGCGAGGATCAGTCCATGCTGCCCTGAAAAAGGCCATGACGACGTTTCCCGCCACCGTGATGCTGCTGGGCAGTGGTGAACTGGGCAAGGAGGTGGCCATCGCCGCCCAGCGCCTGGGCTGCAGGGTGATCGCCTGCGATCGCTATGCCGGAGCACC
>CAJXFG010000191.1 GCA_913052185.1 uncultured Synechococcus sp. | reverse complement strand
TGCTGGCCCTTGGCCTGCGGCGTACTGCCTGGATCCGCTTCTGGATTCAGACCGCCCTTGGTGTGGTGGTGGTGGGGGTGCTGATGTTCAACAACATCGGTGGCAGTCTTTCCCGGAATGCTGATCGGGCCGTGGGTCTCAGTCCGGGGCTCTCACTCACCACGCTCTCGTTTTTTGTGCTTTTGTTCAGCCTCTGGCAGGGCTGGCTGATCGTGCGTCTCGGCCGTGCTCTCGACAGTGGCGTTCGCCCCAGTCGCGGTGAAGCCAGCCGCTTGCTGAAGCGGGGAATCCTCGCTGATTTGCTGGGGTTGGTCTTTGCCTCGATCGGTTACCAGTCCCTGGCCGGTGCCTTGTTTGTGCAGGCGTCTTCGCAGACACCAGGGATTGCCATCGGTGGTGCGGGCGCCGCCGAAAACCTGGCGATCACCTCGTTGGAAATGCTTTCGGTGCTGAGCAACACCCAGGTGCTGTTCGCGCATCTGATCGGGTTGCTGTTCTCGCTCTGGATGCTGCAGCGGATCTACCGCACCCGTTGACCATCAAGTTCAACCTGGGGCAGGCCACTCAGGGATCCACGCCAGAACAGTTCCGGTTCAATTGGCGTCAGTGAGGGTGCATTGGTGCCGATCTGGGCCACGTCCGTTGGCCAGTCGCGCGGGCCATCTCCACCTGACTCCAGGTCTTCGACCACTTTGCCCGCCAGCCAGTAATAAGAGCGACCCTGGGGATCTGTGCGCGGGCTGAACTGTTCTCTGTAGCGACGAATCGACAGCCGGGTCCAGCGCATCGGACCCATGGCCTCAGGCTTGCAGGGCGGCAGGTTCAGGTTGAGCAACAGACTCTCGGGCCATCCTTCTCGCAGTGCGGATTCGGCCGTATCCATTGCGATCTCAGCGGCACCCTCGAACTCCCGCCACTTGAAGCAGGCACTGCTGACCGCCATGGCCGGACGACACTCCAGCGTTCCTTCCATCGCAGCAGCCACAGTGCCGGAGCAGAACACGTCGGTGCCGAGATTCGGACCGTGATTGATGCCTGACAGCACCAGGTCCGGTGGAGTGTCCAGCAATTCACAGATGGCCAGTTTCACGCAGTCCGCAGGGGTTCCACTGCAGGCCCAGGCTGTGATGCCCTGGCCGAACAGCTGATCGGCTCGCTCCGCTCTGATCGGTTGTTGAAGGGTGAGGCCATGGCCTGTTGCCGAGCGCTCCTTATCAGGGCAAACCACGGCCACCTGGTGGCCTCTGGCGGCGGCTGCAAGGGCCAGGGCCTTGATTCCATCGGCAAAGATGCCGTCGTCATTGCTGATCAGAATCCGCAGCGGGGCCATTGGGTTGCGTACCGGTGGGGCGAACCTAGTCGTGATCACTGCTTACAGTCAGCTGTCGTCATGTCAAAGCCGTGAGCGCCACCGTGTCCCTGCAGCAGCTCACCGACCAGCTGGAAGCGTTGGAAGCAGAGGCTGCTGAAGCGATCTCCTCAGCTGCCGATGCCGAGGCGCTGGAGCAGCTCAGGATCGGACTGCTCGGCAAAAAGGGCCGACTCTCCGGTGTCCTGGGAGCGATGGGCAAGCTGCCCGGCAATGAGCGGCCGCTGGTCGGTCAGCGCGCCAACGTGCTGAAAACCCAGGTTCAGACCCTTCTGAACGATCGTCTTCAGGCCGTGAAGCAGGCGGCCATGGAAGCTCGCATCGCTGCCGAAACGCTCGACGTGACTGCCCCTGCAGAGGGCACCCTCATGGGGCATCGCCATCCCCTGATCACGACCACTGAGGAGATTGTTGACCTGTTCTGCGGCCTCGGATATCAGGTGGTGGAAGGCCCGGAAGTGGAAACCGACCACCACAACTTCACCGCTCTGAACATCCCGCCGGATCATCCCGCGCGGGATATGCAGGACACCTTTTATCTCAAGGACAATCTGCTGCTGCGCACGCACACCTCACCAGTGCAGATCCGCCACCTCGAAAACCATGCACCGCCGGTGAGAATCGTGGCGCCTGGCCGGGTTTATCGCCGTGATGCGGTGGATGCCACTCACTCGCCGGTGTTTCATCAGGTGGAGGTGCTGGCGATTGACGAGAACCTCGATTTCAGCCATCTGCGCGGCACGGTCATGGCCTTCCTCAAGGCGTTTTTCGGCGATCTGCCCGTGCGCTTTCGCGCCAGCTATTTCCCTTTCACGGAGCCTTCTGCCGAAGTGGATGTGCAGTGGCGAGGCCGCTGGCTGGAAGTGATGGGCTGCGGGATGGTCGATCCCGCTGTTCTGGAAGGGCTTGGCCTGGATCCTGAGCGTTACAGCGGTTTTGCTGCCGGTTTGGGTGTGGAGCGGTTCTGCATGGTGC
>CAJXFG010000190.1 GCA_913052185.1 uncultured Synechococcus sp. | reverse complement strand
TCCCGGAGGCCTGCGGTGATTCGGTGAGCTTCTGCCAGAGAGCTCTGGAACAGGAGGGGCTGGCGATTGTTCCCGGTGGTGCCTTCGGCGACGACCGCTGTGTGCGACTGTCCTGCGCCGTGTCGCGTGAGACGATCGCAGACGGTCTGTCCCGCCTCGCTCGCCTGCTTCCGGCCGGCTGAGATCAAGAACCGGTCTCCAATCAATTCAAATCTGCACTTCCATGCCTTCCAGAGAACGACGGACCGTTGCCCTGCTGGCCGCTCTGCTCTGTCAAGGAGTCGCAGTGCTGCCTGTGGTTGCTCAGCCCACGCTCAAGGTGGGTGCGATTCCTGATCAAAACCCCGAGCGACTGAATCGTCTCTATGGACAGCTGGCAGACGAACTCAGTGATCGTCTCAACGTCAAGGTGCGCTATGTGCCGGTCAGTAATTACCCAGCTGCGGTCAGCGCCTTTCGCACCGGTGGTCTGGATCTGGTCTGGTTTGGCGGCCTGACCGGCGTGCAGGCGCGCTTGCAGACACCAGGGGCCCAGGTTCTTGCTCAGCGCGACATTGATGCCCGCTTCCGCAGTGTTTTCATTGCCAACACAAGTTCTGGTCTGCAACCGATCAGCTCGATCAATGGTCTGACCAGTCTTCGCGGCAAGCGATTCTCCTTCGGTTCAGAGAGTTCAACCTCCGGACGCTTGATGCCGCAGCATTTTCTTGCCCAAGCCGGAGTGACCCCGAGTCAGTTCAGTGGTGGTCGGGCCGGATTCAGTGGTAGCCATGACGCCACGATCGCCGTGGTGCAGAGCGGTGCCTATGAAGCGGGCGCGCTCAATGAGCAGGTCTGGACATCAGCGGTGAAAGACGGACGCGTCAACAGCGAGAAGGTGGTGGTGATCTGGCGAACACCTGAATACGTTGATTACCACTGGGTCGTTCGCCCGAAGCTGGATCAGCGTTTTGGGAAGGGGTTCACCACCCGTTTACAGAAAGCGATTCTCGGCATCCAGCCCACCACCCCACGTCAGGTCACCATCCTTGAGCTCTTTGCTGCTGAGCGGTTCATCCCTGCCGACGCCAGTCAGTACGAGCCGATTGAAAAGGTGGGTCGGGAGCTGGGCAAGATCCGTTGACGGCACTGCTGGAGCTCGAACAGGTGCGTGTTACCGGTCCCCATGGGGACCGGCTCAGTGCTCTCACTCTCAGGCTCCAGAACGGTGAGCGAATCGCCCTGCTCGGTCGCAGTGGGGCCGGCAAGAGTTCCCTGATCGGTGTTCTCAACGGCAGCCTGCCACCCGTCGATGGTCGCGTTCTTTTTCAGGGGGTGGCGCTCGCAGAGCTCAGTCGTCGCCAACGCGCACGCATCGGCACGCTCTGGCAGGACCTGCGTCTGATCGAAGAACTCAGCATTGGTCAGAACGTCAATGCAGGAGCGCTTGGCCGGCGCCGCCTCCCTTGGGCTCTGGCCAATCTGCTGTTCCGGGTCAGTGCGGAGTCAAGCCGATCCTGTCTTCGTCTGGCAGGCCTGGAGGAATCACTGCTGGATGATGCAGGGCTTGATCGTCCTGTCGGTCAGCTGTCTGGGGGTCAGAGGCAGCGGGTGGCCCTGGCCCGACTGTTTCGACAACAGCCTGATTTGATGCTTGCGGATGAACCCCTCGCCAGTCTTGATCCGGCGATTGCAGCCGAGGTGCTGGAGAGGCTTCTGACCTCTGATGAGGATGGAAGGCTGCGCAGTGGTGCCCAGGCCGTTGTTGTGTCGCTTCATCGGCCTGAGTTGATCGACCGCTTTGATCGTGTGATCGGGCTTCGCGCCGGACGGCTGGTGATCGATGCGCCGGCTGAGGCTGTCTCAGACGCTGACCTCCGCGACCTGTATGCGCCGTGATCGGTCAGCTCCGGCCCACGGCTCCTGCCCTGGCCCTGCTGCCGGCCTTGGCTCTGTTGCCCGTGTTGCTGGTCGTGCTGAGCGGAGCTCACGGCGGTGGGGCGGAGATTCTGGGGGCCTTCCTGGTCGGGGCGCTCCGTCCATCCCTCGACCCTGCACTGTTGAAAGCGTTGCTCATCGCCCTGCAGGTGACCGTGGCAACGGCCCTGACGGGTTGGGGCTGCAGCCTCGTGCTGGGCGTTCTGTTGGGATGCCTCAGCTCCGAACGTCTCTGGGTCACCTGGGGGTTTCCGCAATGGCCGGCGATCGTGCTGCGTCGGCTGCTGGCCCTGCCCCGTTCCGTTCATGAGCTGATCTGGGGATTGCTGCTGCTGCAGGTTCTCGGACTTCATCCCTGGGTCGCCGTCGCGGCGATTTCAATTCCCTATGCGTCGCTGGTTGCCCGTGTCTGGCGTGATCAGTTGCAGAGCCTTG
>CAJXFG010000189.1 GCA_913052185.1 uncultured Synechococcus sp. | reverse complement strand
GTGCTGATCGATCAGGAAGACCATCAGCACGATGTAGAACTTGTCGGCCAGCTGGGAGAAGATCTGGCCGATCCAGAGTTTGCGGAAGTCGCTCAGCCGCAGCACGGCCTGCAGCCCTCGCCCTCCTTCGGGGTTACTACCGGTGGGGAGGACCGGCTCTGGGCTGTTCAGGGGGGATCCGCTCAAGGTTCCTGGACTGACCGGGCCATGATCGCCTACGGCGGCGGCATGCAGTTGCCGACCATCGCCAGCGAGCGCACCGGGCGAGGCAGATGGGTGCGGCACCAGCATTCCAGAATCGCCAGGAGCTTCAGCCAGACAGGGCGTGGGCCCATCAGTTCACCATCCCGTCTTCGGGGGAGTTCCGCCCTGGGCAACCGTTGCAGCAGAGCCAGTTCGGAGGGGTTCATCTGAAGTGTGGCTCCAGGGAGGGAGCCGATGGCCAGCCCCTCTTCAGGCAAGAGGCTGCAACGCCACTCCCACTGGCCGATGGGAGGCACCAGTTCCGCTCCGGTCTGACAGCAGATCTGCAGGGGTATTCCGTAGCCGCCAAGCGCCAGAAGATGCACTCCGGCCTGCACGAGCATGGCCAGGCAGAGATCGGCGTTCGGTTCGCTGGAACGGCTCAGCGATTCGAGGTTGTCCAGATGCACCAGCACCGTGTCCAGCAGTCCGCGAACCGGGTCGCTGTCGCTCACCAGGGCGATGGCCAGTTCCGCCAGCGCCTGAGCTGCGGCCAGTGTTTCCAGTTGCTGGCCCACACCGCTGTAGTTGTGCAGCACCCGCAGCTGCCTCACTCTCTGCAGGCTGCGCCGGCCCACCACCTGCAGATCCAGCAGGGTGAGTGGAACAGCCGCGGCGAGGCTGCTGCGGGGTCTGCGAGCTCCAGGCACGGCCAGTCTCACCACGCCGGCCTCGTCACTCAGCAGCGTCAGCAGCCGGTCATGTTCCCCGAGGGGACCCACCTTGAGGGCCAGCCCCGTCAGGCGCCTCTCCCCACTCATTGCGGTTGTCGCAGGGCCTTGATCAGCGCGGGGCCATGACCGGTGCCCAGCGCCACGGCTCCAGCCTCCACAAGATCAAGGGCCCGTTCGAGATCTCGGATTCCACCCGCGGCCTTGATGGCGCATCGGCCACCGGTGAGCTGCCGCAGTGCTCTGACCTGGTCCGCTGAGACAGCCGCACCGAAACCGTTGCCGGCCTGAAGCGATGCAGCTCCCGCATCGATCGCAGCCTCTGCGGCCAGAGCGAGCTGCGCCTCATTCAGTTGATTGACATCCATCACCACGGTCATCGGCAGATCGAGTGCGGCGATCGCGGCCAGTTCTTCCGCGAAGCTGTTGGCACGGTCGTTCACAAGAGCCGACCAGTCGGGCGTGACCTCGAGAGCTTCGGCTCCATGGGCAGCAGCCCACTCGGCCTGGGCCAGTTTCAGCTCAGCGGGCAGTGCGCCGAAGGGAAAGGCCACCGTTGCGATCAGCTTCACCGGGCCATGCCCCCCCAGGCGCCTGCGCACGGCCTCAAGGTGACTGAGGCTGACGCAGACGCCGCCGAATCCCAGCTGCCGGGATGCGTCGCAGAGCGTGAGCAGTTCCTCCTCCTGGAGCAGTGGATTCAGCAGGGCCTGGTGGATCAGAGGAGGGATGTCCGGCAGGTCCTGCCGGCGCGGTGACTTGGTCATCGCAGAGGAAACGACGGATCAAGCCGTCACGAAGGGTTCAGTTGCGAGCCTGGATCACTCCATAGCCGCCGTGGTTGCGCCGATAGATCACCTGCAGCTCGTCGCTGGCGCTGTCACGGAACAGGTAGAAGTCATGGTCGATGAGATCGAGCTGGGTTCGGGCTTCATCCAGCGTCATCGGCGGCATGGCGAAGTACTTGCGCCGCACGCCGGGGCTGGGCAGCTGGGCCTCTTTGCCGTCCAGCAGTGACTCATTCACGGGGCTGTCATCGAGCACCGCCTCGGTGGTTGGGGTCTCGGTGGCTCTGTGCCCGGGGCTGTGGTGGTGGTCGCTGTGGCGATCCTTGAAGCGTCGCAGCTGCCGCGCCAGTTTGCTCGCCACCAGATCAATGCTGGCGTAAAGGTTCTCACTGCGTTCCTGGGCGCGAATCACCGTGCCGTTGGCGAACACGGTCACCTCGGCTGTCTGCTGCGGGACGCGGGGATTGCGCGCCACAGACAGATGGACATCCGCTTCCTGAACAAGATCGTTGAAGTGATGGATCGCCCGATCAAGCTTCGTCTCGGTGTAATCCCGCAAAGCGGGAGTCACATCCAGATTGCGACCATGGATCAAGAGCTTCATGCATCCCTCCGGTGCCTGCGCCTAACGGAAAGCTAGTGACGCCGTCG
>CAJXFG010000188.1 GCA_913052185.1 uncultured Synechococcus sp. | reverse complement strand
CCGGAGCAGAGGGCGGATCCGGTCAGCACCACCACCACCAGCAAGAGAAGGATCAGCAGGTCGGAGGTCATGCGCGGGGGCTTTGACTGCCATCCTGACGTTTCTCCGGTGCCCTGTCTCTGCCGTGGCTGATCTCGCCTCTGTTTTTGATGCCCAGCTTTTCGCTCAACGTCGCGAGCGGTTCATGGCCGAACTCGGGGGAGCCGCTGCGGTGATCCCTGCAGCGACCCTGGTCACGCATCATGCGGATACGGAGTGGCCCTTCCGCCAGAACAGTGATTTCTGGTATCTGACAGGGTTTGACGAGCCCGATGCGGTGGCCCTGTTTCTGCCGCATCGTCCTGAGGGCGAGCGCTTTGTGCTCTTCGTGAATCCGCGCGAGCCCGCTGCCGAGGTCTGGACAGGCAGGCGTTGGGGCTGTGAGGGGGCGGTGGAGCGCTTCGGTGCTGATCTTGCCCATCCGCGTGTGGAGCTGGATGCACTGTTGCCTCAGTACCTGGAGGGTGCGGAGGGCATCGCCTTCCGCGTCGGCAGTCATCCCGCCATCGAACCGCTCGTGTTGCGCGCATGGGCAACGCAGCTTGATCGGGCATCACGCACCGGCAGTGCGGCACTGGCGCTGCTTGCGCCTTGTCCGCTGCTGCATCGGATGCGCTTGCGCAAGCAACCCGCTGAACTGGAACGCCTGCGTGAAGCCGGGCGGATTTCAGCCTCGGCCCATGAGCTGGCAAGGGCTGCCGTTCGTCCCGGAATGAGCGAACGACAGATCCAGGCTCTGATTGAACAGCATTTTCTTGAGCTGGGAGCCCGGGGAGCCGCCTACAGCTCGATCGTCGCCGGTGGAGACAATGCCTGCGTGCTGCACTACATCGACAACAGTGCCGTGCTCCAGGACGGCGATCTATTGCTGATCGATGCCGGTTGCTCGCTTCCGGATTACTACAACGGTGATATCACGCGCACGTTTCCCGTCAGCGGCAGCTTCAGCGGGGAGCAGAGGGAGCTTTATTCCCTGGTTCTGGAGGCGCAGGAAGCGGCGATTCGCCGTGTGCAACCCGGACAGACCGCCGAGGATGTTCATGACACAGCGGTGCGGGTGCTGGTGGGAGGGCTGGTTGATCTGGGCCTGCTCGCGGGAGAGGTGGACGGTCTGATCGAGCAGGGGGCTTATCGCCATCTGTACATGCACCGCACGGGGCACTGGCTGGGTCTGGATGTGCACGACGTGGGGGCCTATCGACTCGGCGAGCATCACGTGGTGCTGGAGCCCGGCATGGTCCTAACGGTCGAGCCAGGCCTCTATGTCAGCGACCGTCTCGCGGTTCCTGAAGGACAGCCGGCGATTGACGATCGTTGGAAGGGTATCGGCATTCGCATTGAGGACGATGTGGCGGTGAGGGACGTCACTGAAGTCGCCGGCGGCCATGAGGTGCTCACTGCCGGAGCTCTCAAGGCTGTTGCCGACATGGAGCGCTGAGAGGCCTGCGTTCCCCGTCAGTGGTGCTCGGCTGTTCCCGGCTCGGCACCTAGTTGCGGTTGACAGACCAGTGGATGGCTTCCGCGGTGCTGGAGAGGATCAGATCCGCACCAGCGGACTTCAACTGCCGCTCATACGCACTTCGCTCCGGGCTGCCTGGCAGAAGATGCGGTGGTGAGACCGCCAGACTGATCCAATCCCTGTCTGGGCGTTCGGTTCTGGCATTGAGAACGGTCTGGACATCGGCGACGGTATCGCCCAGATAGGCGACGACACCTCCCTGGGGAGATGGCATGAGTCTGTCGCTGAGTTGCACAAGGCCGCTTGGGTCTGGCTTGTCAGGGGCGTCGCCCATGGCGATCAGGGGCGGATTCACCAGCGCGAGTCGCTGTTCCAGCACAAAACGCGCGGATGGTGGCTCGGCACCGCTCACGAATCCCCAGCGCCAGCCGTTGTGATCCAGTGCGGCAAAGAACTCCGGCGTCACCAGCAAAGGTTCATCGCTGATGTAGCCCGTCCAGGCAAAGGGATCTCCATCGGGATCTCCGCCGAAATAGAACCCGCTGAACACATCGATCAGCTCCTCTTTGACCGGTAGGGCCGCTCCATGCCGTCGCAGCAGCTCGAGGCTTGCATCCCAGTCGTTATTCCAGCGTCCTTCGCCTTTGAGAGCATCGATGCAGGACGGTGTCGGCCGCCAGCCGCTGTAGTGCTCCACAGTTGCCTGCAGCGCCTTCCGGTAGCTCCCTGACACATCCCGGATGACTCCATCGATGTCAAACAGAAGAAGCTGGCTGGTCGATGGATGCCGGTCCAGATGATTGGGATTTGGCGGCTGGTAGGTTAGTCCTTTGTCCTTGATTCTTGAGCGCTGACACCATGACGGTTTCCGAAGGCGCTGCCGTCGACCAAGAGGTCGC
>CAJXFG010000187.1 GCA_913052185.1 uncultured Synechococcus sp. | reverse complement strand
TCCTACCTGATGGCCCTGATCCGACGAGACCTGGAGCAGGCCAGCCCAGGCTGAACGATGACGAGGGCCGCTCAGTGCGGGCCCTCGCGGAGAGGCAGAGCCCGATCGGTTCCATCCACCTCCCCCTGGAAGACACGACTGGCGAGCACATCTGCAGCTTCGATCGTGATGAGGGCATCACGATCGAGAACCTGATCACGTTGTGAGAACAGGCGATTGGCATGCCGCAGCCGCAGACGATCGATGGCATTGCGAATCGAACGGGCATTGGCGAAGAAGGGCAATTGGCGACGCCGTTGGATGTAGCTCTCAAAAGCTTCAACAGCGTCTTCGCTGAATCGGTACTGCTGCTGGTCCAGCAAAAGCTGGGCGATCGCCATCAGTTCGCTCTGGCTGTAATCCGGGAAATCAATATGGTGAGCAACCCTTGAGGAAAGGCCCGGGTTCGAGTTGTAGAAAGCTGTCATGCGGTCTTTGTAACCGGCAAAGATCACCACAAGATCATTCCGCTGCCGCTCCATCTCCTGCAGAAGGATCTCTATCGCTTCAGCTCCATAGTCACGCTCATTTCCAGGTTTATAGAGGTAATAAGCCTCGTCAATGAACAGAACGCCACCCTGGGCGCGCTTGATCATCTCTCTGGTTTTCGGTGCTGTGTGCCCCACATATTGACCCACAAGATCATCTCTGGTCACGGTGATCACATGCCCTTTGCGCAGGTAACCAAGGCGATGAAGAATCTGTGAAATCCTCTGCGCAACGGTTGTTTTACCGGTACCGGGCTGGCCGGTGAACGACATGTGCAGGCTCGGCGCCTGAGTCACCAGATCCAGCGACTGACGCGCCTGATCCACCAGCAGCAAGGCGGCGATCTCACGGATTCTGGTTTTGACCGGCCGCAGTCCGATCAGTTCAGTATCAAGTTGCTCGAGAACATCTCCGACTCCCGAGGCAATGAAACTGGCTTCAAGATCAATCGATGAGTCCATCAATCGCCGCAGCGAAGGCATGATCTGAATCGGTGAGAACCGCATCATCTGCGTCCTCCTCGGGCCGCAAGGTGATGTTCACGTAGGTTTTGCCAAAACTGATATCGGGATAGCGCTTCTGCAGCTCACTGAACTCGCCCAGCCGATCCAGGAAATCACGGGTTGAGCTGTAGCTGTCGAACTCGAAACGCTTCTCCAGGCAAACCGGACGCTTGCGTTCATTCCAAGGTTCCATCGACACCCTTCAGGCCTCTCCGAAACCTAAAGGAGAGCCACCCGCTGACAGCCCATCAACCGTTCCGACCAGGCAGAGGCGTAAGCATGATTCGCAGCCTGCTGTTCAGGATCCTCAGTATCGAGAGGATGGGGCATCGTTCCGGCGATGGCTGCATTGGTCACACAGAACATCGATTTCTGGAAACTGATGCAGATCTGAACGTGGGCATCCGCCTGGGCACGGCCGTGGTGGTCATACCAGCGGCTGAGTTCCTCAGGCAGATTGCGGAACATGTCTGACATGCACAGGCTGGGTGGGATACCCGCTCCCATGCTCGGAACAGGATCGGCGTAGAGAGCTCCGTATTTGAACTGGCTCTGATCAGCGGCGATCTGACGAGCCTGAGCGTTGTAGGACACCGTTCCCAGAAAGGGCATGCCTCGAAAGAACACCGCCTCCACATAGGGCACGGCAACATCCACCAGGAATGTGAGACCGGCTTCTGGAGGAAGAATCCAGACCGATTCACCACCCACCTCAACTTCATAGTTGATGGGGTTGCCTGCGGCCGTCACCAGACCATCGCGGATGTGATGAACCACGTCCAGCACACAGACCACTTCACCGATGCGGTACCGGCGTGCGAGATCAATGAAGATGTCACTCATCACCCGCCAGAAGAGGCCGAGCGCGTAGATGGTGGTCATCGAGCGGATCGCTTCCGGCGCAAATCCCGGATAGAGGGTGTTCACCAGACGCAGCAGCGGATCACGCTTGGAGCGCAGGGCGATCACCCGGCGGCAGACATCCTGAAAAGGCTCCGAATCGAAATAGGCGTCCATCCCTCCGGTGCCGTGCCAGAACATCGCCTTCTGGCAGTACTCGGCATATTCGAAATTGATGCGATCACCCATCAGGTGCTCCCAGAGGCGCTTGGGAGTGAATCCCTCGTGAAAGAAACGGAACACCGGGAACGGGTTGAGCAGCTGTGTCTTGCCCTGATGGACAAGATTGCAGCTGTAGGCGTCCAGAACGAGGCCGTAACTTTCGAGCACATTGACCACCTGCAGAAGATGATCCGGGGTGTCTGCGAGAAGCGGTGTGTCCGAAAGCAGTCTCCTGATCAGTTCCTCCTGATCGGGAAGCGTGGGTTCGGTGGCTTGAGGTCGGGCAGTGGTCGTCATGAGAGCCCTCCAGGCTGGACCAGTGTGGCGAGTTCACTGAGCTGCGCGGT
>CAJXFG010000186.1 GCA_913052185.1 uncultured Synechococcus sp. | reverse complement strand
ACGGCGGCGGCATTGGATTCCCCTTCCTGCTTCCGTTCTTCGGCTTCGGTGGCGGAGGTCTGCTGGGCTTCATGGTCCTGATGGCGTTCGTCGGGGTGCTTGTGAACGCTTTCCGAGGTGCTGGAGCGGGAGCCGGTCGTCCTGCAATGGGCGGTTATGAGCCCCCCCGTGAAATACCCATGGGTCCTGTGTCTCTGCTCCAGCTGCAGATCGGCCTGTTGGCAAGCGCCAAGGATCTGCAGAGTGACCTGCGCCAACTTGCCGGCAGCGCTGACACCAGTAATTCCGGCGGGTTGCAGCGGGTTCTTCAGGACACCACCCTGGCACTGCTGCGTCAGCCCGATCTCTGGGTTTACGCCAACGTGGAGTCGGGAAGTGTGCCGTTCAACGCGGCCGAATCAACCTTCAACAGACTCTCAATGACCGAGCGCAGCAAACTGCGCGAGGAACTGACCACCAATGTGGGTGGCGTGCGATCCACCGGCAGTGAACTCACCTCGCGGGGCGATGCCGACGCCACGAGCGAGTTCATCGTTGTCACCGTGCTGGTGGCCAGCAAGCGGGCGGTCAACCTCAAGCAGGCTGAGAACGGTGAACAGCTGCGCGAGTCGTTGCGCATCCTGGGTTCCACAGCATCCAGCGATCTGATGGCCCTCGAAGTGATCTGGCAGCCCGACGGTGTCGGCGATGTTCTCAGTGCGGAAGAGCTGGTGACGGCCTATCCGAATCTTCGGCACCTCTGATCTGACACCACCCATCTGACAACAATCCGGAACCTGAATCGTCCCCTCTTGCTGCGTGAGCAACCGTCACGCATGGTTCGCATGTCGCTCAGAAACAATGCGCGCGCGATCACCACACTGGGTCAACTCCACCGTGATGGTGGAGGCGCTGCAGCGCTACGAGCAAAACCTGCTGCCACGATCCATGAGGCTTTGGGTGGAAGCGATGCTGGACATCGACCCCAGTGATCCGGCACAACCGCTGCTTCCCAGCCAGCCGCACCCTTCTCAGCTCTGAGCAGCCGCTCCCTTGAGGATGCGGAGAGCTGCCATTGCAGCGCCATAGCCGTTGTCGATGTTGACCACGCTCAGGCCAGGTGCGCAGCTGGCGAGCATGCCATCGAGAGCAGCCCGACCACCGGCACTGACCCCATACCCCACCGACACCGGGACACCGATCACCGGTTGCGGAACCAGACCGGCCAGCACCGTGGGCAGGGCTCCCTCCATACCAGCGCAGGCAATCAGAACCGACATCGGCCTGAGCTCAGGCAGAACATCCAGCAGGCGGTGCAGACCGGCAACGCCCACATCCAAAAACGATGCGGTGGCAACCCCGTGCACTCTCAACGCCAGGGCTGCTTCCTCGGCCACGCGACGATCACTCGTGCCGCCACTCAGCACAGCGACCTGGGATTCCTGCCCAGTGACTGGGATCTCACCCAGGGTCAAACAGGCGGCCTGATGGTGAATCTGAACAGCAGGGCAGCGCTCCTGCACTGCAGCCGCTTTTGTCTGATCAACCCTGGTCACCAGGGCGAGCTCCCCGGCCGACTGCATGGTCTGAAGAATCGCCACGATCTGATCAACGCTCTTGTGTTGCCCCCAGACCGCTTCAACCATCCCAAGCCGGCGGCGACGCTGCAGATCGAGGCGGGATTCCTGGAGCGTCACGGCGGCAACAACTCACCTTCAAACACCAGGGGAAATGGGTTGCCCTCCTTCTGACCGGTGGACTGGCGGGCCAGTTGCTCAAAGCGCTCCTGCACCTCCTCAACCTCCTGTTCTGGAATGGCTTTCCAAGCTTCCCGACTGCGCCAGCGAATCAGCAAAGTGCCTTCTTCAGTCTCGGGATCCCAGAGCAGATCACGACCGATGAAGCCTTCCTGCCGGGCAAGCCAGGGCTCCCAGCTGCCGCGTTCGGCCTCCAGCCAGGCCTGCCGTCCCCCACTGGGAACCTGAATCCTCAGATGCTCAACAACCGCAACGTCATAGCCACCGTCTGGATCGGCGAAGGCAGCGAAGCTGACATCGGAATGGCCGGAAAGCAGGATCAGTACCGCCAGACAGAGAGCGCCCACCTTAAGAATTTGGCTGCGAAGCTGCTGCATGGTCATGGCCTGGTCAGCAGGGCGACCGCATGACAGGAGATTCCTTCTTCACGCCCCTCCGGCCCCAGCCTCTCGTTGGTGGTTGCCTTGACACCTACCTGATCCGGCTCCACTCCCATGCGCAGGGCAATGGCCCTGCGCATGGCCTCGATATGCGGCTTGAGTTTGGGGCGTTCAGCGATCACCACGGAATCAACATTCACAATCTGCCAGCCGTTCTTCCTGACCAGCGCCACGACCTGCTCAAGCAGCACCAGGCTGTCAGCACCCTTCCAGCGAGGATCCGTGGGCGGGAAATATTTGCCGATGTCGCCAAGAGACAGCGCGCCCAGCAAGGCATCCATCAGCGCGTGCACAAGCACATCGGCATCGCTGTG
>CAJXFG010000185.1 GCA_913052185.1 uncultured Synechococcus sp. | reverse complement strand
GGGCGCACGGTGGATGTGCTGATCGAACAACACAACCCGAGCACCGGAGCCATGATCGGCCGTTGTGCCCGCTTCGCGCCAGAAGTGGATGGCGAAGTGCAGGTGCAGCCACGCGCCGATGGGCTGCAAGCGGCACCGGGAACCATGGTCCCGGTGCGAATCAATGGTGCCGATATCTATGACCTGACCGGCGAAATCGTCGGAGCAACAGAAATGGTGGCCTCAGCTCGCACCAGCCTGTGAGCAGTCACTCAGGGCATGAACGCCAACGCCTCATCTTCCTGATCGCCTCCGGCTTGAGCACAGCGGGATCTTTTGCTGGGCTCACTGCCAAGGGCTGGATCCTGATGGACGAAACCAACGAACCGATGGTGCTGGCTCTGCATTTCGCCGCACTCTCGCTGCCCACCATCTTGGTGAGCGGTCCAGCTGGTGTGCGCACCGATCGGATTGGCTGTGAGCGGGTTTTGATCCAGGCACAGTGGGCCCTGTTGGGGGCGGGTCTGCTGGGGGCTCTCTCGATCCCCGTGTTCCAGGGGCAGGCCCAGGTTTTGATGCTGCTCGCCAGCACCCTGCTGGTGGGCATCGCCGGCGCCTATGAACTCACGGCACGCAACAAATACTGCGCTCTGCTGGTGGACGACAACGCCGAGCTGGCGCCTTTCCTGACGAGTTTCTCGGTGGTCTTCAACGTTGGGAAGCTGATTGGACCTCTCCTGGGGGGTTGGCTCATCACCTTGACCGAGCCGTCCATGGCACTCACGCTGGATGCTGCCACGTACCTCTTGCCAATCGCCAGTGTGATCTGGCTGCTCACACCCAGAACGGAACTGGAACAGCGCAGTGCTCCTGGCGAGCAGGCCTCGCTGCGAGTGGCCTGGCGTGAATGCGGCAGCACCCTGAGGCACGTGCTGATGTTCACCGGAATGATGTGCGTGGTGGGATTTTTCCACCCAGGACTAGGCCCCTTCATCGCTGCCAGCGAGCTGGGTGATGCCCCCATGGATCTTGCTGTTTTCACCAGCGTTCTGGCCCTTGGAAGCATTGCCGGAGGGCTGCTGCTGCAACGCAACAGTCATCGGTTCTGCCGAAGACCATCTCTGACCCTGGCCGGCTTTGCGCTGGTTACGGCCATGGCTCAGCTGGGGATGGCCTTCGGCGGCGGAGTGCCCTTCCTGCTGATGATGACGCTGCTGATCGGAGCCGGAACTGCAGGACTGCTGAGCAGCAGCAATCTCATTACGCAGGTGGGCTCAACACAAGTCCTGCGCGGACGTATGGCCGGGCTCGGCCAGATTGCCTTTCTCGGCGGCGGCGGCATCAGTGGCCTGCTTGCAGCAATTCTCACAGACACGATCGGTCTTCAGACCACCTTCGCGATTAGCGGAACTCTCGGCGTTGCTCTGGCACTGCTCGAGATCTGGCGTCGCGGAGGTGCTGTGCTGACCGAAATCAGATCAGTTTGATCCCACGCAGAACGAAACTGATCGTCACCGCGGTTGTGAGCCCAGCTCCAACCAGACCCAGGTAGATGAGGACGCCCATGCCTGTCACAGATTGCAGCAACCATTAGATCAGACATCAGGCCTCGAATCACCCGATCCCCCTTAAGCTTCTGCACAACGAAATCAAATGGAAACGGAAGGTTCTGTCCGCAGGGTCGACCGCAAGTAACAGACAGACCACTTCCTCGCCCCGGATCATGCGCACCCTATTTATTTACCCTCTCTTCCCGAAGACCTTCTGGAGTTACGAGAAGATTCTGGAGCTGGTGAATCGCAAGGTGCTGCTTCCCCCGCTGGGACTGGTCACCGTGGCAGCGCTGCTTCCCCAGGAATGGGAGATGAAACTGGTGGACCGCAATGTGCGGGAAATCACCGAGGAGGAATGGAGCTGGGCCGAACTGGTCGTGATCTCGGGAATGATCGTCCAGAAAGACGATATGCAGGTTCAGATCGCCGAAGCCAAGCGCCGCGGCCTTCCTGTTGCTGTGGGCGGTCCCTACGCGAGTTCCACACCCGATGCACCTGAAATTGAGCAGGCCGACTTCAAGGTGCTTGATGAGGGTGAAATCACGTTGCCGATGTTCATTGAGGCGATACAGAGAGGAGACAGCGGCGGACGATTCAGTGCTGAAGGTGACAAACCTGATGTCACCGCCACGCCGATTCCCCGCTTTGACCTTCTGCAGCTTGAGGCTTACGACTCAATGAGCGTGCAGTTCTCAAGGGGCTGCCCATTCAACTGCGAGTTCTGCGACATCATCGTTTTGTATGGGCGTAAACCACGCACCAAGAAACCTGAACAGCTGATCGCCGAGCTTCAGAGTCTTTATGACCTCGGCTGGAGACGATCCATCTTTCTTGTCGATGACAACTTCATCGGCAACAAGCGCAACGCCAAACAGTTGTTGCCCCAGATCAAGGGTTGGCAGGAAGAGCGCGGCTACCCCTTCAGCTTCGCGACCGAGGCATCGGTGGATCTCGCTGATGACGAGGAGATGATGCGCATGATGCACGAGGCACGCTTTG
>CAJXFG010000184.1 GCA_913052185.1 uncultured Synechococcus sp. | reverse complement strand
CTGGCTGCCTCAGGGCCATGGAGGCACGATTGAACTGACTGAAGCGGTAGTCGCGTCCGCCTGCGATCGCCAGGACCCCGCCGCTGCGGCTGTCGACCACCACTGCGGCCCCCTCGCTCACGCCGAGGCCCCCGGCGTTGCCGATCAGATTGCGCAGTTGTCGCTCGACCACCTTCTGCAGAACGGGGTCAAGGTGCGTTTCGATCAGAAAATTCCCTTCCGCGGCCACTTCCGGCCCAACCAGGGCCGTCAGGTCTCGTCTGACCTGATCGGTGTAGAACGGGGCAGAACGGGTCAGGGAATTGCGGCTGCAGGCCCTGGGCGAGAGCTGAATGGGTTGACGTCTGGCCAGCCGAGCAGCATCGAGTGACAGGCGGGCGGAATCGGCCATCTTGTTCAGAACGCGGTTGCGGGCTTCCAGAGCCCGCTGGGGATGACGGCAGGGATCATGACCATTGGGTGAGGGCAACAGGCCCACGAGCAAGGCGGCCTGTTCGATGCTCAGATCAGTCGCTGACTGATCAAAAAATGCCTGTGCAGCATCCTCGAATCCCCATCCCACCCCGAGGTACACCCGGTTGAGATAACTCAGCAGCAGTTCCTGTTTGCTGAAACGGCTCTCCAGCTGCAGAGCCACCAGCAGCTCCCGCCATTTGCGACCGAGGGTGTCGCCTTCACCGACAAGGTCGGGGTAGAGGCTCCTTGCCAGTTGCTGGGTCAGGCTGCTGCCACCTTCGACAACCTTGCCTCCGGTGATGTTGGCGCTGAATGCTCGCAGGGTGCCGATCGGATCAACCCCTGGATGCCACCAGAAGCGGTTGTCCTCGCTGCTCAGCAGGGCATCGATCAACACCGGAGAAAACTCATCCAGACGGCTCAGTTCCCGGTGTCGGCTCGAATCAACCGAATTGAGGGGTTGGTCGTTGCCGTCGTAGATGGCAAGCGGGCCACGGACGCTGGCGAGTCGCCCGCGCACCGGCATGTTGAAGGCTGCCAGCGATAGCAGCAGACCTGCACCCCCAAGGCCGCAGAGGATGCTGATCCCCAGGTAGCGCCTGATGCGGAGGCTCAGCCGTTGATCCGGCCTGTCAAAACCAATCCAGGGCGCATCGGCTTCCTGGGTCGGCGCAAACCTGATCCTGTCCCCGTCCTGCAATTCCAGCTCTTGCACCCGTCGGCCCTTCCACCACAGTCCGTTGGTTGAGCCCTGATCGCGAAGAATCCAGTGACGGCCTTGCTTCTGCAGAAGCGCATGCACGCGGCTCACGGCTGCGTGTTCGATCTGGATCTCCATTCCTGAATCGCGCCCGATGCGATATCCCTCGCCGTGGAGTTGCAGGCTGCGATCAGCACGATCAGGCTGATGAATGGTCAGCAGCGCCAATCCCCGATCCTCAGCTGTCGCTCTGCGCATGTCTGTTCCCGAAGGCGTCGATGAGGAAGCAGAGGACCGCAAGATTGATGGCGATATCCGCCCAGTTGAAGATCGGAAACTGGATCGGCACCAGCTCCAGAAAGTCGGTGACATGCCCGAGCCTCCAGCGGTCGATGCCATTGCCGATGGTTCCTCCGAGCAGAAAGCCGAGCGCCAGACCCATCCAGAGATCTCGCCGGGCTTCCCGCCAGATCCAGATGCTGACCCCGACCGCGACCACAAGGCTGAGAGCTCCCAGCAACATTGAGGAATCCCTGAACAGACTGAAGGCAGCACCGGTGTTGCGCACCAGATTCAGTTGAAGCACTCCCGGAACAAAGGGCACAGCCCTTCCGGGTATCAGCGCTTCTCTGG
Source organism: uncultured Synechococcus sp. (assembly GCA_913052185.1). Taxonomy (GTDB): domain Bacteria; phylum Cyanobacteriota; class Cyanobacteriia; order PCC-6307; family Cyanobiaceae; genus Synechococcus_C. The sequence goes on along the minus strand of CAJXFG010000184.1, from coordinate 751 downwards.
CCCAGTGTTTGCTGAGCTGATCGAGCACCACCATGAGCACACTCAGAGCAATCACGCTGCCGCGTCGCATGGTCGGAGCTGGACGGTTGTGCATGGCGTGTTGTCGGCTCATTCCACCCAGAGCACTCGACGGGTGACGCGGGCGATCAATCCCGCTGCGCAACACAGGGCGAGCTGGGCTGCCAGAGGCCCGATGCTGTAGCTGAACACCAGCTCGATCAAAGGTTCGCTCCAGCGATTCAGCACGGCTCCCAGACCGAGATTGAGCAGGCCACACACCTGGATGGTCAACAGTCCGGCCATGGCTGCAAGCGTCAGTCTGCCGATGTCATTCATGCCGTTCTGCTGCGCCAGCCGTCCGGTCAGCCAGGCGGCAGGGACGAACCCGGCGAGATATCCGAATCCAGGATTCAGCACATACGCCAGCCCACCTCCGCCATGGAACACAGGCAGGTCCACGAGTCCAATGGTCAGATACGCCACCGAAGCGATCACACCCGCTCTCGGACCGGCAACGAGAGCACAGAGCAGCAGCGCTGGAACCTGCCAGGTGCTGGGCAGACCCACAACTGCTGGTGGTAATTCGGGCAGGGGCAGCAGCAGGGCAGTCGGGATCAGGCTCCCAACAAGGATCAGAAGCAATCCGGCGAGAGCGCCGCTCCAGGTGGCCAGTGCCCGCACGGGCAATCGTCAGCTCGCACCATCCTGCTGTAAGAGAGATGCATTGCCCAGCAGAGATGTCCGTTTCCAT
>CAJXFG010000183.1 GCA_913052185.1 uncultured Synechococcus sp. | reverse complement strand
GCATCAGTGGATCCGGCAGTCAGCTCTGTAGGGGACAGACAGCGGCAGGGTTGCCTTGAAACGGAACTTCCGCAAAGGCGGCGACTTGTTCGATCGGAATCGACCTGCTCATCACGCTGTCAACCACTCCCGTTATCGGCGTCCTGATCGCTGGAGTTTTGCAGTCGCTCCACCTGTGTGAACAAGAGCCAGGCCATCGTTGCCAGTGCACCCCCGATCCAGTTGTTGCGCAGCAGCTCAACGATCGCAACGGTGCTCGCGGCAATGCGCAGAATTCGCAGCAGCAGCTCCTGGGGCGATGGCCTTGCAGGCGTTTGCTTGTTCATCGTCAGCCTGAGCGCGAGGGCATTCTCGGTGCATGGATTCCATGCTGAATCCTTTGATGCCTGGTTCGTTTGCACCTGATCCACACAGGCACGACACAATCTGTTACAAAGGGTGCAATCGCGGATCATTCCGATGGACAACGCAAAATTCGGCTTCTCTTCCTTCGCTGAGCAGTGGAATGGTCGGCTCGCCATGATGGGCTTCGTGATCGGTCTCGGCACCGAGCTTCTGACCGGCCAGGGAATCCTCTCCCAGGTTGGCCTCGGTTGAAATCCGTTCAGGAGCCTGATGTCTGGGCACCGGAAGACCGAAGGGGTTATCTCCAACTGGTTCTCTTCGGTGCATTCATCGCTGTTCTTGGGGTTGGCGCCAACATCGTTGTGCAATACCTCTGGTCATCGCTGAACGCTCTCAGCAACTATTTCTGATTCCGTTTCGAGCACATTGTTCGAAACCCGAATGTTCAGAAACCTCTGCCATGGCAGGGGTTTTTTGTTGAAATGCTCCGGTGGCGCCCACTCACCAGGGCAGCACTGCTCCGTTGGCGTGCCAAAAGCTGCCGCTGGTCTCCAGAGTCAGTTCGTCAATCCTGGCCAGCAGCCCTTTCACAGATTCAGTCGGGCTGATGCCGTTGGGGTTGAACCTGATCATTCGAGTTTTGACAAGACCGGGATGGAGAATCGCCACGGCGATGCCCTGGGCCTGCAGGTCCACGGCGAGGGATTTCCCCGCAATGTTGAGCGCCACCTTCGACATCCTGTAGCCGTAGGAGCCCCCGGAGGTGTTGTCGTCAATCGAACCCATCCGGCTGGTCATCAGCACCAGCTTGGAACCCTGAGGCATCAATGGAATCAGCGCTCTGGCGAGCAGCAGAGGAGCCAAGGCGTTGACTTCGAACTGCTGGCGGATGCCATCAGCGTCAAGGTCATTCAGGCCCATCGACTGAAGGATCCCTGCATTGAGGATCACGCCGTGCAGCTGTTGACCTGAGAGTCCATTGACCAGTGCGGCGATGGATTCTGAGCTGGTGAGTTCAATTCCTGACTCCACCCTGACGCCAAGGGCATCCAGCTCATCGCTGGACTGACGGCAGACCGCAATCACCTCGTCTCCACGGCTGTGGAGCTGTTGGCAATAGGCCAGACCGATTCCTCTGTTGGCACCGGTCACGAGATAAGTCGCCAATGGCTGAATCTGCGTTGATCACCATCCTGGCCACGTCTGCATCTGATGGTCAGCTCAGTTGCCGCTTCAGCTCGTACTCTCTTGCCATGCATTGATCCGCTGGCTGCTGCGCGATTTTCATGGGCTTTGATCCGCGCCAGTGGTCCTCGTCATCGTCTGCACGTGGCGATCGCGATCGGCAGCCGAGCCATGAGCGTGTCACCAGCAATGTGGAGGCTTTGCTTCGGGAGAACGATGCCTTGCGCAGAGATGTGCAGCGGTTGCATCAGGAGCTTGATCGTTTGCGCCGGCAGCAGTGGCATCGGCCCCAGCGGGATCCGGGGCGTGACTGGGGCAGCCGACAGCAGGTTCGTGTGACCTCCCAGCAGGTCCAGCATTGGGGAGATTCTCTGGCGATGCAGCCCGGCTGGAGTGTGCTGCGTCAGCGCGGCCTGGAGTTGCTGATCGATCAGCTCAACCGCAGCAGCTTTCATTCACAGCTCAACCTCAGCCAGAGGCTCGACCGACTGGTCAGCGGTCTCGGGACTGATCTGCTGGCTGCTGTGGGTCCCAAGCCCACCAAAAAAACCGCAGCGGTGCTGGCGGCGTTCGCGCTGTATGGCGTGCGTGCCAGTGAGTGGCTTGATGAGGATCCTCGACGCGTTGTGGCAGAGCTGCGCCAGCGTCAACGGCAGGCGGGCAACAGCAGCGGTCGGCGCACCCGAAGCGATCAGCGCTCCACGGATCGTGAGCCAACGAATCAGGCACGGAATGGATGGTCAGATCCGCGTTCGCAGGCACTTTCAGTGCTGGGTTTACAGCCTGGCGCGTCCCAGCAGGCGATCAAGCAGGCCTTCCGGAAACTGGTCAAACAGCATCATCCCGATCTGGGTGGATCGGCGGATGCCTTTCGCCGGGTCAATGACGCCTATCAGTTGCTGATGGGCTGAATCCATCGCCGTGCTGGTTTCATTTCAACAGCACCTCAAGCGTGATTCAGGGGCTGGTGCGGCGGCATGAAAAAAGCCCCGCCGAAGCAGGGCAAGCTGCCGGAAGTCGGCGGAACTCATCTGGCCACTTTCTGG
>CAJXFG010000182.1 GCA_913052185.1 uncultured Synechococcus sp. | reverse complement strand
CTGAATCCATCCCTCAGAGCACTCACATCCGCCTCAGGCGTGGTCGTGAGCAACACCTACGCCACCAGCCTGCGGCTGGCTGACACCATGCCTCTGGTGTTCAGTGTTCCCGTACTGCCCTCAACCCTGGATGGGGACGGCAGTGATTTCGAGGTCACTCTGAATAACGGCACAACGGTGGCCCCTCAGGCAGCAGGCTTGCTGCCGAACCTCGAACACAACGAACGACAGACCGTTGTGCTCATGGGTGATTTCGGCAATCGCATCACTCCTGACACTCCAGGAGCCCGCTACCCGACCTCGGTGGCGATCGTCAACGACGGCACGCCGCTGCAGATGCTCGTGAAGAACGGCCCGGTCGACGCCGTTGGCCTGTCGATCGACAGCAGCAACCCCTATGTGGCAGGCAACGGCCCTCGACTGGTGTCCGCCAAGCTCAATCGGTACAGCGATCTGGGAGAGGGCGGACCCGTCGGTGTCGGTGCTGCATCACAAGACAACGGTGGCTCGGATTCCTACGGCGATCAGGCGCAGTACCGGTTGCGGCTGTACACCAGCGCCGGATTTTCACCGGACGGAATCGCGAGCCTGATGCCGGATGACTTCGGCCGGTTTTTCCAGCTGAAGGCAACCACGCAAAGCGGTGAGAGCATCACGATCACTGAGACGGGAGTGTCCTATGCCATCGGTGGTCGGGGCACAATCACCGTGGTTGGCCTTGCTGATCTGGCACCGGCAGGCACTCCTGTGAATGCGGCTTATGTCGAGGACCATGACAACTACTACGACGTCATCCTTCAAGGTGATCTGAATGCCATCAAGGCACTCAGTGCCGTGCGCATGCCATCCGGGAATGGCTACAGCGCTGTGTACAACCCGGGTGGGCCCGGCAACAGTCCCGACGCTCCCGGTGCCGCTCCGGGACCCTTCACCGTGCCCAGCCAGGACCACAGCATTCCAATCAGCTTCGATCTGGACGGTGCCAGGCAGGTCAGCTTTGTGGAGACCGATGGTGCTGTGCTGCGCAATCCCTGGAATCTTCAACCTGTGGGTCGCCTGTTGGGAACGGCTGTCGAAGACACGCTCACAGGCCAGAAAATCCTGGCTTACAGCGATCCTCAGGACCGACGCTTCTTCAGCAGTTTCGAGGCTTCATCCTCCACAGCCAGCAACCTGCCGGGCGGCCGCACCGAGCTTTCTGACATCGATCTAATCGACACCAGAGGCTCCAACGCCGGTCATGGTGTGCCCCTCTCCGGATCGTTCAGTCGATCAGCTGAAGACGACTCCAAACTGCAGTGGTACGCCGTTATCAACGACACCGGCAGCGTTGTGGATCCGCTGAGCGGGGCCATCCTGCAACCAGGAGAGGCGGGCTATGCGGCTGCAGCAACCAGACGCGCCGACCTGATCGGAAACAACGCGCTGCAGTTGAAAGACTCCGTCATCGCTTCGTTCAACGTCACCCTCGACGCTGGTTCGCTCTATGCCCCTCTGATCACCAATCAGCAGAGCGGCAATCAGTATTTCGCCTTTGCCGCGGCCAACGCCGACGGACTGGTGCACTTCACCCGCTTCGGCGCCAACGGGTGGGGCGTCGAAGACATCTTCGGAGGCGGTGATCACGACTACGACGACATGATCGTGCGCTTCAGCCTGAGCAGCTGAACAACGCCCGCGAACCTCGTTCACTCATCCTTCGTCTCACCGGAGGCTGCGATCCTGGCGTCGGCCCAGCGCGCGAAGAAATAAACGCTCACAAACAATGGCGTGTACGCCAACCACATCCGCTCTGGGGCAAGGCCGCTGTTGTTGATCACAGCCAGTCCGCCGTATCCCACCACGAAGTAGATCACTGCCCGTCGGAGGGCGCCCACCTGCTTGGGGTTCATGTTGCGGATCGATCTGTGCGCATTTTAAGGACCTGAACACTGTCGCCGAATTGGCTCCGCCGCTGTGAATGCAGCAGTGGTCGCAGCATCGGGCCTGCGAGCAAACACCAGGAGTGTCGCGATTGCCACGCCCGAACCCGAACCGGACGTCAACCATGCATCCATCAGCACGTCGCTCATGACCAGAGAACAGGCCATCGCACTGATTGGAGCCGCAGTCGATTACAGCCGCCAGCGCTGCAGAGTGCTCCACAGCACGGACCGGCGTGTCGACGCCGAGGCGATCCACAGTGAATTCCAGGAATGGCTGAACCCCAGCGGTGATTGCCTGCCGCTGATGCCCTGCCCCCTCCCGGACGACCAATAGGCAGACTGGATGCGCCCTGAATCGAGCCGCAACTGCGCGCCGTGTAGCGGCGCGAACGACAGGCCAGTTGACTCGCCTGCTATAAAAATTTTGTTGAGACATTCAACAACGTTCACCTCGTCTCCGGCGAGGCGCAGTTCGACTCAGGCCATGGAACGGGGACCTGAGCTTGCTTCGAGGAACCACCATGACACTGACCTACCGCGGCCAGAAGTACGCGCAGAACAACGCTGCTGCCCAGCGCAGCGAGCGACCTGAGCTCGTGTACCGGGGCCAGAAAGTGGCCAGATGAGTTCCGCCGACTTCCGGCAGCTTGCCCTGCTTCGGC
>CAJXFG010000181.1 GCA_913052185.1 uncultured Synechococcus sp. | reverse complement strand
CCTTCCCGTCAGCAATCTGTCGCGACTTCTGCAGTGTCAGATCGAGGATGTCCCCTTACCCGCTGTACGCCCACCCTCGGAGCTGGCTGCAGTGGTGGGTCTCAACAGCTTCGGCAGCCTGCTCTGGCCTCGTCGCATCCCATTGGCGGGCGATGTCGCCGTGTTTCTGAGTGGCGGCACCCTTGATCTGATCACCCCTCCGCTGAGTGAGCAGCTGGGACTGCTCAGGTCACTCCCGGCCAATCCTGTGACCCGTGCCGTGCTCGTTGAAGGGGCGAGTCACTTCTCGCCGGTGCGCGTGGAGGGTCAGAGCGGCAGCGGCCAGGGCGAAGACGTCTTCCAGCTCGGCGAGGAACTGGTCGGTGTTCAGCCTCTGCAGGTCCAGGCTCAGCTCGAAAGGGAAATCGTGCGCTTCCTTCTGGATCTCGAGAACGGACGTGTGTCGGCTTCCGCCCAGGGTGGTGTGGAGCACCTTCAGGTGGGTGATCTCCATCTGCACCGTCTGGACCAGACCGGTGCAGCCCGCTTCCTGGATTGATCCCTCAGGATGGAGCCTTGAGCGGTCAGTAGCGGACCCTTGGATCAAGAAGGGCAACCAGAAGATCCACGGCCACACTGACGAGCACGACCAAAGCGGCCACCACCACCACGATGCCCTGCACCACCGGGTAGTCGCGTTGGTTGATGCTTTCCTGAAGGCGCAGAGCGATGCCGGGCCAGGAGAAGGTCACCTCAATCAGCAGTGCACCTCCAATCAGTGAGGCCACGGTGATGCCGGCAATGGTCAGGACCGGCAGCAGTGCATTGGGCAGTGCATGCCGAAGAACCACCTGGGTTTCACTGAGGCCCCGGCTTCGCGCTGCTTCCACATAGTCGGAGCGAAGGCTGCGATTGAGGTTCAGCCGCAGGGCGTTGGTGAAGACACCGCTGAGCAGCAGCCCGAGTGTGCATGCCGGTAGCACCAGGTGACGCAAAGCACCCTGAAGGGCAGCCCAGTTGCCACTGATGACACTGTCGGCGATCAGAAAGCCACTGCCATCAGGCTGAATCATTCCAGGGGGAAAACGCCCACCAACGGGCAGCCAGCCCAGGGTCACGGCAAACAGCAGCTGGGCCAGCATGGCCACCCAGAAGGGTGGTAACGCATAGGTGCCGATGCCATAGAAGCGGCCAGCCAGATCAACCTTGCCCTCTGATCGGGCAATGGCCGTGAAGCCCACCGCCAGTCCTGTCAGCGCTGCCACCAGCAGGGCGGTGATGCTCAACTCCAGGCTTGCAGGAAGTGCCTGACGGATGATCAGGTTCACGGGTTCCTGGTTGATCAACGCCTGGCCAAGGTCGCCATGCAGCAGTCCACCAAGAAAGTCGAAGTACTGCTGGGTCAGGGATTGATCCAACCCCAGACGTGCTCTGAGAGCGGCCTTGGCGGCCTCCGGGGCGCGGCTGCCGAGTACCGCATCCACTGGGTCGCCAGGCGCCACCCGCAGCAGCAGGAACACCAGGCTCGCGATCAGCCACAGCATCACCGGAGCCAGGGCAAGCCGCGTTCCCGTGTAGCGGAGCAGCTCTCGACTTCTTCCCATCAGCGCACCTCCTGCAGCCGGGCCAGCACCACCTGACCGTTGCCATCGAACTCCGGGGTTGCCAGTGCGGTGCTGCTCCAGGCTCTTGGCGTCACAAGCCAGACAGGGATGTAGGCAGCACCCTCGGCGGCCATCCGTTCCACGCGTTCGAGATCTCGCTGTCGATCCTCTCCCCTGCTGCGGTCGGATCGCAGCAAGGTGCTTTCCAGGCCTGGGGCTGTCCAGAAGCTGCCGCTGATGACGGCTTCTCCGCGCTTGCAGATGAATCCCTTCGATTCCCTGCAGCTGAGCAGGGGCGCCAGGTAGGCCTCCGGGTCTGGGTAGGCGCCCCGCCAGTCGAGCATCACAGCCTGGAAAGCTCCCTCCCCCAGCTGTCGGTACACCGTGGTTGATTCCACGCCGTCGAGCTTGAGAGAAAGACAATCAGACAGATCCCGCTGGATCTGGGCCTGCCAGGTGAGAGCCATCAGACGGTCTGCGGGCACATTCGATCGGTAGGTGAAGGGCAGAGTGAACACCTTGCCGTTGCAGTAACCGGCCTGAATGAACAGGTTTCTGGCCCGGGCGGCATCGTGACGTGGCCAGGGCTCGATATCTCCCCCGGGCAGACCGGGTGGAACCAGTGAAAGCAGTGGGGGACGCAACCCATGGCTGACCCTCCTGTTGATCAGCTCCCTGTCAAGGCTGAGGGCCAGAGCTTGACGCAGAACGGGATTCTGAAGTGGTGGTGTGTTGCTCAGCAGCGTGATGTAACCGATCACCAAGGCAGGACCCTGCCCTTCCCGTAGCTGGCCGGAGCCGGCCATGCGATTCAGCGCAAGGCGCTGATCTTCGTCGATGGCATCAGAGAGCAGAACATCCACCTCGCCGCTGCGCATCGCCCCGAACAGGGCAGTGGAATTACTGAGATAGATCAGATCAAGTCCTGCGTTGCTGGGCGCATCCCCCCAGTACTGCTGGAAGGGCTCCAGGCGCTGCTGAACAGCTCGGAAGCTGGCGAGTCGATAGGGACCTGTTC
>CAJXFG010000180.1 GCA_913052185.1 uncultured Synechococcus sp. | reverse complement strand
CAACAAACGCAGCACGGAAATCCGCAGCACGGTCGCCTTGATGGTGTCGCCGGGCAAGCGCAGATTCAGCCCTCCATCAAAAAGGACGAGACTGACAAGCAGTCCAACGGTTGTTTCAAGGCCCTCGCCCAGGTCAAGGGGCTCCACCAGGCCAAGCCCCGATCGTCCGATCAGCAGCCCTGACAGCAGCAGCAGCACCACTCCAGGCAGTCCTGAAAGGGCGGCGAGCAATCGCGCTCCAGCTCCGGCAAACACCGTGATGCCCCAGAGCAGTCCGAGCCTCTCAGGCGTCATCGATGGATGCGAATTGCGGTTCCACGCGCACGCCGATGATCGCTTCGGGGCGAATCACCAGATATTCCCCTTCGAGATCCCCGAGGGGGATATTCACGAAAGCCTGACCGCCGCCGCCGCCGGCCAGTGCCTGGTACCACTCCTGAAATGTCTCGAGAGTGGGGAAATGCACCACCTCTGTCTGACCACCCGAGAGGTGAAGCGAAATCTTGTAGCGGCGAGGGGTGCGTGTCATCAGCGAACCGTACAGGCCCAGGGGGAAAGAAGCCGTCCCGCAGCCACATAGAGCGGGTGACGAGGTTGACCGCTGCGGGTGGTGCCGATGACCAGTGGAGGTGCTGCAGGCGGACGCAGGGCCAGAGCCCTGGCGAGCATCATCACCACCTGCTGGTCACGCCCGTGCAGAGAACCCGCCTCACCCCAGCCCAGCCAGAGATTCCAGGAGGGTGAGCGCGACCATCCTTCAAACCAGCTGGTCAGCACTCGGTTGGACTCCTGCCCCACAGGATCTCTGCAATGCCTGAGAGCCGCTGGGGAAGGGGAGATTCTCCCGAACAGATTGAGCACCACCAGCTGGTGATACCCCCAGGCACGAGCAAAACCCTGCAGACGCCTCAGTGTGGGGTCATCACGACCACCATCGGCCCGGGAAGGATTCAGACCGACAAACAGCAGCAGCCGGAGGGGATCATCCCCCGACGGCGATAGCAGGGGACGGCACAGCTCCCAGCGGTAATGACCGCAGGGACTGAAGGCAGCGTCAGCCGTTGAGCAGGGCAAGAGCAGCTTCAAGAATTCTGCCGCTGGCTCGACCGTCTCCGAAGGGATTCACAGCCCTCGCCATCTGCTCATAAGCCTTCGGATCATCGAGCAGGCGGGCGGCCTCTCGGGCGATGGTGTCGCTGTCCGTTCCCACCAGTCGAGCCGTACCGGAATCAACCGCTTCGGGACGCTCAGTCGTGCGACGAAGAACCAAGACCGGCTTACCCAGTGCGGGAGCCTCCTCCTGAAGACCTCCGGAATCGGTGAGCAGCAGCGTGCATCCCTTCATTGCAGCCACCAGTCGGTCGTAGTCGAGGGGCTCACAGAGCACCACCCTCGGATGGTGACCGAGCAAAGCCCGCAGGGGCTCCCGCACCGTGGGGTTGCGATGCAGAGGCAGCAGCAGAACCGCGTCAGGGTGGCTGTCAAGCACTTCAAGCATGCCGGCAGCGATGCTGCTCAAACGCTCTCCCCAGTTTTCGCGCCGGTGGACGGTGGCCAGAATCACGCGCTGATTGGCCCAGTCGATAGGCAGATCGGAGAGCGCGGGGGCCTGCTCAGCCATGCGCAGGAGCGCATCGATGACCGTATTGCCGGTGACCATGACACGACCCACCACACCGGAAGCCTTCAGGTTGGCTTCTGAGCGCTCGGTGGGCGCGAAATGCAACTGGGACACCTGGGAGATCAGCCGGCGATTCGCCTCTTCCGGAAATGGATCGAGGAGATTGTCCGTGCGCAGCCCGGCCTCCACATGGCCCACGGGGATCTGCTCGTAAAACGCTGCCAGAGCGGCAGCAAAGGCTGTTGTGGTGTCTCCCTGAACCAGAACCAGTCCGGGCGGAAAAGCCTGGAAGTCATCGCGCAGACCCTGAAGGGCTGCACAGGTGACATGGGTGAGCGTCTGACGCGGGGCCATCAGGCCAAGATCCTGATCCGCCTTGATTCGGAAGAGATCCATGACCTGCGTCACCATCTCGCGATGCTGTCCCGTCAGGACAACGCGAGTGTCCAGAGCGGAACAGCTCCGGAATTCCTGAATCACCGGAGCCAGCTTGATGGCTTCCGGTCGGGTGCCAAGCACGATGGTGACACGGGGCCTGGCAGCCATAGACAGAGGGTTGGTGGCGAGATCCTAAGCGCGTTTCACGCAGCTCTTCTGAAGCATTCACTTGCCAACAGGGCAGGTGTGGCGAAGCTGAGCGAAGACGATCAGGACTTGTGTGAGCCAGCCGATCTTTCCACCGGGCTTTCCCACTGGCGCCGTTTCCCCGCCGGGGCATCCCTCACCAGCCGCCGCAGCGACCAGCGACGCGAAGGATGGGGCGCCCAGCCTGGAGCAGATCGTGCGGATCGCCCATGAAAAGGGACATTCAGATGTTCATCTCGGCGTCGGTGAAATCCCTCGATACAGGGCCCGTGGCGAGATGCTGACGACTGAGTGGCCCTGCACAACTCAGCAAACCTTCCAGCGCTGGCTGAGGGAAATCCTCACCCCGCAGCAGATCGATGATTTCCATCAGATCAAGGAATTCGATGGTGCCCACGCATTTTCTTTTGTGCGCGTGCGCATCAACCTGCTGGACTCCCTGCGGGGGCCAGCCATGGT
>CAJXFG010000179.1 GCA_913052185.1 uncultured Synechococcus sp. | reverse complement strand
GTGATGCCGAATCCTGCGCATGTGAACATCAGCGCGGCTGCAGTTTCCAAATACGCCAAGAACAAATCAGCGGCCATCCAGCTGATTGAGTTCCTGGCTTCTCCCAATGGAAGCCGAGGAATTGCAGGCCCCACGTTTGAGTTCCCTCTCACAGGTGTGGGCGGCTCCACTTACCTCAAAGGGATGACCAAGTTCACTCCAGACAATGTGACCATTTCACAGTTGAGTGCACTCAATCCCAAGGCCATTCAGCTCATGGCCCAGGCCGGTTGGCAATGAGTTGATCCAGCAGGTAGCCGAACAGCTCAGGGTTCGGCTCCTTGTTGCTGATATCGGTTAACCCCAGTTCGTCCAGACGATCGGTGACGCGTTGTTCAAGATCGTCTGGCCTGCTGAGCGGTTCGCCCCAGGGATGGTTCCTCTCAGGACCGATTTTCGTGGTGGCATCGATGGCCAGCCGTCCGCCCAGACCGAGTTGCTCGCTGGCGAAATCCAGGGAGTCGAACGGTGTGTTCTCCAGGGTGAACAGATCCCTCTGCGGATCCACCTGCGCGGCAATGGCCCACACCACCTGGCGTGGATCGCGCACATTGATGTGGCTGTCGACCACCACCACGAATTTTGTGTAGGTGAACTGCGGCAAGGCGCTCCAGAACGCCATCGCGGCTCGCTTTGCCTGGCCGGGATACGCCTTGTCGATGGAGATCACCGCGAGTTTGTAACTCAGCGCTTCCATCGGCAGGAAGAAATCCTTGATCTCAGGGATCTGCTGACGCAGGATCGGCGTGTAGATCCTGTTCAGGGCAATGGCCAGCATGGCCTCCTCCTTGGGAGGACGGCCACTGAACGTGGTCAGGAAGACGGGATCCTTGCGCTGGGTCATGCAGTGGAACCGCACCAGCGGTGAGTCCTCCACGCCGCCATAGAAACCCATGTGGTCGCCGAAGGGACCATCCGGCATCACCTCTCCCGGGGTGATCGTTCCCTCCAGAACCACTTCGCTGTGGCTTGGAACCTTCAGATCCACTGTCTTGCAGGGGGTGAGCCTGACCCCTTCGCCGGCGTAAATCCCCGCGAACAACCATTCGCTCAACTGAACGGGAATCGGGGTGGCTGCCGCCATCACCAGCAGTGGATGCACACCGATGGCGATGGCAATCTCCAGCTTCTGACCGAGTGCAGCCGCTTTGCGCAGATGGCGAGCACCACCTCTGACGCTGAGCCAGTGCACGGTCATGGTGTTGACCGACTGTTTCTGCAGGCGATACACCCCCACATTGGGGACCCCGGTTTCCGGATCCTTGGTGATCACCAACCCAAGGGTGATCACCCCGCCCGCGTCACCCGGCCAGGGACGGATCAGGGGAATGTTGTCGAGGTTGACCTCGTCGCCTTCGAAGACCTGCTGGCGGCAGGGGGGCAACAGATCCCGATCCGGTCTTGCCTTGACCAGATCCCAGAAGACTCTCGCGAATTTCTTGGTTTCCCCAAGTCCTTTGGGAGGTCGTGGCTGCTGCAGGAGTGCCAGACGCTCACCGAGATCTTCCAGTTGTTCCGGATGGTCGAGGCCCATGCTCCACACGACCCGCTCCACCGTTCCCAGCAGGTTGACGGCGACCGGCATGGACGAGCCGATCACGTTTTCGAACAGCAGTCCGGGCCCGCCGCTGGCCAGCACCCGATCAGCGATGGCCGCCAACTCGAGATCCGGATCCACGGGGGCTGTGATCCGCTTCAGTTGTCCCCGCTCTTCGAGCAGTTCAATGAAGGCGCGCAGGTCTCTGGTGCCGGGACCGGGGCGGAACAGAGCCATCTGGAGGCCACCTCAGCAAGGGTGATCTCGGTACTGTGACGCACGCTGACGGTGAGTGTGGCCATGCAGGTTTCCTATTTTCATGCCGCGGGGGATGTTCCCGACACCGTCGGTTCTGCTCAGGGGCCTGATGCAGCCGTCGTGATTGATGTTCTGCGTGCGACAACCACCATCGCCTGGGCCCTGCACAACGGTGCCGAGGCCGTGCAGGCATTTGCGGATCTCGATGACTTGCGCACCCAGTCCAGTCAGTGGCCCGAATCCTCCCGTCTGCTGCTTGGGGAGCGCGGTGGTTGCACGCTCGAGGGATTTGACCTGGGAAATTCACCTGTGGCGGTGACCCCCGAGGTGGTGAAGGGCAAGCGGCTGTTCATGAGCACCACCAACGGCACCCGCGCCTTGCAGCGGGTCCGCGATGTTCCTCGGCTTGTCACGCTGGCGCTGCCCAACCGACGTGCTGTTGCCGAACGATTGCTGGCGGAGAACCATCAACGGATCCTGGTCCTCGGCAGTGGCTGGGAGGGGACCTATTCCCTCGAGGATTCACTGGCCGCCGGTGCAATCGCTGAACTGCTGGTGTCAGCGGGTGCCACCGTGGCGAACGATGAGCTTCAGGCTGCCTTGAGCCTCTGGCAGCAATGGCAGCACGACCCTGAAGCCTGCCTGCGCGTCGCCTCCCACGGCCAGCGTCTGATGAGGATCGGCAACCACGATGCCGATTTCAGTTGCTGCGCGGCCTTGGATCAGATCGATGTCGTTCCCACCCAGGTTGAACCCGGTGTCTTACGAGCCGTTGGCGTCTAGAGCGCAGAGCCCTCGGTAGCCATAGCATTTCATCGACTCAACTCAGACCTCTGTGCGTGATTTCCTGGCGGCGGCCGTGCAACTCACCAGCAGCTCAGATCCG
>CAJXFG010000178.1 GCA_913052185.1 uncultured Synechococcus sp. | reverse complement strand
TCCACTCCAGGGCGCCCTTGCGCCAGGCATAGGCCAAAGCCACCACGAGGATGGCAATGAACACCAACGCTTCTATGAAAGCCAAAATACCTAGCCGATGGAATGCCACGGCCCAGGGATAGAGAAAAACGGTCTCCACATCGAAGATCACAAAGACCAGCGCAAACATGTAGTAGCGGATGTTGAACTGGATCCAGGCACCGCCGATGGGCTCCATGCCCGATTCATAGGTGAGTTCGCGCTCACCGACCTGACTCCGCGGAGACACAAGCTTGTTGGTCACCAGGGCCAGGACAGGAACAGCCCCGGCGATCAGCAAAAAGCCAAGAAAGGCGTCATACCCCTGGAGCACAAACATCTGGGCTGAACCAATCTGCCTGGCAGTCTGGCATTCGCAGCCTCTGGCTGACGTTTGGCCAGCTGAGCTGGATAGAGTGGATTTCCCCGGTCAATCAGCGGTGAGCGACGAGACACAAGCACCGCAGGACCCTGCGAATCAGGTGGTTCAGGTCGAAGATCAGCAGACCCCGAACGCTGAGTTTTCAGAAGAGGTCAAAGTTCGTTCTCCCGAAAAAACACTTGCGGAGCAGGCCAGTGATCCACTGACACACCGCTTCGAGTGCCGAAGCTGCGGATTCGTCTACGACCCTGAGGAAGGCGTTAAAAAGCTGCGCATCGAATCAGGAACCGCTTTTCAACAACTGGATGCCCTCACATTCCGCTGTCCGGTGTGTCGCAGCAAGGTTGGCGCTTTCCGCGATATTGGGCCCCGCTCCAAGGCCAGTGGCTTCGAAGAGAACCTCGATTTCGGCCTGGGCGTCAACCGCTTGACCCCAGGGCAGAAGAATGTGCTGATCTTCGGCAGCCTGGCCCTTGGATTTGCCTTTTTCCTCTCCTTGTATTCCCTGCGGTAACGAAGGCGCTCAACGTCTCTTGCGCTGACCAACCCTTCCCAGCTTCAAGCCTGCCTCCACTTTCAATCCGGCATGAACTCCCTGATCAAATCTCTGGCCCAGTTGGCACTTGTGATCTGCATCGGCTTCGGTCTTGGCGGTTGTGTCACCACCAAGGTGCCCACTGCCACCACCAGCCCATGGCAGGTGATCGATCTCAACACCCAGGCCAATCCGTTGGACGTGGCCTTCACCAGCGCCGACCATGGCTTTCTCGTAGGCAGCAACCGGCTGATTCTGGAAACCAACGATGGCGGTGCCAGCTGGAATGAGCGCAGCCTTGATCTGCCGGAGGAAGAGAACTTTCGCCTGATCAGCATCGCTTTTGAGGGGGATGACGGCTGGATCGCCGGCCAACCTGGCCTGCTGATGCACACCACCGACGGTGGCCAGAACTGGACGCGCCTGTTCCTGGACACCAAGCTGCCTGGCGAGCCCTACCTCATCACGGCTCTGGGAGCAAACAGTGCAGAACTCGCAACCAACGTGGGCGCTGTTTATCGAACCAGCGACGGTGGTGGCAGCTGGGATGCCGAGGTGAGCGATGCGGCAGGTGCAACCCGTGACCTGCGCCGTAGCCCTGATGGCGCCTATGTGAGCGTCAGCAGCCTGGGCAACTTCTACGCCACCTGGGATCCCGGACAACCGGTCTGGCAGGTTCACCAGCGCGTCAGCAGCCAAAGGCTTCAAAGCATCGGCTACCAGCCCGATGGCCGGCTGTGGATGGTGGCTCGAGGGGCTCAGATTCGCTTCAACGAAGACGCTGCTGACAACGAAAACTGGAGCAAACCGATCATTCCCATCACCAATGGCTACGGCTATCTGGACATGGCCTGGTCAGATGATGGGGCGATCTGGGCGAGCGGCGGCAATGGCACCTTGCTTGTGAGCCGGGACAATGGCGATAGCTGGGAGCGGGATCCTGAAAGTGTTCAAGCTCCCACCAACTTCACGCGCTTTGTCTTCGACGACACGGATCGCCAACAGCATGCATTCCTGCTGGGTGAACGCGGTCTGATGCTGCGTTGGTCAGCACTGAGCTGAATGCCGCTGAGAGCAACTAGCGAACAACGCTCTGTAACCAACTGGCAGGGTGCGGCGCAGTCGCCCGACCCCTGCCTTTAGGATCGCTGAGCTGATACACCCGTAGCCATGGCCGCCGGCTCAACCGGGGAACGCCCGTTTTTCGAAATCATCACCAGTATTCGTTACTGGGTGATTCACGCAATCACACTCCCTTCCATCTTTCTTGCTGGATTCCTGTTCGTGTCGACGGGCCTTGCCTACGACGCATTCGGAACACCTCGCCCTGATGCTTACTTCCAGGCCAGCGAAAGCAAGGCTCCTGTGGTGAGCCAGCGCTACGAGGGCAAGTCTGATCTCGACCTGCGCCTGAAATAAACCACTGTCATGACCCAGTCACCCGCCACCTCCAAGCCACGCGTCTACCCGATCTTCACGGTCCGCTGGCTTGCCCTTCACACCCTTGGAGTTCCGACGGTGTTTTTCCTGGGGGCTCTTGCCGCCATGCAGTTCATCCGCCGCTAATTCCTCAACAGATCTGACAAATCATGGAGCGCAACAAAAACCCCAATACTCTGCCGGTTGAACTCAACCGAACCAGCCTCTACCTGGGTCTGTTGTTCGTGTTTGTCACTGGCATCTTGTTCTCCAGCTACTTCTTCAACTGAGGGACTGAATCATGAGCGGTAAGAAATCAGGTCTCCCAGACGGTCGTATCCCAGACCGTCTTCCCGACGGCCGACCAGCAGTTGCGTGGCGTTCCCGCTGGACCGAAGGAACCTTGCCACTGTGGCTTGTCGCCACTGCGGGCGGCATGGCAGTCATT
>CAJXFG010000177.1 GCA_913052185.1 uncultured Synechococcus sp. | reverse complement strand
ATGCTTGGCGATCCGGAAGGAGCAATCGCTGATCAAACCCGTTCCATGGAATTGGCACCCGACGACGCTGATCCCCATCTCAATCGCGGTACGGCTGAAGAAGCATTGCAGCGCTGGTCGGATGCGGCAGCCGATTACGACTGGATTCTGGACAGGGATCCCAGTGATGCCTCGGCCCTGTACAACCTCGGCAATGTGCGTGGTTCTGAGGGTGACTGGCAGGAAGCCCAGCGTTTATACCGTTTGGCAGCCGATGCCAGGCCTGGTTTTGCGATGGCGCGCTCGAGTGATGCCTTGGCGCTCTACCAACTCGATGATCTGAAGGAAGCCGAGCGCAATCTGCGCAATCTGATCCGCCGTTATCCCCTCTTCGCTGATGCCAGAGCAGCACTGAGTGCACTGCTTTGGCATGAAGGCTCCCGTGGGGAAGCCGAAAGCCATTGGGCCGCCGCATCTGGCCTTGATCCCAGCTATCGCGATCCCGTTTGGCTTGCCGAGGTGCGTCGCTGGCCTCCTCGGCCGATTGCCGATCTCGAGCGCTTTCTCGCTCTGGAGGTGTCATGAAACTTGCAGCCCGCTGGTCTGAGCGTCTGGAAGCGTTGTTGCCGGAGCTGATCGACTTCCGCCGTCATCTGCATGCTCATCCAGAGCTGAGTGGCGAAGAGCACCAAACCGCAGCACTGATTGCAGGAGATCTGCGTCAGGCCGGTTGGCGTGTTCGCGAGGGCATCGGGCGCACGGGATTGGTGGCTGATCTCGGGCCGGAGCAGGGTCCGAAACTCGGTTTGCGGGTGGATATGGATGCACTGCCGATTGAGGAGCAAACGGATCTGCCGTATGCCTCCCTGCGCCAGGGCGTGATGCATGCCTGCGGCCATGACCTGCACAGCACGATCGGTCTAGGGGTTGCCCGATTGTTGGCGGCTGAGCCGCAGCTACCCGTTGGGATGCGCTTGTTGTTCCAGCCAGCGGAGGAGATCGCCCAGGGCGCTCGCTGGATGCGCGAGGCCGGAGCCACTGAGGGTCTTGATGCTCTGTTTGGGTTGCATGTCTTTCCTTCTTTACCGGTGGGCAGTGTCGGGCTGCGCAGCGGCAGCCTGACGGCCGCGGCAGGTGAGCTGGAAATCGAGATCAGCGGTCAAGCTGGCCATGGGGCGAGGCCTCATCAGTCGGTGGATGCGATCTGGATTGCCTCGAGAGTGGTCACCGGTCTTCAGGAGGCCATCAGTCGCAGGCTTGATGCTTTGCATCCCGTGGTTGTCAGTTTCGGGCGCATCGAAGGAGGCAAGGCGTTCAACGTGATTGCCGATCGCGTCAATCTGCTGGGAACCGTGCGCTGTCTGTCCACCGATGTGCATGATCATCTGCCCCATTGGATCGAGGAGACGGTGCGAGCTCTTTGCGAGGGGTTCGGTGCCAAGGCGACGGTTCGCTATCGCTGCATCGCTCCACCGGTGGATAACGACATCAGCCTGACGGCACTGTTTGAACGCTGTGCCATTGAGCAACTGGGGGCCGAGCAGGTTCTGCGCCTGGAACAACCTTCGCTTGGGGCCGAGGATTTTGCTGAGTTGATCCGCGATGTGCCGGGCATGATGTTTCGTCTCGGTGTGGCTGGCCCAGAGGGATGTGCACCGCTCCACAACGGCCATTTCCTGCCTGATGAACGCTGCCTCGGCGTCGGTATCCGGGTGCTCACAGCCGCCATGCTGGCCTGGGAGCCGCAGAGATGAATCGTCCCCCTCGTACTCGTCTGCATGTGGTGTTGTCCTTGGCAGCCCCCCTGCTGGTGTGCCTCGGAGTTCTGGCGTTCCTGCAACGGGAGGGTACGGAGCGTTGGCAGTCTGTTCCTGCCATCCTGGTCGGTTCCGGGCTCGTGATCCACGCAGTGGTGGGTCGTCGCCGCCGGCGCCACAAGCTGCTGGTGGCCTTGCGCAGCAGCCGTTTTCAGGAGGATTGAGTTGATGGCACCCACACCGCAGCAGCCTCAGGAAGGCGCACCCGATCTCAATGCCCTCCGAGAGGCGATTGGTTCCGGTGATCCATTACGGGCGATGCCTGCTTTGACCCAGTTGCGCTTCTGCAGCGATGAGGAAGCCGTTCCTTTGTTGGTGCTCGGCAGTGAGCAGGAGGCCTTCCTGGTGCGTTCTCTGAGCTGCAGCGGTTTGGGTTACAAGCGCACCGAGCAAGGTTGGGATGTTCTGGAGCGGCTTCTGCGCACGGATGGTGATGCGAATGTGCGAGCCGAGGCGGCGAATGCCCTTGCCAGCTATGGCGTGCCCAGAGCTTGGCCCCTGCTGAAGGCAGCATTTGACGCGGACAATGCCTGGCTTGTGCGTTGCAGCATTCTTTCGGCTCTGGCAGAACAGCCCGAGATCGATTTCACCTGGCTCCTGGAGCTGGCCAGTGCTGCAATTACTGATGGCGACGGCACAGTGCGCGTCAGCGGTGCCGAGATTCTGGGCCGCATTGTTCGTGAAGGCTCAGGCCAGCCGATTGGCGAGCAAGCCAGAACTCTTCTGGTGCCTCTACAGCAAGACCGTGACCATCGGGTTGTGGCTGCGGCACTCAACGGCTTGCAGCTGAGCTGACGGTGTGATCCGAACGGCGTTGCTAGTAATTGAGCACCACTAGGGGTGCCCTGGATCGTTCGCGATCCCATTGGCTGAGATCACACCCTCTGAACCTGATCCGGGTCATTCCGGCGATAGGGAAGTGACCAATGTGATCCTCAGTTAGCTGGCTGGCCCCTGGCAGTTCCTTCGCTGAATGGATCATGCGTGCTTCCTGGGTTCAGTCCCGTCG
>CAJXFG010000176.1 GCA_913052185.1 uncultured Synechococcus sp. | reverse complement strand
TCCAATCGACCGTCTCCATTGACGTCCAGGCGGATGAACAGGGTTTCCATCCTGGTGCTGTAAACACGCATGGTCTTGTCGCCAGGGGCGGCCTGCAACGCCATCGAACTCAGCGCCAATGCCACAGGGCCGAGCACACGGATGACGTTTGGCGGAGTCATTCCACCAGCCTATGGAGCCTGAGCCGCTCTGACGATGACTGATGCATGACCGGCGGCGGCTGAGCTGTGACCGGGTCCTACCGGAGAAGGACAGACGCCGAAGCGCTGCATACCATCAGCCCATCCGCTGATGGCCATGGCCAAGGACACCATGATCTGGGTGGTGGACGACGACCCGGAACTGAGAAAGATGGTCGGCACCTACCTGATCGACCAGGGCTATGACGTGCGCAGCCTCTGCGATGTGAAGCAATTCGAGGCACGTCTGGAATGCCAACGGCCAGATCTGGTGGTCCTTGACCTGATGCTGCCCGGCGATGATGGGCTGACGGCTCTGCGCAGGCTGCGGGATGCCGGGGATGATCTTCCCGTGGTGATGCTCACTGCGCGGGCCGATGGGGTGGATCGGATCATCGGCCTCGAACAGGGAGCCGATGACTACCTGGCCAAACCGTTCTTGCCCCGAGAACTCACGGCCCGAATTGAAGCCGTGCTCCGGCGGCGCAACGCCATGCCGGCGGGAACACCGGTGGAAGGTGGGGAATGCATCCGCTTTGGCGACAACCAACTGGATCTCTCCGCCCGCACCTTGCTGCAGAACAACGCGCCGGTGGTGATCACCAGCGGTGAGTTCAGCCTTCTGGCCGCCTTTGTGCGCCACCCCCATCGCCCCCTCTCGCGGGAACGTCTGATCGAACTCGCCCGAGGTCCCGGCAGCGACACCGACAGCCGCAGCATGGACGTTCAGGTGTCGCGGGTGCGCAAGCTGGTGGAACCGGATCCCACCCGCCCCCGTTACGTGCAGACGGTTTGGGGGTATGGCTACGTGTTTGTTCCGGACGGCACGCCGAGATCCCGCTGACATGCCTCGCCAACGGGGACTGACACGAAGACTGGCTCGCTTCGGCGCCTGGGGGACGACCCTGCTGGCCTGTTGGATGCTGGCCCTGCTGCTGCTGCAGGTGCTGTTCGGCCGGCAGCTGGAACGGATTCAGACGCTGCAGTTGGGACGGGACCTGGCCTTGAACATCCGCCTCAGCGAACTAACCCTCGAGCGTTACCCCCCATCACTGATCAGCGAGCTCACAGGCCTGGAGCTCCAGGTGAGCTCACAACCAGCGGCGCCAGATCGAGAGACCCAGGCTTCGGCCCAGCGGCGCCAGGAGCTGCGTCAGGTGCTCTGCTCTCGCCTCTCGCACTGCCGTGAGCTCCGGCCTGCCCCGAGCAGGGCGGGCACGCCGGAGGTGTGGATTGAACTGTTCTCTCCTCTGGAGCCGGTCTGGCTGCGCAGCCCCCTGCCCATGGCACGCACCTGGCCGCCACCACCCACACTGCTGCTGCTGGCCCTGGTGGGCGCGACGGTGATGACCGGGGTGCTCTATCTGCTCCTCGATGTTGCCCGTCCTCTTCGCAAGCTTGAGGACGCCGTCTCTCGGGTCGGAGAAGACATCAACCGTGAGCCTGTCCCCGAGCAAGGATCCGCTGAAGTGCGGCGGATCTCCCGTCGCTTCAACGCAATGGTGCGCCGCCTGGCGGAAGGGGAAAAAGAGCGCGCCACGATGCTGGCCGGCATCGCCCACGATCTGCGAGCACCCCTCACACGGCTGCAGTTTCGTTTGTCGATGCCGGAGCTCAACACCGAGGAACGAAGGCGCTGCCAAAGCGATCTGGAGGCTTTGGAGCGGATTACAGGCCAGTTTCTGCTCTACGCCGGAGGCGGTGAACGGGAAGCGTGTGTTGCCTGTCCGTTGGATCAGTGGCTGGCTGAGACCGTGGCAGGCCAACCGAAGGACCAGCTTCAGCTCGAGCTCAGTCCGATCCATCTACCGATTCGACCGGTGGCCCTGGGCCGCGCCGTGAGCAACCTGATCGACAACGCCTTCAGCCATGGCACCGCACCGGTTGTCGTACGGCTGCGCAGGCGGGCAGCGGAGGTTGCCATTGAAGTGTGGGACCAGGGGGAGGGAATGCCCAGCAACGCCTGGGAACGGGCCCTGCAACCCTTTCAGCGCCTGGATTCAGCACGGGGGCGTCAAGGCCATTGCGGCTTGGGGTTGGCAATCGTGAACCATGTGGTTCGCACCCATGCTGGACGGCTCAGTTTCCAGCAGGGCAACGGCGACCCGGGCCGCTTTGCCGTGATCATCACCCTCCCGATGCAGGAGACGAAAACACCAGACATTCCGTAAAAAACCGGACCAGATCGACCCCGCAGATTGCAGCACTGGCAGAACTGAACTGGCGATCCACCGAAAGCATGAGCCAGCCCGTCGACCACGACATGACAGCCGTCCTCGAGGCCATCGATCACTACAGCGATGGCGACGTCGACCAACCGCAGGAAATCATGGTGGAGCTGCAGGAGGGTTGCTCCAACAAGCACAAACGGCTGAACAAAAAGGTCTACGAAAAAGAGCTGGCCAAACTCCAGACGGAACTGGTGAAGATGCAGTACTGGGTGAAAGCCACCGGCTTTCGCATGATCATCCTGTTCGAAGGACGGGACGCCGCAGGCAAGGGAGGATCGATCAAACGGCTGACGGAGCCCTTGAACCCCAGGGGATGCCGGGTGGTGGCCCTGGGCACGCCTTCAGAGCATCAGAAAAGCCAGTGGTATTTCCAGCGCTATGTGGAGCATTTTCCCAGTGCCGGAGAAAT
>CAJXFG010000175.1 GCA_913052185.1 uncultured Synechococcus sp. | reverse complement strand
TTGTTCTGAAGCGTGGCGTACCCGCGATCAACGATCGTTCCGATGATCGAGGCGTAAGTGGAAGGCCTGCCGATGCCTTCCTTCTCGAGCATCTTGACCAGCGACGCTTCCGAGAACCGTGCCGGAGGCTGAGTCTGGTGTCCAAGCGCTTCGACATCATTCAGCTTCGGCGAATCCCCTTGCTTGAGGGCCGGCAACAACACCTCCTGACCTTCCAGAGCAGCATCGGGATCGTCACTGCCCTCCACATAGGCACGGAAGAAGCCGGGAAAATCGATGCGCTTTCCATTGGCTCGGAACACCGCATCAGCGGCATTCAGATCCACCGAAAGCATGGTGAGGCGGGCCTCAGCCATCTGACTGGCGACCGTGCGCTTCCAGATCAGTTCATAGAGAGACAGATCCCTGCCATCAAGACCTGTCTCCTGCGGGGCACGGAAACTCTCGCCGGCAGGCCGGATGGCTTCGTGAGCCTCCTGGGCGTTGCGGGACTTGGTACTGAACTGCCTGGGCCCCTTGCTCAGATACTCCTTGCCGTAACGCGATTCCACACAGTTGCGGGCAGCACTGATGGCCTGATCGGAGAGATGCACCGAGTCAGTACGCATGTAGGTGATGAAGCCCCGCTCATACAGACCCTGTGCACAGCGCATGGTTTCCCGCGCAGAGAGCCGAAGCTTGCGGTTCGACTCCTGCTGGAGTGTGCTGGTCGTGAAGGGAGGAACGGGACGTCGCACCGTCGGTTTTTCCTCCACGGAGGTGACGCTCCATGCCGCTGACTTGACCGCCTCGGACAGTGTCAGAGCATCGCTCTCACTGAGCAGGCGGACCTTGCTTCCCTCCTTGAGGCCACCGGTGTTTTCATCAAAATCGTTGCCGGTGGCGATGCGCTGCCCCTCGAGGTGGGTGAGTTTGGCGTCGAAGCGACTGCCGGCCTGCTCGAGGGCGGCCTTGAGATCCCAGTAGCTGCCACTGCGGAATGCCCGACGTGCCCGCTCCCGCTGGACCAGCAGGCGCACAGCAACGGACTGAACGCGACCCGCGGACAAGCCCCAGGCCACTTTTTTCCACAACAGGGGCGACAGGGTGTATCCGACCAGACGATCCAGGATCCGCCGGGTTTCCTGGGCATGAACCAGTTCCATGTCGAGCTCGCGCGTCTGGTCCAGAGCCCGACCGATCGCCTCCTTGGTGATCTCATGGAACACCATCCGCTTCACCGGCACCTTGGGTGCAAGCAGCTGCAGCAGATGCCAGCTGATGCTTTCGCCCTCCCGGTCTTCATCAGTCGCCAGCAGCAGCTGATCAGCCCCTTTGAGGGCATCCTTCAATTCCTTGACGGTTTTTTTCTTGTCTTTCGGAACCACGTAGAGGGGCTCGAAATCCGACTCGGTGTTGACGCCGAGATTGGCCCACTTCTGACCTTTCTGAGCCGCTGGAATCTCACTGGCGTTGTTGGGAAGATCACGCACATGCCCCATGGAGGCTTCCACGCGGAAGTCCTTGGGCAGGAATCCACGAATGGTGCGGGCCTTGGTGGGGCTCTCAACGATGACCAGAGTGTGCGCCAAAGGAGGGCAGATAACCGTCCCCCCTCTTTATCGCACCGCCGCTCCAGTTGCAGCGAATACGCGGGATGCCTCAAGGAGGAACGGAAGCGCGGCTACAGTCGCCCCAACTGCTCTGCCCTGCGCGCGTCATGCCCGAGATGGGTGCCTTGCTTCTCAACACCCAGCCGATGGCAGCGCCGGGTGATCTGCTCAATCTTGCGCTGAACGCCGGAGCGATTGCCCCGGAGGGCGCAGTCCTGCTGGCCATGCTGGCCACCCTGCTGGTGGACCTGGCCGGCGAGAAAGTCTCCGTGCGCTGGGTTCCACCGATCTGTTACGCCGGTCTGGGCACAGCCCTGGTGCTGCTGGCCCTGCAATGGAACGCACCTCTGGAACCCTCCTTCCTGGGGGCATTCCTCTCCGATCACCTGGCGATTGCCTTCCGGGCGGTGGTGGCCTGCTCAACGCTGCTCTCTCTCTTGATCAGCTGGCGCTACGCCGAACAGGGAGGAACGCCTGTCGGTGAATATGCCGCGATCCTGCTGGCGGCCACCCTCGGAGGGATGCTGCTCTGCGGAGCCACGGATCTTGTCAGCGTTTTCGTCTCTCTGGAGACTCTGTCAGTCGCGAGTTACCTGCTTTCGGGTTACATGAAGCGCGACGCGCGCAGTTCGGAAGCCGCACTGAAATATCTGCTGGTGGGTTCGGCCGCAGCTGCGGTCTTTCTGTATGGATCGTCGCTGCTCTACGGACTCAGCGGCTCCACAAACCTTGAGGTCATCGGTCAGTCACTGCTCACCAGTCCCACACCACTTGCAGCTCTGGCACTGGTGTTTGTGCTGGCAACCGTGGCCTTCAAGATCGCCGCTGTGCCCTTCCACCAATGGACACCCGATGTGTACGAAGGATCGCCGACCCCGGTGGTCGCTTTCCTCTCAGTCGGTTCGAAAGCTGCCGGTTTTGCGCTGGCCCTTCGACTGCTGGTTGGCTGTTTCGGCAGCTTCGACACCCAGTGGAAACTGCTGTTCACCGTGCTCGCTGTGCTGAGCATGACCCTCGGCAACGTCGTGGCACTGGCCCAGACCTCGATGAAAAGGATGCTGGCTTACAGCTCCATCGGTCAGGCCGGGTTCGTGATGATCGGCCTGGTTTGCGGCACAGAAGACGGTTTCGCAGCGATGGTCCTCTACATGGCCGCCTACCTGTTCATGAACCTGGGGGCCTTTGCCTGCATCATTCTCTTCTCAATCCGCACCGGCAGTGATCGCATCTCCGATTACGCCGGTCTCTATCAGAA
>CAJXFG010000174.1 GCA_913052185.1 uncultured Synechococcus sp. | reverse complement strand
CGGCACCGTCAAGCCGCAGAGATGCAGCGGAACAAAGCCTCAGCAGCGTGGATCGCTTGCTGGAACGGCTTCAGGACGATGTGGCACGCGAGTCTCTTCAGCAGGAACGGCAGCGGGTCGCCAGGGAGCTGGAACGCGGGGACCTCGTGCTGGTGGTGTTCGGGACAGGATCCAGTGGGAAAACCTCCCTGATTCGTGCGCTGCTGAAGGACATCGTCGGCGATGTCGGTGCAGCCATGGGCTCCACCAGCGAAAGCCGCAACTACAGGCTCCGGCTCAAAGGCCTCGAGCGCGGCGTGCTCCTGGTGGACACCCCCGGAATTCTTGAAGCGGGACAGGAAGGACGGGGTCGCGAACAGGAGGCTCGTCGCCAGGCCAGCAGAGCGGACCTGATGATCGTTGTCGTGGATGGCGACCTGCGCAAAAGTGAACTCGATGTGATTGAGAACCTGTCTGGCCTGGGCAAACGCCTGGTGCTGGTGCTCAACAAATGCGACCTGCGTGGCGAGGAGGAGGAACGCAGGCTGCTGCAACTGCTGAGGCAACGCTGCTCGCAATGGCTCCAACCCGAGGACGTCATTCCCGCCAGTGCCCGCCCGCAGTCATTGCCGCGTCCGGGTCAGCGCCCCGTTCAGCCACCTGCGGAAATCGGCCTGCTGGTGAGACGTTTGGCCGCCGTTCTTCATGCCGATGGAGAGGAGCTGCTGGCCGACAACATCCTTCTGCAATGCAGGGATCTTGGCTCCGCCGGCCGGGATCTGCTCGACCGGCAACGCTCCCAGGAAGCCCGGCGAATTATTGATCGCTACACCTGGATCAGTGCCGGTGTGGTGGCGGCAACGCCCTTGCCCGGCGTGGATCTGCTGGGCACAGCCGCTGTGAACGCGCAGATGGTGATGGAGATGGGAGCTGTCTACGGGATTGAGCTGACCCGGAGCAGAGCTCAGGAGCTGGCCGTCTCAGTCGGCAGGACCCTGGCTGGGCTGGGGGTGGTCAAAGGCGGAGTGGCTCTGATCGGCACCGCTCTGAGTGTGAATCTGCCGACTCTGCTGCTGGGACGCGCGGTCCAGGGAGTGGCGGCCGGCTGGCTCACCCGAATCGCGGGTGCCAGTTTCATGACCTACTTCCAGCAGGATCAGGACTGGGGTGATGGCGGGGTGCAGGACGTGGTCCAGCACCACTACGAGCTCAACAAGCGGGATCGATCACTGCAGGATTTTCTGCAGGCAGCCCTGCGGCGGGTGGTGGAACCTCTGCAGCAGGAGGCGAAGAAACGACTGCCACCCCGCCCAGGGCCTCGGGCGGCGGAGGACGCATCGGACCGCGGCTATCGAGCACCGTGATCAGGCCGAGATACAACACTCCGATCAGCACCGACATGGCTCCGGTGACGATGGCAACCCAGCGTCCACGCTTGTTCTGTGCTGCCGGCATCACGCCACCTCCGTGGAGAAGTCATTCAGCAGACCTCCGAGACGTTCGATCAGTTCATCCGATGTGTGGGGATTGCCGAGCACGACCTTGATGCGATGGCGTCCTTCCAGGACCGGCCTGGACACCATGATCTGCTGATCAAGAAGACGTTGTCGCACGGCCGCGGTCCATTGATCACAACGCCCTGCATCAGCCCCAAGCGGGCAGCAGGCAAGCAGATGCAGGGGCCCGGAAGTGATCTCAAGGCGTGAGCCATCAAGGCATTCCTCCAGTGTCTGACGTCTCTGCAGCGCCTGCTCAAGCACCGCGTTGATGCCCTGTTCGCCGAGTTGACGCAACCCGAGCCAGAGTTTGAGAATTTCAGCGGGACGACTTCCCTGCAGACCCAGTTCGCCGCCATGGGCTCCAGCGAATGCGGGCTCCATGTAGGGCAGTCCGGTGTGAAAGGTGTCCTGAAGAGCTGATTGATCACGAACCAGCAACAGTGACGACGTTTTGGCGATGCCGAGCAGCTTCTGAGGATTCACCGTGATGGAGTCCGCCTGGCCGAGGCCATCCATCAGCTTCGCCGTGCCAGGACAGAGGGCAAACACAGCGCCGATCGCACCATCCACATGCAGCCAGAGCTCGTGCTCCCTGCAGAGCTTGGCCAATGCGGGAATGGGATCAATCGCACCACGCACCGTTGTACCCGCTGTTGCCACCACGGCGATGCAGGCACGGTCGTGTTGCTGAAGCCACTGGAGCTGTTCCTGCAGGGCTGGAAGCAGCATGCATCCCCGGGAATCGACGGGAATGCGACGAATGCCGTCAGGCCGCAGGCCCATGACTCTGCCGGCCTTCTCCAGCGAGACATGGGCCTGTTCACTGATCAGAACCACCGCATTCGGGTCATGGTCGAGCCCCCTGCGGTGTCGGGCGGTCACCAGGGCGGTGAGATTGCTGAGAGAGCCTCCGCTGGCGGCGACGCCGCCAGACCCCTCGGGCAGTTCGAAACGGGCGGCGAACCAGCTGCAGAGCTGACGTTCCAGTTGGCTGAGGCTGGGCGACAGCTCCTCAGCCAGAAGATTGTTGTTGAGACCGGCACAGATCAGTTCCGCAGCGATCGATGCCGTGTTGGGAGGAGGGTCCAGATGGGCGAGGGCTCCGGGGTGGTTGGGCTGGTAGGCACCATCCATCAACTGCTGGAGGTCGTCCAGCAGACGATCCGCCCCGACCCCCTGGGGCTCGGGGAATGCCTCCGGCAAGAGCCTCAGTGCGGGAAGCGGTGATCGCTGGGATGCTGACCCCAACCACGCACAAAGACGCGCACTGGCCTCCTCCAGAAAACGCTGCAGCTGCGGATCAATCGCCTCGGATGAGGCGAATGCGGACAGTTCCGTCGTAGTCGATGCCGCCGATGAAGTCCTGGAGGATCCGAACAAGGAGGAAGCGGAAGGA
>CAJXFG010000173.1 GCA_913052185.1 uncultured Synechococcus sp. | reverse complement strand
TCAGCGGCGGCGTTGTTGCTGCCGCAGCCAGTTCAGGCTCAGCCACCAGCCCAGGGCCGCACAGACAGCGCCGGTGATGCTGGATCCCAGCATCAGGCGACTGATCATGCTCCAGCCCATTTGGCTGATGTCATCCCGGTGAAGCGCATCAAATCCAGGCCATTGGCGCCCAGGACCGAGCAGCAGAGACCCGATCCGGTAGTTGAACCAGTAGAGCGGCACATAGGTGAAGGGATTGCTGATCCAGGTGCCGGCGGCTGCCAGCAGGTGGTTTCCGCGCACCACGCTGGCCATGGCGATGCCCACCAGTGTCTGCAAGCCGAAGATCGGAAAGCAGCCGCAGAAGATGCCGGCGGCCAGTCCCCGGGCGCGTTGTCCCGGTGTGCCTTCCTGCTGCCAGAGCCATTGCAGACCTCTCTGCAGGCGTTGTTGTGCCTTTCTCAGCATCCGGCCCATGGGAGTGTCGGCGGTTCTCGGATGGTGTTGAAGGATGTGATCGTAGGGAGTGGGGTAGGGCCTGTTGCAGCACCGCGATGCAGGAGAGCAACCTGGTGAGTCAAACGATCGCTGCAGTGGCCACGGCGGTGGCACCCGGCCAGGGCGGCATCGCCGTGATTCGCTTGTCAGGTCCGGAT
This sequence comes from uncultured Synechococcus sp., assembly GCA_913052185.1. Taxonomy (GTDB): domain Bacteria; phylum Cyanobacteriota; class Cyanobacteriia; order PCC-6307; family Cyanobiaceae; genus Synechococcus_C. The sequence goes on along the minus strand of CAJXFG010000173.1, from coordinate 2,280 downwards.
GCTCAGCGCGCCGTGCGCGACATCACGTCTTTCCCGGGCGCTCAGCCATGGGAGAGCCACCGGGTGCTTTACGGCCATGTGATGGCGGCCGATGGCCTCGAGCGACTCGATGAGGTGCTGGTGCTGTTGATGCAGGCACCACGCAGTTTCACGGCTGAGGATGTGGTGGAAATCCATTGCCACGGGGGAGTGATGGCCGTGCAGCGGGTTCTGTCCCGCGTTCTGGAGCAGCCAGGAGTCCGTCGGGCTTTGCCGGGTGAGTTCAGTCAGAGAGCGGTGCTGAACGGACGCCTTGACCTCACGCGTGCCGAGGCGATCGGCGATCTGGTGGCTGCCCGCAGTCAGCGCGCTGCACAGCTGGCGATGGCAGGGGTGGATGGAGGCATCCAGCGCCGCATCGAGCAGTTGCGTGAACGTCTGCTCGATCAGCTCAGTGAGCTGGAGGCCAGGGTCGACTTCGAGGATGATCTGCCCGCCCTCGATGGCCAGGCGCTGCTGATGGTGCTGCAGTCGGTGCGCGACGATCTGCTGCAACTGGTGGCTGATGGAGAACGCGGTGCCGCCTTGCATCAGGGGCTGCGGGTGGCTCTGGTCGGCAGGCCCAACGTCGGCAAGAGCTCATTGCTGAACCGATTGAGTCGCAGGGAGCGAGCCATCGTGACCGATCTGCCCGGAACGACGAGAGATCTGCTGGAAAGCGAGATCGTGCTGGAAGGTGTGCCGATCACGCTTCTCGACACCGCCGGCATCCGCAGCACCACCGATGCGGTGGAGCAGTTGGGCATCGCGCGCAGTCATGACGCCCTGGCCAGTGCCGATCTGGTGGTGTTGCTGTTTGATCTCACCGATGGCTGGACGGAGGACGATCAGGCTCTGCGTCAGCAGATTCCTGCCGATGTGCCTTATCTGCTGGTGGGAAACAAGGCTGATCTCAGTGATGCTGCCGCTGCCGCCGATGTGCATCTGTCGGCGGTCACTGGGGCGGGGGAAGCCGAGCTGGTGCAGGCTCTTCTGGAGCGTTGCGGAGCCCTCTCCGACGGCTCTCTGCTGCTGGCGCTGAACCAGAGACAGGCTGACCTGGCCAGGGCGGCGGCCGCTGCCCTGGAGCGCAGTGAGCAGGTGGCTGCCGATGGTTTGCCCTGGGATTTCTGGACGATCGACCTGCGGCAGGCCATTCACAGCCTTGGGGAGATCACCGGGGAAGAGCTCACGGAATCGGTACTGGACCGCATTTTTTCCCGCTTCTGCATCGGCAAGTGAACGGCTGAGACTCTTGTCTGAACAGTCGTGACCGCATGATGGAGCGATGAACCTTGAGCAGCCTCTGCGGACCCCCCGGCTTCTGGCGCAGCTCCAGGATTGGCTCGCCGAAGATCTCGGCCGCGGCGATCTCACCGCGCCGGCGCTGATCGGACGTCGGGCTCAGGCGCTTTGGATCGCCAAGCAGGATGGTGTGTTCTGCGGTGGCGGATTCGCACTGCAGTTGTTTCGCCTGCTCGACCCTGAACTTGAGGCGGAGTGTCGGGTTGCGGATGGCGTGGCGGTGCAGTCCGGCGACACCCTGCTGCGTCTTGATGGTCAGGCCAGTGCTCTGGTGGGCGCTGAACGGACGGCGCTGAATCTGGCGATGCGTCTCTCCGGCATCGCCACGGCCACAGCGGAACTGGTGAAGCAACTGCAGGGAAGCGGCGTGCGCCTTGCCGACACGCGCAAGACCACGCCGGGACTGCGCGAACTTGAGAAGTACGCCGTGCGCATGGGCGGGGGTGTCAATCACCGAATGGGTCTCGACGACGCCGCCATGCTCAAGGAAAACCATCTGGCCTGGGCGGGTGGCGTCAAACCAGCCATTGCTGCTGTGCGGGCTTCAGCGCCATGGCCGGCCAGGGTGATTGTGGAAGCCGAAACGGAGCAGGAAGCGGTTGAGGCCGTCACGGCCGGAGCCGATGGTGTGCTGCTGGATGAGTTCACTCCCGAGCAGCTGAGCATGCTGGTGCCCAGGTTGCGCCAGCTGGCCGTTGAGCGGGGTGGCTCCGGGGCTGTGGTCCTTGAAGCCTCCGGAATTCAGCCCGGTGATCTGCGCGCCTATGCCGCCACAGGCATCGATCTGATTTCCACCAGTGCGCCGGTCACGCGCAGCCGCTGGCTTGATCTCAGTATGCGTTTCGCACCTGCCGGGGGATGATCGGGGCTTGCCAAGCCCGTTGATCCGTCCATGCTCCGCATTGCCAACGCCCTTGAAACACAGTTGCGCGATGCGATGCAACGGGCGTTCCCCGA
>CAJXFG010000172.1 GCA_913052185.1 uncultured Synechococcus sp. | reverse complement strand
GCGCGCGCTCTGCGATTGGGGAAGTGGATCAGGTGTTGCTGCTGCTCGAGGGCTGTGAACCTCCAGGCCGAGGTGACGCCTTCATCGTCAATCTTCTGCGTCAGCAGCGCTTGCCAGTGCAGGTGGTGCTCAATAAATGGGATAGGGTCCCGGACGATCGCAAGCCCGAAGCTGATGCGGCCTATCGGGAGCTGCTGGAAGAGACGGACTGGCCTGTTCACCACTGTTCAGCTCTGAATGGCGCGGGCTGCCCCGAGCTCGTGGATGCCGTGAGTGGCCTGATGCCGGAAGGTCCCCAGCTCTACCCGCCCGACATGGTGAGTGATCAGCCCGAAAAGCTGCTCATGGCCGAGTTGATTCGTGAGCAGGTGTTGATGCACACCCGTGAAGAAGTGCCTCACAGCGTTGCTGTGAGCATTGATCGTGTGGAGGACATGCCGGCACAGGGGCGCGGCAGGGCTCGCACGGCTGTTTTGGCCACGGTGCTGGTGGAGCGCAAGAGCCAGAAGGGCATTCTGATCGGTAAGGGTGGCGCCATGCTCAAGACCATCGGTCAGGGCGCTCGCCTGCAGATGCAGACTCTGATCGACGGACCGGTTTATTTAGAGCTGTTCGTCAAGGTTGTGCCCGATTGGCGCAGTAAGCCGCAACGCCTCAACGAGCTTGGCTACAGGGATGACGGTCTCTGAAGCATCTTTGCTCACCGAGAACTCCTCATCGTCTTTGTCAGGTTGGTTGATGTTCTTTGTGTTGGTTTGATCGCTGCACTTTTTGGCAATTTCGATCCCTAGGGCACATGATTCGTCTGTTTTTATTTTCTATTCAACTGTTTGGTGGTCTTGTGTTTTTCAGGGAATCCCTTGAATGATTCGGGGCTGATGTTGCTTAATTGACGTACCAGTTATTGGCTGGAAGTTTTGGCATCTTTGCTTTGGCCTTGGCTTTCTCGGCAGCAGTCATTTCAGACCACATCTTGTAAGTCGCATCCAGCGCTCCACGGTCTTTCAGGGCTTCTTGGTAGCTGGCCGTTAGTTCGGCGAACGTTGTAACGCGAACAACGGGAATGGTGAGTCGATTCGTCCAGGAGCTCATGTTGTGTGGAGCGAAATCTTTCAGTCGTTTTAGCACTGTTCAGCCATCAAAGGCTTTGGGAAAGGATGTGAGTCACCAGGTCAGCGTTAACCCATCTGATCTCCCCGGAGTCAACGTCAGCGATCTGGAAAAGGTTGTGCATGCTGGGTTCGCGGGCGGCGCCACCACAGTGAATGACGTGCCCCATCCACCAGTCTTTGTCGTGGGTTTCACCGGTCAGATAGTCGTGGCGCACGATCACGGTCATGCCCGGCATCACGTTCAGAAACAGCGGGGCCTCGCTGTGCTGTTCGCCAGTTCCGTGGTCGACCGCCATGCTCATGCCTTGGAACACCAGTACTAGCAGGCGCCTGGCTGCGGTTGTCGCGGTGCCCCAAAAGTCTTCTGGTGCAGCTCGGCACTGTCAAGGAGAGTGCACGAGGTCTGAATTGCCTCAACCCGTGGACTGCCCTGCGAAGATGGTCCGATGGATGAGACCGCTTTCCCTCCAGCCGATCTGAAGGCTTTCCTCGCACTGTGTGTGGGCTCCTGGATGAGTCTGCGCAGCCGCTTCGATCTCAGCGGTGGTTCTGAGGATGACTGGCACACCAGTGACCGCGGTGAGGTGACCGTGAGTCTGAGTGAACAGGCTGCTGACTGGCTGCTTTCGGTGCGCTCGGCTGATGGAGCAGCCAGTGAGCTGCGTTTCGCCCATGACGGCGGGCTTGTGGTGGTGGCTGATGGAGGCGAGCGCTGCGGCGGCTGGCAGCTTCGTGAGGACGCCAGTCTCGAATTGCAGCTGACCGATGCTGACTCCGGCGCTTCGGTGCTTGAGCGCATCTGGTTCATCAAACCCAACCTGCGTCTGCGCAGCACCACGGCAATCGCCAAGGATGGAACTCCCCTGCAGGCACGCTTCTGCTCCGAGATCCGGCGCGTTTCGTCTCCTCAGGCCTGAGTCGTGGCTGCTTATCGCCTGGATGTGATCAGCCTCGCTCCCCAGGCGTTCGCGCCGCTTGGGGAGCTGGGAGTGATCGGCAGAGCGTTTGCGGCGGGACGAGCCGAGCTGCATCTGCACAATCCTCGCGATCACGCCACTGATCGCTACCGCAAGGTTGACGATGAGCCCTACGGCGGGGGCGCTGGCATGGTGCTCAAGCCCGAACCGGTGTTCGCTGCATTTGAGTCGATTCCGGTCAGCCCCCGGCGGAGGGTGCTGCTGATGACGCCTCAGGGGCGCCCGCTTGCGCAGTCTGATCTGCAGCGCTGGGCTGATGATCATGACCAGTTGGTGCTGCTATGCGGTCACTACGAAGGCTTTGATGAGCGCATTCGCTCACTGGCTGACGAGGAAGTGTCGCTGGGAGATTTTGTGCTGACCGGCGGTGAGCTGCCGGCCATGACGATCATCAACGGCGTGGTGCGTCTGCTGCCGGGCACCGTCGGCACGGCGGCCTCACTTGTGGAGGAAAGCCACAGCGACCTGTTGCTGGAACATCCCCATTACACGCGTCCTGCCGAGTTCCGCGGAATGACGGTGCCTGATGTGCTGCGCAGCGGGGACCATGGCGCGATTGCCCGCTGGCGCCAGCAGCAACGCGAACAGCGCACTGCGGAGCGACGTCCCGACCTGCTGGATCGCTGGAACCGACGTTCCAACGCTGAGAATGGAAGCGACACCACGAATTAACTGATCGCCACAGGCATGAACCTCCGCATCGGCAACGGCTACGACACGCACCGTCTGGTGAGCGGGCGACCCTTGATCCTGGGCGGTCAGCTGCTCGAGCACCCTGAGGGCCTTGGCCTTGACGGTCACAGCGATGCCGATGTGCTTGTGCACGCGCTGATGGATGCCTTGCTGGGCGCGC
>CAJXFG010000171.1 GCA_913052185.1 uncultured Synechococcus sp. | reverse complement strand
ATCAGATCAGGCATCACGCGAGCACCCGTGATGAATGCGCCCAGCAACGGCAATCCAAGGTCGACGACTGGTGTGATCAGGGTGTCAACGTTGCGGTGGTCCAGTGCAGGATCAAGCACGCCGTGGGGCTCGAGATACAGCGATCCCTCAGACCAGTCGAGCAGGTAGCCGTTTTCCACTGCAGGTACGGCTGCGCCAGCTGTGGCCCGGATTGTCAGATCACCAGCGTTGGTTGTGTTGCCTGGCTGCAGGCTGGTGATTTCCTGAAATCCCAGACGCTTCACCACACGAGCTGCAGCTGCTGAAGCCACCACGGGGATGTCCTTCGGCAGTGCCTGGAGGGTTTCCGGATGGGCATGGTCTGGAAGACCCTGCGTAAGCAGAAGCAGATCCAAGGAATCAGGAATGGGCATGGGTCTGGGCAATTCTCCTTTCAGCAACCAGGCCCCTGGGGGGAACACCAGCGGACCGGTCAGCCATGGGTCCAGCAGCACGCGCAGACCAGCCAGGTTCAGTAGCCAACCGTTCGCTCCGAGGTAGGTGGCTGTGTCCGTCATCCCCGATTGGTCGAAACCCGTTGACGCTAGTCAAGGTGCCGGTTCCGCTGAGTGGGTTCCAGTTCAGCTGAGCACTGCCAACCCCACGCCAGTCACGGCCAGTGCCGAGGCGAGCAGCACGGAGGGTTTCAGGTGATCCCCCTCTGCAGGGGCCACCAGCAGGGCCATCACCGGTGCTGTGCTCAGCACCGTGATGCCGATACCCAGAGGCAATCTCTGCAGCACCACCTGTTGCAACAGGATGCCCAGAACGGTTCCCAGCAAGGTGGCAGCCAGCACCCGCGGCCACCGTGCATGCCGTGGTCGCGGTTGTGGAAATCCTGCTCCAAGCTTCAGCCAGGGAAGCAGAAGCAGCAGGCCGCCCAGCAGTCGGCAGGCGGCACTCTGCAGAGGTGTCAGGTCACTGCTGATCAGAACGGTGCGGGAGACGGCAGCACCCCCCACTCCGCACACCACTGCCAACAAGGCCAGCAACAAGCCCTGCAACTGAACGGCTCGGCTTCGGTCCAGCACTCGCGTTGCATCAGGAGGTTGCTGTACGGCAACCAGCACAACGGAAATCGTGACCAGCAGTGCACCAGCCCAGCCCTGAAGCGAGAGCCGCTCTCCCATGGCCAGCCAGCCCCCGGCTGCTGCTGCAACCGGCGAAAGGGATTCCAGCGTGAGAGTTCGCCGTGTGCCGAGACGCCTCAGTGCGGCCAAATAGAAGCTGTCTCCCAGAGAAATTCCCAGTCCGCCGCTGATCAGCAGCAGGCACAGGTTCTCGCCCTCTCCTTTCCAGGGGAGTGTGACCAGCACCGGCAGCAGTGCTGAGCAGGCGATCGCATTCTTCAGCCCATTGAGTTGAATCGCGTTCAGGGAGGTGGCAAGACCGCGCCAGAGACTGCTTGCCACGGTCCAGGCCAGGGCCGCGACCAATCCGGCCAGGATTCCCATTCAGGGCCTCCGTTGCAGGATCAGTCCGACCAGCAGACCAATCACCAGTGCGCCAGCTCCATGACCTTGCAGAAGGGTGAGGCCGAGGATCACGCTGAGCAGCGGCGAATTGAGCAGCACTGCCAGGCATCCCCCGACGACTCCAGCACTCCAGGCATCGATGCTCCCGAGCCAGGGAAGCCATTGGTGCAATCCCATGCCCAGTGCACTGCTCGCAAGGATCACAGGAAAGAACTGACCGCCCCTCCACCCGGTCTCCAGACAGATTCCGACCATCAGCAATTTGGCCACGGCCGACAGCATCAAGACGCGCGTCTCCAGCGACCACTCATTGAGGACGAGCGGTTTCAACTGGTTTTCCCCTGAGAAGCTGGCCAGTGGCAGACCCCAGAGACAAAGACCGATCAGCAGGCCTGTGCCGATCGGGATCCACCAGAAACGTTCCAGAAGCCGTAACTGCTGGAGCCACTGCCGCCAGCGTTTGATCAACTGGCCGGCCAACCAACCCACAAGCCCGGCGAGCACGGCCGCCAGCAGGGAACTGAATCCTTGCCCGGGATTCTTGGGCCAGGCATACGCCACACCTCGCATGCCACCGCCGAGGTCGCTGAGACCGTTAAAGGCCACAAAACCGGCGACTCCCCCGAGCGTCCCGGGTAGCCAGCGCCAGAGCAGCTGCCATTGACGTCCGGCCAGGGCCGCGCCTCCAATCAGCGGTGAGCGGAACAGACCCAGAGATCCCGCCATCGCGGCAGCCACCAGGTCACGATCAGCTCCTTTCCAGACCACATGGCTCGCAACGGCGACAAGGCGGGTCATCAAGGCTTCCGGGCCCAGCGTTCCGCCACCAGCGAGGGCCAGCATGCCTCCCAGCACCTGTCTGAGGCCATGGTGCATGTTCAACCCTCCCGCTACGCGCAGTTCAGCCAGGGTGTCCGGCATTTCCGGCAAGCTGCTGCCAGCCCGTTTCCGTTGCAGCAGGCTGAGCGCCACACCAATCGCTCCTGACCAGAGCAGGCACCACAGCAAAGACCGATCGCTGGGCAACCCGTGCTGGACCGCAGCACCCCAGATCCACCCCTGCAGCAGCAGCGTGCCCCCCACAATCAGCGCGGCGAGCCCACCCCCTGCAGCCCCGGCCAGCAAGGAACGCCCAATGCCCACGAGCAGACTTCGCGGTTTGGTTGGCGGTGGATTGATCACCAGTAAGGGTCGGTGGCCAACTCCACCTTGAGCTGACCGGATGCTGGCGCATGCACGGTGCTGATGCAGGCTCTCACTGTGGTTCCGTTCACGTCGATCTCGCAGGCGCCGCAGCTTCCGCCCATGCAGCCGGTGGGCACATGCACGCCGGCCCGCCGGGCAGCCTCCAACCAGTCTTCGCCTTTGTGGCTGACGCTGCGCTGGCCATCCGGCCACAGGATTTCCACCCTTTTGTGCCCAGAGGTCACGTGGATGTT
>CAJXFG010000170.1 GCA_913052185.1 uncultured Synechococcus sp. | reverse complement strand
TGATCCTTCTCTTGCTGGTGGTGGTGGTGCTGACCGGATCCGCCCTCTGCTCCGGCGTGGAAGCCGCACTGCTCACGGTGAATCCGGTGCGAGTGCACGAACTCGCAGCCCGGCCGAAGCCTGTGGCGGGAGCCCGCAGGCTGGCCCAGCTGCGGCAGCGTCTTGGGCGGACCCTGTCGGTGCTGGCCATCACCAACAACGGCTTCAACATCTTTGGAAGCCTGATGCTCGGTGGCTACGCCTCCTGGGTGTTCACCGAAAAGATGGATGCGGGGAATGGAGCACTGGCTTTGTTCTCGGTCAGCCTCACGATTCTGGTGATTCTGCTGGGGGAGATCCTCCCGAAGGCGATCGGAAGCCGCCTGGCCTTGCCGGTTTCCCTGGCGAGCGCTCCGGTTCTTCACTGGCTCGGCGTGATGATGCGACCGCTTGTGTTGCTGCTGGAGCGACTGCTACCCGCGATCACCGAGGAAAGTGAGATCAGCACGGACGAGGAGGAGATCCGGCTGCTGGCAAAACTTGGATCCCAGAAAGGGCAGATCGAGGCTGATGAAGCCGCCATGATCTCCAAGGTTTTTCTGCTCAATGACCTCACAGCGCGTGATCTGATGACACCGCGCGTGGCCGCTCCCACGCTGGACGGCGCGTCCAACCTCGAGAAGCTGCGCGTTGACCTGCTGGACAATGAGGCCCAGTGGTGGGTGGTGCTGGGCGACGCGGTCGACAAGGTGCTGGGCGTCGCCAACCGGGACCGGCTGCTCAGCGCCCTGGTGCGCAACAAGGGACATCTCACACCGGCTGATCTGAGTGAACCGGCCGAGTTCGTTCCCGAGATGATCCGAGCCGACAGGTTGCTCACTGCCTTCCACCGCGACAACAGCGGCGTGCGCGTGGTGGTCGATGAATTCGGTGGCTTCGTTGGCGTGATTGGCCCGGAGGCCGTTCTGGCGGTGCTGGCGGGCTGGTGGCGGAAAGCATCAGCAGAGGCAGCGCCATGAGTGCCATGGAGGAACACTGCAGAGATCTGCTGCAGTGTTGGAGAGAACGGCTGGAACTGAACCGACGCGAACAGGGACTGCTGGCCGGAGCGCTCCACCTGCTCGATCGCCAGCTTGATCGCCTGGAGCGGAGAAGCCTTCGGATCTCCGTCTTCGGCAGAGTCGGTGTCGGCAAGTCCAGCTTGGTGAATGCCCTGGTTGGTCAACAGCTGATGGCCACGGATGTGGCCCACGGCTGCACGCGTCAACAGCAGGCGGTGCTCTGGCCGCGATCGGTTCCAGGGCTGCAGACGGTCGAACTGGTCGACACCCCCGGCATTGATGAAGTGGAGGGACCGGCCCGGGCACGACTGGCAGCCAGGGTGGCCCTGCATGCCGATCTGGTGCTTCTGGTGCTGGATGCCGACATCACACGTGTGGAACTGGAGGCCCTGGAGACGCTGCAGACCATGGGCAAACCAGTGCTGACTGTTCTCAACCGCAGCGACTGTTGGTCCGTGGATCAACTGCCGGATCTGCTGCGCAGCATCCGTCGCCGTCTGCCTGCAGGACTACCCGCACCTCTGGCAGTGTCCGCTGCGCCACGCCGCGCTGTTCAGCTGAGTGACGGACGCATCCGCAGTCGCGAGCAACCCCCGGAGGTGGAAGCCCTGGCGATCAGCATGAGCCAACTGCTGGAACAGCATGGTCACAGTCTTCTGCTGCTCAACAGCCTCCGGCAAGCCACGGGCATTCAGCAGCAGTTGGAGACCGGGCGGTTGCAGCGGCGCCGAAGGGAGGCCCAGGGGCTGATTGGCCGCTACGCCGCACTCAAGGCCACCGGCGTGGCCGCCAACCCGCTGATGCTTCTCGACCTTGCCGGTGGCCTGGCCTGTGATGCAGCCCTGGTGCGTCAGCTTTGTTCTCTCTATGAACTTCCTCTTGGAGGACCTGCCGCCCGCAAGCTGATCCGCCAGCTGAGCGGGCAGAACGCCCTGCTGGGGGGGGCACAGCTGGGGCTCCAGGTGGCCTTGGGCTCGCTGCGCCAGCTGCTGCTCCTGGCCGCACCCTTCAGTGCTGGCTTGACACTGGCCCCTGCAGCTCCGGTGGCTCTGGCCCAGGCGGCATTGGCCGTGCACACGACACGTCGCACCGGCCGGATGACCGCACGCTGGCTGCTGGAGGAACGGGGGCGGGGACGCAGGCATCAGCCCGGACCAGCCACGCTGATGCGCCGGCTGGCACAGTCGGATCGCGGCATTGTTCAGTTGATGCAGGAATGGCCGCAGCCCCAGACGCGGCCACCACTGCCATCACTCCTGCCCTGACGATGACGGACAGGACCATGCCTGAAATCGCACTGCTCGGAACCAGTGCCGACCCACCGACCATGGGGCACCAGGCGCTGCTGGAAGGTCTGCTGCAGCACTTTGCCAAGGTCGCCACCTGGGCCAGTGACAACCCGATGAAATCTCACAACGCTGATCTTGATCAGCGTTGTGACCTGCTGAAAACCCTGGTCGAATCGATCGCCAATCCCCGGCTGCAGCTGGCCCAGGATCTGAGCAGCCCCTTCGCAATCTCCACACTGGGGCAGGCAGGCGAACGCTGGCCTGATTGCCGCTTCTGTTTTGTGGTGGGAAGCGATCTGATCCCGCAGATCCCCACCTGGAAAGATGCTCAGCAACTGGTGAACCGATGCGTTCTCGGAATCGTGCCCCGCGAGGGCTGGCCGCTCGAAGAGGGCGCTGTGGAGAACCTTCAGCAGCTGGGAGCCTCGCTGCGACTGCTGCCTCTGACCATTCCAGCCACTGCCAGTTCCCATGTGCGGCAGACGCAGCAACGGCAGCAGGTGCCCAAATGCCTCTGGCCACTTCTGCTGAAGCACAATCTCTATGGATTCACTGCCCCCAACCCCTGAGTGCCGATGCGTGTTGCCCTGGCCCAGATCAATCCTGTTGTGGGCGACCTCCTGGGCAATGCCAC
>CAJXFG010000169.1 GCA_913052185.1 uncultured Synechococcus sp. | reverse complement strand
CAAATTCTTTAGCAAAAATAAATACCTATTTGAGAATTGAGAAGCGCCTGCTCAGCGATCCCGCAAAGGTCATAGTTTGAACACATTCGGTTGCTGGCGTGGTATGGCTCTGCATCAATCTTCTTCGTCCTGCTTCATGCACTGGAGCGTTCAACGGGTCACGAACAACCTGTTTTCAGTGTCAGCAACCAGCGATGGCCTCGATTACACCCATGTGGGCAATTATCGATCCGTGGAAGATGCCAACCGGGCTGGTCGCAGGTTTGTCTCGGCCAGAGCACATGAGCATGGACGCACGATGCGTGAAGGGGCTGGATCGGGTGTCACACAGCAACGCTCTCTCAGCAACAGCTCGCTGCATGGCTGAACTCTGAACACTGAATCCTGAACACGCGAACATCCATCTGTTGCTATTCAGAGGGTTCACGACTCAGCAACCATGGCTTGCACTGATCCATGTGTTTCGATCCATCCCTATTTTCGCGCTCCAGCTGGACGCGAGCAGGAGGTGATGGAGCGCTGCCAGCAGTTTGTTGATCGCACAGCGCAGGAGCCACTCTGCCTTTATTACGGGTTTTCAAGAGCGGGAAACACGTTCCATTGCCGAGAGGGCTACCAAGGCGCAGCGGGCGCGTTGGCACATCTTGAAAATGTGGGCGAGATGCTGGAGAAATTTCTGCAACTGTGCGAACTCACGAAGCTCGAGGTGCATGGGCCAGCTGCTGAGCTTGAGAAACTGCGGCCTGCTTTGTCAGCCCTTCCGGTGGAGTTTTTCGAGTTGCAGATGGGTTTCAGACGCTGACGCCAGCGCTCTGTCCGTTAAGTGAGGAAGCACTGAAAAATCGGCACAACCGTGTGATCTGCAACAAAACGTTTGGTTCATCCCGATACGTTGCATGCACTCCCGCATGGAGATCGGCATGAACGGAAGCATCGAACTCACCACCGAGCAGCACTTCCAGATCGAGCAGTTCAATCGTGCCCTCGAAACAACCCAGGATCCCGATCAGCTTCGCCAGCTGGCCAGACAACTGATGCAGGCCTGGCAAACCCAGAAAGCCGCCACCAGCTGGGTGCTCAAGCAGGAAATGCCGCCATTCATCCCAGGCGGTGGATGATTCGGGCTGATGGAGCAGCCCCTGCCTAAAAGTCACAGTGTCTCTGTGCTCAATGAACCATCAGAGCTTCACGAGCGTCCTGGGGGCCCGATTAGGGTTTTTTAAGGATCAGGCCACAGATGGTTGAGCTCTACCTGAACGCCAAACTTCACAGCCGCATCAGCGAGGCGGCTTACAAAACACTGCTCACGCGCACGGATCTCGACGATCAGGACCTCAAGCTGCGCAGTGACCTGCTCAGACAGGTCGACAACGGGTCGATCAGGCTGACCTGAGCCTGCAGATCATTCATCCGTGTTTCAGCCCAGCGACCCACGCTTCTGGAAAGCCCTGATTGGGTTGATATCCCTGATGGTGGGATGTTCGCTGGCCTGGTTGATCTTGCGCTTCTGAACGATCGAGTGGCAGACAGGAAGGGTCCTCGCGCCGCAGCTACCGGCTCATGACCCTCCGCCCGCGGCTGAGTCACCACACGCGCGAGCGCATTAACGATGCACGCTCAACGTGATTAGGGGCTTCTTCTACACAATATTTTCGGTTGAGAGCGCACTGACTAACTGATCAACATCCAGAGCAACGACACAACAGCGACGCCCACCCCAACACCCAGGACCCCGAGCACCAGAAGGCTGCCGCCAGCGACCCAGAGCAGACGACGGAAGGTCTCGGGAAAGAGCAGGTGAAGACTGAGGCCTACAGCCACAGGCCACAGAGGTGGGATGACGACACAAACCACAGCAAAGAGCCCGAGCCTCAGTCGTCGGTGCGCTTCACGGTGCTGCTGCTCACGCAGCAAGCGCTGCTCATGGTCCATCGCTTCCAGCTCATCGTCACTGAGCCAGCGCCCCATCTCACGGGCCCTGTTCAACTCACGTTCCAACTGCTGGTTTGAGACCGAATGCGTCATCTCCTGATCGTATTCAGCGATGGTTGCGAGTGTCGCTCTTCAGCCAGGAGCGCTCGAGCGAGGCCCGCGCCTGATCAGGGTTGAGCGAATCGAGACGTTGCTGTGCCCTGATCTTGGAACGAAACGGACCGGTGAGTTTCCAGAAGCGCAGTGCGGAAGCAACAGCCACGACGCCCCAGGCCACCAATATCCAGCGTGGATCGTGCAGGGACATAGCAACGAGGTCGTGGCCCAAAGCTAGGCAGCTTTTGGTCCTGGGCGAACCGTTTAATGTGCCAGGCCTCGGGATGGGGAACTTGCCTGTTCAGGTTGACAATCGCGTGGCCGTGATCTGCAGGGCCGATGAAAGCGCCTGGCGACCGAACGGGTTGAACGGCGCCCCCATCGGTTCATATTCGATCGGCATCGATCCGGTCACGGGCAAGGTTCGCAGTGAGCGCCTCCCTGAGAGCTGCCTGCAGAGCTTCAGCCACAGCAACGACGGCACCCTGATCGAACTATCCAGCGAAGGAACAGGCGTGATCGCCATCGACACAATCGATCTGCCCGACAGCACGCTGGCGGTGGTGCGTCTGATCAGTAGCCGACATCAGGACGATGACATCCATCTGGTGGAAGGAGTGAAGGCAGAAGATCTGTCGGCCTACAACTGGGGGCTGGAGGGGAAAGCCCGGTTTCAGCTGTTCCGAGATCCTGCTCCCCCCGCACGCTGGAACGGCGACAGCAGCGACTGGCGTCGCAGTGAGCATTACAAAAGCCATCAGCAACATTTCGACCAACGGCTGGAGCAGGAATTCGCTGACGCAGTCAGGGCCTTGTCGATTCACATCAGCCGCGATGAACAGAGTGCGTTTGATGCATTCATCATCCAGGCTGCTTCTGAGAACCCCGGTTTGTTCTGGGATATCCGCAAAGCTGCAGCCGTGTATGCCCTCCTGGGGAGCTTCACGCGGAACGACCTGAACCGGATGGTGTATCTGGCTCAGGAGGGCCTCGACCCTCAGGAGCTGAGATTCCACTGCACACCACAGCAGCTCGTCAAAGCCCTTTTCGACCACTGCAAACAGAAAGCAGAAACCCTCA
>CAJXFG010000168.1 GCA_913052185.1 uncultured Synechococcus sp. | reverse complement strand
ATTCGCAAATGGTTCGCTCCATGCCTCCCCGCGGCGGGCGACCTCTTGCGCCCACAGCTCCCACTCGGCGACAACTCCAGGCAGCCCTTGCTCAGGACACTTCCACTGCTGACCCTCTGGCAGCAGTGGAAGCCAGTTCCCTCACCGGCAGCTCAACGCGTCAGTCCGCTCTTCAGCGCCGTCAGGCCCTGACCACCTCAGGCAAGGCCGCTCTGCCGAAAGAAGGCAGCGTTTCGGGGGGGCGCATCCGCTCTCAGGCCGACCGGCGTCGTCCCACTCCCCAGCAGCCCGGCTGGGTCAAGCGGGGAGAGTCCAGAACTTCCGTTGCGGTCAATCTGAGCAGAACCTCACTTCCCTGGTCGGTGGACTGTCATCCGTTGACTGACCAGGGAGCCAACGATCGGCTCAAGGATTACGAGCTTGGGGTGAAGGGGAGGTTCGATCGGATCGTTCCTCTGCTGAAACGGGTGTCGGCTCTGCAGCATGAATCCGACTTCCTTCCTCAGGCCCAGCGCCTTGCTCGCTCCGAGCTGGGTTTCGACCTTCCCGATCACATTCTCGAGAAGTCGTGGGTCAGACCTCTCGACATGCGTGCCCTGTTTGCCTGGTGCGTTTTCCAGTCGCATCAGCTGTTCAGTGAACGTTTTTTCCAGGACGATCCCCTGGAGGCAGCGTCCGGCAGTCAAGCCTCGGAGGAATTCAACAACTTCCTGCTCGAGTGCGGTTTTCATCTGCTCGATGTCACGCCCTGCGCCGATGGTCGCCTGGCTCACACCATCGCCTACGCGCTGAGGATTCCTTTCAGCGCTGTACGACGTCGCTCCCATGCTGGAGCAATGTTCGACATCGAGAACACCGTCAACCGCTGGGTCAAAACTGAGCATCGCCGTTACCGCGAGCAAGTCCCCAATGAGGCGCATACGCCAACGCGATACCTGAAGGTGGTGGCCTATCACTTCAGTTCCCTGGATCCCACGCACCAGGGCTGTGCGGCCCATGGGAGTGATGATGCCCTTGCTGCTTCCTCGGGTCTTCAGAGGCTTCACGACTTTCGTGAGGCCGTGGAGAACAGCTTCTGTTGTGGCGCTTCTGTTGATCTGCTTCTGATCGGTCTGGACACGGACACCGATGCCATCCGTGTTCATGTTCCTGATCAGAACGGCGAGATCCGACTGGATCAGTGGCTCTGCGCCAGCTCGCTCTACGAGAGCACTGCTCCACTGACGGCCCAGCAGGCACGGGATGCCGTTCAGGCTGCTGTGCAGACCCACGTGTCATCAGCGCCCGATGAAGGCATGGTGCGCTTCATCACGCGACTGCTGGTCAACAACATTTCCCAGCAGGACTACGTGCGCTCGCTTCATCACGGTCCGTATCCGGATGCCGGCCATGCCGAGCGCTTCATCGGCGTCGGCATCGGCTTCAAGGAGGTGCACCTTCGCAACCTCACCTACTTCGCCCACCTCGACACCGTTGAACAGGGAGCACCGGATCTCGATGTCGGTGTGAAAATTTTCAAGGGCCTCAATGTCTCCCGCGATCTGCCGATTCCCGTTGTCGTGCGCTTCGATTACTCCGGCAAAGTTCCGGGTGCGCGGGAGCGCGCCATCGCCGATTGCCATCGGATTCAGAAGGCCATCGATGAGCGTTATGCAGAGCTCGTCAATGAAGGACTTCTGCACACCTTGCTCACCGTTCGGGACCGTGACCAGCCCCTGCCGGCTGTGGCTGTAGGTTCCACACTCGATCCCGTCCAGCAGGAGGCTCACTGACCATGCTGATCGTCAAGGTCCTGAAGCCACTCGTCTCGACCAACCGGATTCCGGATTTCGAGCACAAGCATCTCCAGGTGGTGCTGGACGGCAGCACCAAAAAGGTTGCCGTCGATGCGGTGGGGGCGAAGCCTGGCGACTGGGTGATCTGTGTCAGCAGTTCCGCTGCCCGCGAGGCCGCAGGCAGCAAGTCCTATCCCAGCGATCTCACGATCGTGGGGATCATTGACCACTGGGAAGCCGACGCTCCCAAGTCGTCGTCATCCCCCTCCGCGCCTGCGGCTTCCAAGCCATCCCCCTCGCCCAAGCCAGGAGATGGGGCCTGATGGAGATCATGCAGGTGATGGGGACATTGGTGTGCTCCTACCGCTTGGGGGGGCTGGATCACATGCACCTGCGCATTCTCAAGAACAACAAGGGCAAGAAG
The DNA here is from genome assembly GCA_913052185.1 of uncultured Synechococcus sp. GTDB lineage: Bacteria > Cyanobacteriota > Cyanobacteriia > PCC-6307 > Cyanobiaceae > Synechococcus_C. Next base: position 928 of record CAJXFG010000168.1, on the reverse strand, counting down.
CTGGTCGCCGTTGACCCTGTGGGAGCCAGGGAGGGCAACTGGGTCTTCACCGCCAGTGGCTCAGCAGCCCGTTTTGCCTGCCCCAACAGCTCCGTGCTCACCGATCTGACGATCGGTGGGATCATCGACCACTGGACGCCGGATGGATAACTGACCGCTTCCCGTTTCTCCAGTTCATCCACTCCATTTTCTTGTCATGGCCACCCCAGCTCCCCGTCGTCGCTCCTCCGCATCCGCCGCTGCAGCGTCGACCAAGTCCGCGACGGCCAAGGCCTCAGGCCAGGCGTCCGCTGGGGCCAAGACCACCCCTTCAGCGAAGGCCGCGCCCGCGACTCCTGAGCCTGCTGCCTCCTCCGCGACTGTGGATGTGACACCTGTCGCCAGCAGCCGTTCCACAACCACCCGACGCAGTGCGTCGGCGCGCAGCGGCTCCGGTCGTTCCGTGGCGGCGCGCGGTGGCAGCCGTCGCTCCAGCTCATCTTCCGCCGGCTCGTCGGGCTCCGGCCGCACGTCGAAGTCGGTTGCAGCAGCCCCCGAACCTTCGGTGCAGGGCATCGCTCTGGGCATGATCGAAACCCGCGGCATGGTGCCTGCGATCGAGGCTGCTGATGCCATGACCAAGGCTGCAGAAGTGCAGCTGATCAGCCGTGAATATGTCGGCGGTGGCTACGTCACGGTGATGGTGCGCGGCGAGACCGGGGCTGTGAACGCTGCCGTGCGTGCCGGTGCCGATGCCTGTGAGCGTGTCGGTGACGGCCTTGTGGCGGCTCACATCATTGCCCGCCCCCATCAGGAGGTGGAGCCAGCGCTGGTGCCGACCAATCTGCGCCGACGGGGTTGATCAATAACGTCCGTGTGCATCATTTCGGACTAGATTCCCCGGCCAACACGCACCACAACGGCCCTTCAGGTCTCGTTGCTTTTGACT
>CAJXFG010000167.1 GCA_913052185.1 uncultured Synechococcus sp. | reverse complement strand
GCCCGGCGACACCATCAAGGCGACCGTGCTGCGGATTTCCGTGCTGCGTTTGTTGTTGTCGCTTGGAGCAGGGATGCTCGCAGCGCACTGGCTGGCAGGACTGGGATGGTCCGTGGCTGGGGTGTACAGCGCCATTGTTCTGGGCACGGGGCCCACGGTCGTGACGCCGATCGTGCAACAGATTCGCCTGGCGTCCCCCCTTGGTGATGTGCTGGAGGCGGAGGGACTTGTTCTCGAGCCTGTGGGAGCTGTTCTTGCGCTGCTGCTGCTCGAGCTGCTTCTTGGCGATCTCTACGGTTGGAGAGGGCTGGCGATTGGTCTGCTCTCGCGTCTGGGAGGTGGGGTGCTGATCGGCGCCGCAGTGGGATGGCTGCTGGCGGAGCTGCTCCGACGTCTGCCCTCTGAACATGCCGTGGGTTTACGCCTGCAGCTGACCCTCGGTGTTCTGTTCCTGATGTTTGCCATCTGCGAATGGCTGCTCCCGGAATCCGGTCTGCCGGCGTCCGTTGCCGCAGGAGTGGTGGTGGGCCGTCGTCCATCGACCCAGGCGGCTCAGCTGGACGAGCTGATCCGTGAACTGGCAAGACTGGCGATCACGATGCTGTTCCCTCTGCTCGCGGCTGATGTGTCGTGGGCTGAACTGAGTCCGCTGGGATGGGGAGGGGTCAGTTGTGTGTTGGTGCTCATGTTGCTGGTGAGACCGGCAGCTGTGGGTGTGGCCACGATCGGATTGCCACTTGACTGGCGTCAGCGCCTGTTCATGGGATGGCTGGCACCGAGAGGAATTGTCACAGCAGCCGTGGCGTCACTGTTCTCCATCCGACTGGAACAGGCCGGCGTGCTCGGGGCAGGCCGTCTTCAGGGTCTGGTGTTTCTGACCATCCTGATGACCGTGGGCCTTCAGGGGCTCACGGCTCAGCCGCTGGCCCGGGTTCTGGGCCTGATTCAGTCTGAGCCTGAGGATTCAGGCGAGGCAGCGCTTCAGACGGGGCAGATCCTGTCCGATCCTGGCCAGCAATGACCATGTCGTGATCAGATCGGGTCCCTGGAGACGGCCGAGCAGAGCTGCGCGCAACGATTTCATCAGAACGCCCTTTTTCACACCGGCTTTGGTTGCGGCATCGGCCAGCAGTGACTGGGCTTTTGCAGTGTCACTCCCATCCCATGGATCGTTGACGAGCGACTCCATCAGGTGCCCGATCGCGGTCCTGGCACCATCGGCCTCCAGTTGCTTGCGTCCATCGTCCTGAAGTTCAGGGCAGACGAAGAAGGGTTGGGCCTGCTCAATGGCGTCCTTCAGCAGGGTGAGAGAGGGGCCGAGCAGTTCGCACAACGCCAGACTCCAGGTCTGGTCGTCAGGAAGCACCCATCCCTGCTCGCTCCAGAGAGGAGAGACCTCTTCCAGCAGTTGCTCAGCAGTGAGGCCATGCAGGACCTGTGCATTGAGCCAGTTCAGCTTGTCCCAGTCGAACCGTGCCCCGGCTTTGTTCACTCGATCGAAACCGAACACCTCAGCGGCCTGGGCCAGGGTGAAGCGTTCCTCCATCCCTTCAGGGACTGACCAGCCAAGCAGGGTCATGTAGTTGGCGATGGCCTCCGCTGTGTAGCCCATGGAGCGGAAATCATTGATCGACGTGACGCCGTCGCGCTTGGAGAGTTTGCGTCCCTCGGCATTGAGGATCAGCGGGGCATGGGCGAAGACCGGCTCCGCCAGCTGGAGCGCCTTGTAGAGCAGCAGCTGTTTCGCTGTGTTGGCGATGTGGTCCTCACCTCGGATGACATGCGTGATCGCCATGGCAGCGTCATCGACCACGACAACAAGGTTGTAGAGGGGGTCGCCGATTTGATCGGCAGGGGCGCGTCGGGCGATGACCATGTCTCCACCGAGATCAGCGCCGCGCCATTGCATCGGGCCTCGAACCAGGTCCCGCCAGTGGATCTCTTCACTGTCGTCGATCCGAAACCGGATCACCGCTTCGCGACCTTCAGCCTGGAACGCTGACTCCTGCTCCGGCGTGAGATTCCTGTGACGGTTGTCGTAACGAGGAGCTTTGTTCTCGGCTTTCTGCACCTCTCGCATGGTGGTGAGCTCTTCTTCGCTGGCATAGCAGCGGTAGGCGAGGCCACGATCGAGCAGCGTCTGGATGGCAGAGCGATGCTCCTGGATCCGTTCGCTCTGAATCATGGGGTCTTCATCCCAGTCGATCCCCAGCCATGACAGGCCTTCGAGGATGTTGGCAGTGAATTCCGGTCTGGAACGCTCCTTGTCGGTGTCCTCAATCCTCAGCAGGAACTGACCTTTCTGATGGCGCGCGAACAACCAGTTAAAGACTGCTGTTCTTGCCGTCCCGATATGCAGAGTGCCCGTTGGACTCGGGGCCAGACGAACACGCACCATGGTGTGGCTCGGGGTGAGGAACGGGACCGACGGGATTCGAACCCGCAACTTCCGCCGTGACAGGGCGGTGCTCTAACCGGTTGAACTACGGTCCCAGATCGGATTCAGATCGACGGTGCTCGTCCGTTGGAATCTGACCTGTGTCGCTCTCGCGACTTGGAAAGTATCGACTGTTGCCCTGCCCTCCGTCAATACGCATGGCGATCAGATTCATCATGAGCTCGCGATCAGCCCCTCTTCAGCAGGCTTGGCAGCGACGAACGTCGCTCCTGCATGACGGCAGCGCGGCACCAATGGGCTCACCCGCGAAGCAGGGGGAACGCGGAGCATCGGATCCAGCTCTGCATTGAGACGCTGAGCTGGATCCATGAAAAGAGTTCTCTGAGAGTGATCCCAGAGAACATAAAAAGCCGGTGGCGTCGACCACCGGCCTCAGTGATCCCCTGAAGGGATTGATTCATTCAGCTCAGGGACGGAAACCTGCAGGCTCAATGAGACGGACTTGGTTGCCACGAGCAGTGAACTCACGGCCCTGATCGCTCTGAACGACCACACGTCCACCGGATTTGACGCGTATGACACGGGCACGAACCCAGCCGAGAGCGGCTGATTCGAGGACCTTGACCACATCACCAGGTTGAAGATCCAACTCCATGCTCGAAACTAGGAAACTGCAGAAGGGGCCATCGGACGCGCCGTGGAGGACTTGAACCCCCGACATCAGGTTTTGGAGACCTGC
>CAJXFG010000166.1 GCA_913052185.1 uncultured Synechococcus sp. | reverse complement strand
CGCTGTTTTTCCGTGCTCACATCCACCAGAAGCGCCGCGAATGGAGTGGAACTGGCGGAAATGGCGAGTCCGTAGAACACGAACACGAGAGCGAGAATCAGTCCTCTCCAGATCACGTCGGCCTGGTTGCCTGACTGAGAGGCCTCGGCCAGCCAGAGAACAGTCCGGCCTGCAATCCAGGTCAGTCCGCAGAACGCCGCTGCACCGCCAATGATGAAGGGAGTTCTGCGTAAACCCTTCCAACGGCATCGATCAGATTGTTGGCCGAACCAGACTCTCGAAAATGCCACCAGTTGCTGACTGCCCAGGGCCAGTGCGGTCAGAGCTGCAGGAACCTCAAATTCATCGATCAGCAATCGGTTGAAAATGCCGAGGGTGAGCACAGACAGAGCACCCAGACAGGCCTGAAACAAGCCAAGACGAAGGGCAAGGGTGATGAATCGTGCAGATCCCACGAATTGCGGATGCGATTTGTTGACCTTAGTGACGGGCTCAGCAGCGTTCGATCGGGGCCATCGTCAACCCTTCCGCTCCGAGCTGCTGGTGATACAACTCAGCCTGCTCCAGAGGTCCGCGCCACACCTCGGCCCGACCTTCCCCATCAATGCGACGCGCCAGAGCCCAGGCGCGGTCATTGTTCATTCCCGGAATGATCTTGCAGAGGCACTCCACAACGTGCTCGAACGTATTGACGTCATCGTCGAGCACGATCACACGGGCCTCCGGATAGCGCTGAGTGGATCTCTGCCGTTCAAGGACCGAGGCTGCACCGGGTGATGATGAAGTCATGAGGTCTCGTGAACAGACGGGATGAATCCGCAGGGAAGCTTAGTTACACTTCCCGCATTCAAGAGATCCGCAATGCTTTTCACCCTGGGTTGGGCTTCTCTCGCTGCTGTCTTCAGTTTTTCGATCGCCATGGTGGTGTGGGGCCGCAACGGTGACGGCTCAATCAATTTCTGACGTGTACGAGACCCTTCAGTCTCCCCTTGTTAATCAGTTACTCGCCATTACAGCCGTAGCACTGTTGATCTTTGTCAGTGGCGCTGTGATCTATCTGTCTACCGTTGAGTGGAAAGACCGGCGACGACGTCGTTGACCACGTGCTTGAAGGTCCTTCCTGGCGTCATTGGAGTCAACGTGCTGGACGTGGGCTTGGGCGGATGGCGGCCACCTCAGCAGGTCTCACTGCCTTGTTGGGCTCAGGGTTTCTCGGTCTTCAACTGACCGATAGCCGATCACCCTGGGCCGCTGACAGTGCAGCAGCTTCACTGGCACAGATGTCCGGTGCTTTGATCCTTGTTCAGAGTTTCAGGGGCGATCCCGGCCGCAACGTCCCCCTGCTCTGGACGGAGCGTCTGGGAGTCAAGCCCGCCACTGACCTCTGGCGACGGTTTGGCCGCTCCATCTGGTGGCAGGCCTGGTCGCAGGATGGCGATCCTTTCTTGATTCTCCAGGGCTCGACCTTGCCGGATGAGATCAAAGGTCTTCAACGCCAGCAGGTGGGCTCCTTGGAGGTTTTTGCCTCGGACGCCTTGCATCGTCAGCAGTTGTTGCAACGGCTGAACTCCCATCAGGCCTCCCATCCTCTGGTTGCACCTGAAAGCCTGTTTGGTTCCTGTTTTCAGGCGCTGGGCGAGGGGCCTGGGGTGTTCTGGAGTGCGGATGCTCTGGCGACACTCAGCGGAACCCTGGCGCCATTGCTTCAACAGGGCCGTGAGGGTTGTGTTCAGTTGCAGCTCCAGAGTGACCAACTGCTCTGGAAGGGTGTGATCGGTCGTCGGCCACTGAGTTCTGTCACCCAGAGGAGGTCTGTGCTGTCGTCAGGCTTTGTGGACGCCGATTCCGATGCGATGTCCTCCGATCAGAGCCTGCTTCGGATTGATGGACAGCGTCTTGATCTGATTCTGGGAACACTGCTTTCCCGACAGATCATTCAGGCTCCCCTTGAGGAGCACTACGGCATCAGTGCTGCCATGCGCAGCAAAATTGCTGACCTCCCCTTTGCCATGAGGCTTCAAAGCCGTGCCGGAGGGGCCTACAAGGCGGGACTTCAACTTCAGCTGCCACTGAGTGGCCAGCGTCAGCAATGGATTTCAATCCTGGATGCGGTGTCGGATCGCCTGCGAACCAGGGGATTTGAGCAACGCCCTCCCGGGGCAGATGCATCCGCGCCTGAAACGCGAATTCTCTTTTATCGATCGGATGATGCCAAGCAGAACATTCTTGGCGGCTGGGAGATCATCCAAGGGCAGAAGATGGCTGTCCTGAGCATCGGTTTGGGTGCTGAGCCCGCCTCTCAGAGCTTTCTGGGACCACAGCTGGCTCGACCAGCCCCTGCTCTCAGGATCACAGGTGCTCCCGAGCGTTTGAAGGAACTTGGCCTGCTCGGCGGACGTTGGCCTCAGCCAGTTCAGCGAGCAACCATCCTGAAGATGTCGATCAATCCTCTGATCGGTTCAGGAGCCAGGCCGTCGTGGTGGCGGTTCAGCGGAAGCCTGACGTTGAAACCTGCCTCCTAATCCTTGGCCGCTTTTTCTGCCTTCTGACGTTCGCGCTTACGCCGTTCCGCAGCCAGCGTTTCCTCCATCAGCTCAACCGCCTGAACCATTTTCTCAAGGTTGCTGCGGTAGAGCCCGAGATCCTTTTCCAGGCGCGGCCTAGACAATCCGATCTGTTCGCCGATGGAGTGGACGGTTTTACTCAGTTCCTCGGGATCATCACTTTCTTTGCCCTGGGCTTCTGAGAGAAGACTGAACAGACCGACGGCCACCAAACGGGAGTAGTGGAAATCATCACCTGTGACCGCTGCAAGGCCAGCTGCCAGTGGCTCAGGTGCACCTTTGCCCTTGGATTTCAACCAGGATTGAACGTCCTCCACGCTGTGGCCCTGAACGGCTTTGGTGCTCCCTTCAGCGAGGGCCCTGATCTCATCACCGTCGAATCCATTGCAACTGCAGAGGGCTGAGAACAAAGGCTCAAGTTGTTGCTCAGGCCTGTACCCCTTGGTGAAGGCCTGGAAGACCTGACACAGTCCCACCGCGAACAGTGCGTTGATCCTGAAGTGAGTTTGATGACTCAGCAGGTGAAGTTCCACCAGCAGCTCATCTGCTGTGCGTCGATACAGCGAAGGAATGACGTA
>CAJXFG010000165.1 GCA_913052185.1 uncultured Synechococcus sp. | reverse complement strand
CAACCCAATCCGCCATTGTGTTGCCAACTTGAGCAGAGCGCATTGCTGAAATCCATGCCCACTGTCTCCTGCCGGTACAGCGGTGAACTGCGCTGTGAAGCCACGCACCATGGCTCAGGTGCTGCGCTGATGACCGATGCACCGCTCGACAACGCCGGCAAGGGTGAAGAATTTTCCCCCACAGATCTTCTGGCGACCTCCGTGGCCACCTGCATGCTCACGATCATGGGCATCACAGCCAGAAACAGAGGCTGGTCGATCGACGGCAGCACTGCCGAGGTGGACAAACACATGAGTGAGACCGGCCCCCGCAAAGTCAGGAAACTGCGTGTGGAGCTGCACCTGCCCCAGCATCTCAGTGACGACCAGCGTGCGCTGTTGCAACGGGTTGCAGAGCAGTGTCCTGTGAAGCGCAGTCTCGACCCTTCCATGGAACTGGAGCTGATCTGGCATTGATCACAACAGACCGGAGTGGATCTCGCTCAGCATGGCGATCAGTCGACATCCAGGCCCTGGGCCAACACCGACGGCAACGCTGTATCAACACTGAGGATGCGCTCGCCGAGATGAACCCGTTGCGCCACGACCCTCGTGGCAAGCTCGATTTCAAAAGGCACGAAGCCTCCCTCCGGGCCGATCATCACCACCGCCGGCGCCGCGGGAGTCTGCGACAGTGCAACCGGCGCGCCTCTGTCTGTGATCCAGCAGGGCCTGCCGTTGCAGATCAGAGACAGCCGATCCTCCACAAAGGGACGAAAGCGTGGATGACAGTGCACCACCGGAGCAATCGTGTCCTGTGAACGTTCCATCCCAGCCATCAAGGCATCGCTGAGCTTGGCCTGCGAGAGCAGTGGAGACTGCCAGTAACTCTTGTCGACCCTGGCGCTGTTGATCAGATGCAGATTGGACACCCCGAATTCCGCAACCGTGCGCAGGATTCGCCGCAGCATCTTCGGCCGAGGCAGTGCCAGCACAATGTCGAAGCGATGCCTCGCTGGCGGAGACTCGGTCAACTGCACAGACAGCGTCACACCTGAGTCATCGATGGCCTCAACCCGGGCGCTTCCCTGAGCACCTCCGTACAGGCCGACCCGAATGCTGTCGCCGATGGACGAGCGCAGCACCGAACGGATGTGGTCAGTCCGGCGTCCATTGGCCAGAAAGCAAGTGGTTCCTGACCAGACATCGTTGGCGAAAAGCAGGATCAGATTCATGCTCCTCGATTCATTCTTCTGACTGGTGCTGAACTCATGTCTCAGTCGTTGGCCCGGCCCTTGAATCCATTGCTGCAGTCATTGTGCAGCAGCCAGCAAAAGCGGTGAACCGAACACTTCAGCTCGGCAATCACACCCTGCATTCAGTTGATGATCCGGCTTCAATCATCGACAGTATCAATATGCAAAACACACAAAACACCAACAAAACCAACACGATCAACGACTCTGAATCCCTGCTGCAACTGCTCAGTGAACGCCTGCTTCTCTGGGATCAGCAGGACGCCGCTCAGGCCGCCGGAGAATGGCATCAGGCCCTCGCCCTGGAGCAGTCAATCCGCTCCATCTCCCCACGCATTCGACAGGCCATGGGGCTTCTTGTTCCAGCAACAGAGGGGGTCTCTGAGCTTTGAGGCTGAGTGACGTTGTCGCCCATCACGGCTTTGCACCCTGCAACCTGGCAACGATCGAGAATGCGCGGCTGTACCAGCGTCAACATGACGACGGGGTGCTTGAACTGCTCTGCGTTCAGAAGCTTGGCGCAGAGATGCGGGTGGATCGCCAGCCGCTGATCCCCCTGGTGATCGATGGACAATTCACCATGCCTCTGTTTCTGCCTGTGGGGGAAGCGGTTTCCGATCAGCGCATCCCCAGGGAACGGCTGGAGGACTATCTGAACACCACACTCTGAGCGGAGCGAGGGGAACAGGGTTATCGGCAGTAGGCCGCAATCCCTGTGGTCGGAGGGCAGATCGCTTTCAGGGAGGTGCCTTGTTCCAGACCCTCACGCAGTGCTGAAACCACCCGTTTCGCGATTGTGTCGAGCGTCGCCTTCCGTCGCCGCGGGTCGCGCAGTCCCTGCTCCAGCGACCCTTCAAGCATGCCGATTTCCAGCATTGAAACCCCTCTGCGAGGAGCTCCCAACATGCCTCGATAGTCGTAGGGATAAGCACCGAATTCCTTGGCCAGTGCTTCATCCAGCACGGAAAAACCGAAAGCAACGGCCGGGATCACACCCGCCCCGATGCCATGGGGCGAGTAGGCGTCGTAGTGGATTTCAACGACATAACCACCCTGGGCCGCATGCTTCTGACCCACTGACCAGTTGGTACGGGGATCCTGAACGTTGCGGATGGTGCGGACTCCCGGGTCGTAGAAGCTGATGTCAAGGCCCTGCTTTTTGCCCTCAGCCACCACCGCCCGGGCTGTGCGCAGATTCCAGTACAGCTCATCGGTCATGCCGGATTGCATCGGAGCGGCACCACCGACATCCACAGCCCAGCCTGGTGTACCCGAGCCATACATTCGCTGGGAATCGGCGTGGCCTGCCAGCACCAGAATCGACGTTCCCTCCTTGGGCATGCGCACACCAACCCAGTTCTTGCCACGACCTGGGCTCAGGGGAACCGCGGGAAGCTGGCGCTGCAAGCGCTCAGGAGCTGCCGGTTTCATGCTGTCGAGCAACTCCATCAGGCCCGCAGCGGAGACAGGCAGGGCCAGAAGGGACAAGCCCCCGAGGAGCCAGGCGATGCGACGCATGGGATTCAACATGGGTGACCATGGTGCCTTGCCAGGCGGAATCCGTCACCCCCCAGGTCCTTCCGACGCCGGATCGATGGGCTTGAGCCTTCCAATCACAGGCGTCAGAGCAGAAACTCCTCACCCGAAGCGCAGATGAGACAACAGTTGCTAGTTCAGAGTCACCAGCAACCATGACGACCATGCCTGATCCAACTGAGCTGCTGATGGCCTTGCGCTGGCCCGGTGCTCTTGTGATCTCAGCGCTGGCCATCAGCCAGGCTGTGGTCGTTGTGGCACGCAGCGGCATCCGCGTCGAAATTTTCACGCGTCAACCGATTCTGATCAGCACGGGGCGCTCACCACTGCGGGCGGAAGTCGGCAAAGTCAGAATCTGAAAGCGTGGTGTCGCATCCAGCAGCTC
>CAJXFG010000164.1 GCA_913052185.1 uncultured Synechococcus sp. | reverse complement strand
AAGGCGAAACCACGTTTGCGACCGGTGTCACGCTCAAGAGGAAGGGCACAGTTCGTGACCTCTCCATGAGCGGCAAACAATTCGATCACGTCTTCCTGCTCAGCGCGGAAGGGCAGATTGCCGACAAAAATGCTCACTTGACTGCTGGACCTGAAGAGAAAGGACCCAATCGGATCAGACAAGCCATCGGTTGAAGATCCACTGATGGATCCACCAACCTCTGACTTGTTCAGGGTAGACCCGGTCTCGCGAAATGATCAGTGATTCGCTACTCCGAGCCGATCGCTCCAGAGCGCCAGCTGCTCTTCGACCCGTTCAAACCCGGTGCCGCCTTCACTGATTCGCGCCGCCACAACCTGCCGGGGTGCGAGCGCGTCAAAAAGGTCAGCATCAATGGAAGGGTGAAACTGCTGCCAGCGTTCGAGGCTCAGATCACGCAGCAGCACTCCATCGCTCAGACATTGCTTCACCACGGACCCCACGATCTGATAGGCCTCGCGGAAAGGAACCTGTCGAGCTACCAGATAATCGGCCACATCGGTGGCATTGGAGAAGTCAGATCCGACGGCTGCTTCCAGACGGTCAGGACGAAAACTCAATCCCTCCTCAATCAGGATCGTCATTGCTTCAAGGCACTGGACGCTGGTGTTCACCACGTCAAACAGAGCTTCCTTGTCTTCCTGAAAATCTTTGTTGTAGGCCAGTGGCAGGCCCTTGATCATCGTCAGCAGACCCTGCAGATGACCAAACACCCGCCCGCACTTTCCACGGACCAGTTCAGGAACATCAGGATTCTTCTTCTGAGGCATGAGACTGCTGCCGGTGGCGCAACGGTCGCTCAGACGCACAAAGCCGCATTCCTCCGAGGCCCAGAAGATCACCTCCTCCGCCAGACGGCTGAGATGCACCATCAGCAACGATGCAGCCGCTGAAAACTCAACCGTGAAATCGCGGTCACTGACAGCATCAAGGCTGTTGGCGTAGATGCCGTCGAATTCCAGGGCGGCGGCGGTGCTGCGCCGATCAATCGGAACCGGTGTTCCAGCGAGGGCGGCGGCGCCAAGCGGTGAGCAGTTGACGCGTTTGCGCACGTCCCCAAAACGTTGACGATCCCGCTCGAGCATCTCCACATAAGCGAGCAGATGGTGAGCGAGGCAGACAGGTTGCGCCCTCTGAAGATGGGTGTAGCCAGGAATCAGGGTGTTGCGGTGGTCGAGCGCCTGACGCAGCAGAGCGGTTTGAAACATCCGCACCTGGGGATCAAGCTCGTCGATACGACGGCGAAGCCACAACCGCAGATCCGTGCCCACCTGATCATTGCGGCTGCGCCCGGTGTGCAATTTCTTGCCCACTGGACCCAACAGGGCAATCAAGCGACGCTCGACAGCGAAGTGCACATCCTCATCGTCAAGGCCGGGCTGAAAACTGCCGGCAGCCGCTTCCGCGCGGATCTGTTCCAGACCGCTGCAGAGCTGATCTGCCTCTTGCGTCTCAATGACGCCGCACTCAGCCAACATGCGCGCGTGGGCGATGGACCCATCCAGATCCTCCTGAAGCAGGGTGATGTCAAACCCGATCGAGGCATTGAACCGTTCGATCGCCGGGTGCAGTCCTTGTTCGAACCGGTCACTCCAGGTGGCGGAGCCTCCGCCCGTCACTCCACCTGCCATGGTCCACCCTCAACACTGATCCACTCAGCTTGTCAGGCCGGAGACCTTGGCACCGATGGCAACATCACCTCCTCCCGAACCTTGAGAACCACCATCGAGGCATCGTCCTCAAGCTGTCGATCCGCACCCACAAAGCGATCAAGACGACCGAACAACTGATCAAGAATTCCCTGCGAACCCGTACCCGAGCGACATGCGGTCTCAAGGCTGCGAATCAGCCGCGCCTCATCAAAGCGATCACCGGTCAGCCCCGGTGCCTCCGTCACGCCGTCGGTGTAATAGAGCAGCACATCACCTGGCTCGAGCACCGTGGAACCGCTCCCGTATTCCGCCTCAGGCTGAAGGCCGATCAACAGCCCCGGTGCATCCAAACGACTGATGCAGCGTTGCTGAGCACGCCAGATCAAAGGCGGATTGTGGGCGGCATTGGCAAAGCGCAATCGCCGTGTTCGCGGATCAAAATCCGAATAGAACAGCGTCACAAAGCGATGGGACTGGGACAGATCCTCAAGAGCCAGCTGGTTGAGATCGTGCAGGATTCGATCCGGCGGTAATCCGCTCAGCACTTCCGCACGCAACATGCCGCGCAGCATGGTCATCAGCAGACCGGCAGGGACACCCTTTCCCATCACGTCACCCATCACCAGCGACCAGCGGCCACGTTCCCGACGACGACCGATCAGCTCCGGCCGCGTGGGAATGAAGTCGTAGTAATCGCCACCCACCTGAAACGCAGGACGACAACGAGCTGCGAGTTCAACGCCCTCAATCACCGGACAATGATCCGGCAGAAGCTGGGCCTGAATCTCAGCCCCGATGCTGAGCTGGCGATCCACCCGCTCATGCAGACGGGCCTCCTGCAGCATCTGATCGTTTTCAATCGCCACACCGGTGAGATCAGCCACCAGCTGCACATTGCGACGGTGGACATCACTCCAGACCAGTGAACCGGAGGTGTTGAAGACGTAAAGGCGCCCACGCTGTCGACCTCGAGCCACCAGAGACGTTGCGAACACCCCGGCCGAACCGAGGTGACTCTGCACGAGGCGATCCAGGCCGAGCACGAGGGCATCATCGGAACCGAATCCGGCCGAACGTCCGGGTTCATGGTTGATCACCGCCTGCAACAACGTCTCCGAGCGCAGCACGGAGAGCATCTGCAGCTGGTCAGTCCACAAACGCCCATCAGCCTGAAAGGGGATCAGCAGCGCACCATCCACCCCCACCAAACGAGCTGCCACAACCGGCACAAGCTCCAGGAAACGATTGAGGTTGGTGAAACTGCGCAGCGCAAAGCCGATGGAGACCAGCAGCTCCTGATTGGCACGCTGTTCTCTGGAAAGACTGTCGAGCAACTGCCGCAACGACGTCGTGGCCGTCAGGGACGAAGCCCCCGGGCGAAGCTGTGAAGCCTGATGGCGCCTTGGTGGATTGCTGCTCACGGCAACCCCTGGCAGGAACCGCAAGGTAGCAACTCTGACCGGAGAAAGCTGAA
>CAJXFG010000163.1 GCA_913052185.1 uncultured Synechococcus sp. | reverse complement strand
GTGAAGGACCTGGTGGCCTTCTACATGGAGAACGCTGCGATCATCCGTCGTGAACTCAGCTCAGCAGGCCTCACCGTCTATGGCGGAGAGCATGCCCCCTACGTGTGGATCAAGACACCGGACGGCATGGACTCCTGGGGCTTTTTCGACCATCTGCTCAATCAGGCGAATGTGGTGGGAACCCCAGGCAGCGGCTTCGGTGCTGCAGGCGAGGGCTACTTCCGGCTCTCGGCATTTAACAGCCGCGAGAATGTCGACAGCGCCATGGCGCGGATCAAGGCTCTCTGACTCCCCCGCTGTGTTTCCAGTCCCTTTAAATTGCACGTATCTGAGAACCATGGTCATGGCGGTGGACACCCCCAGCCGTAGCCCCGGTGGAGCAGCCGTCCTGGACAAGGCGCCCGAGAAGGTCCGCAAGCGATCTCCCCGATACAAGGTCCTGCTGCACAACGACCCGGTCAACTCCATGGAGTACGTGGTCACCACCCTGCGGCAGGTCGTTCCTCAGCTGAGTGAACAGGACTGCATGGCCGTGATGCTCGAAGCTCACAACACAGGCGTTGGGCTCGTGATTGTCTGCGATTTAGAGCCGGCTGAGTTCTATTGCGAAACGCTCAAGGGCAAGGGGCTCACCAGCACCATCGAGCCGGAGGAGTAATCGCACAACCCATTTCCGGCTGGTGGGGTGGGCTGCTGAGTTGGCAGCCCCGTTGGATCATGGCGATCGTCCTGATTCCGGCCTTGTATGGACTTGGCTGGTTGACGGCTCAACCGATCGGCTACGCGATGCCTCTGGCCTCGACTTCGCGTCTGTCGCTGATCGGCACCGTCATCACGTTTGTGCTGTTCATCCTGGTGCTGCCCAGCTGGGTGCGCCAACGCTGGAACAGCCGTCAACCCTGGCTGACGCTGGGTGTCCGCAGCCGACGCGGCGAGGCATCCGCCGGTGCATGCCTGCTCCAGGGACTGCTGCGTTCCGCAGGCCTGCTGCTTCTGATCTGTTGTCCCTTGCTGCTTGGGTCCTGGGGACGCTGGCTCGGGGAACTCACCACGGCTGATGCGGTCAACGCCCTGTTGCTCTGCTTCGGGCTGGGCTTCGCGGAGGAACTGGTCTTCCGCGGATGGCTCTGGGGGGAGCTGAATGCACTCACCGGTCCTCGCCAAGCGGTCATCGGTCAGGCGGCGATCTTCAGCCTTGCGCACACCCGCTTTGATCAGGGATTTCTGCCAATGCTGGGCCTGCTGATGGGTCTGTTGCTGCTTGGACTGATCCTTGCTGTGCAAAGACGCCTGGACGGGGGCTCCCTCTGGGGCTGCATCGGACTCCATGGTGGACTGGTCGGCGGTTGGTTCGCCCTGCGGTCAGGACTGCTGCAGGTGTCTCCCAGTGCTCCCGAGTGGCTGATTGGCCCAGGAGGAGCCCATGCCAACCCACTGGGTGGAGTGGTCGGAATCGTTGCTCTGAGCCTGCTGCTCTGGCGTCAGCTGACAGCCTTGGCCAGAGCGGCTCGTCCCTGAAGAGGCGCTCTGAGTGCTTCCTGCAGTGGAGCGACCCCGTAATCCCTCTCAAGCAGTGACATCACGGTTCTGCCGAAATCGGAAGGATCCAGATCAAAGGCTTCCAGGCAGATCCTGCCGAAGGTGCTTCCCATGGGCTCCGGATTCCAGAGCAGCTTGCGGGCCGTCCAGGGCATCATGCTCATCGGGTTGTAACCGGGCTTGATCAGACCCTGGTCGAAGCCGTACTGCTCTAGGTGCGTGTGGGGCTGGAGCCCGATGAAGAAAATTGCAGGCTCGACCAGGTCGGCACCGAAGATTCGCTCAAGCTCACGGTGGTAGGCAACGGTCTGGCGAATCGTCTCCGGACGCTCGTCGATCACATTGAACGAGTAATTCACCGAGACGTGATCACGGAAGCCTGCATCTGCAAGCATCCTGCAGCTTTCCAGCACGGTGCGCAGGTTGTAGCCCATGCGCATTTTGCGCACGAGCTCCTGGGACCCGGACGTGATGCCGATCTCGAAGTAGCTCATCCCGGTCTCCACCATCAGCTGAGCCAGTTCGGGGTCCAGGTTGTCGGCCCGGATGTAGGCAGCCCAGCGGATACCCGTGAGTCCCTCCGCCTTGATGGCGCGCAACAACTCCTTGGCATCCTCGATGTAGCGCTTGGCGGGAATGAACTGAGCGTCTGTAAACCAGAAGCCACGCACACCCCGGTCGTAGAGCTGACGCATCTCTGAGATCACCTCCTGAACTGGGTTCAGGCGCACCTGCTTGCCCTCCACTGCCGTGTAGACGCAGTAACAGCAGTTGTGGGGGCAACCACGCTTGGTCTGCACGCCCACGTAGAAATCACCACCCTCGAGATACCAACCGAGCTGGGGCCAGATCGAGGCGATGTAGTCGTAATCGCATGCCGTCTTCGGACGACTTTCCGGTTGCTCGTGGATCAAGCCGGGCCGCGGCGCCTCGCCGACCACGAAACAGCGCTCTCCATCCAACGACTGACCCAGGAGAAGTTTCTCGAGAAGAGGTTCACCCTCGCCGACGGAAACAATGGTGCCCTTGGGCAGAGAGCGTCCGAGTTGCTCATAGAAAACGCTGACAGCTCCTCCACCAAGCACTGCCCGAGCTTCTGGACGATGCCGCCTTGCGCGGCGCAGCCCCCTGCGCACCAGAGCCTGATTGCGTGAGAGTTCGCCGTAGTGACTGGTCATCAGCCGAAGTCCGCCGAGGGCTCCGTGCAGACGCTTCAGCGGATTACGGGCATAGAACACCTCAAAGGAGTTCTGAAGTGGATTGCCGCCCCGACCATCAACGGGGGCGTAGATCTGAATATCCCGCCAGGAAAACACCAACAGGGTTGGGCGGAACTGGTCGATGGTGATGCGCAGAACCCGGTGCACATCCAGCACCGGCAATGCAGCCAAATCAAGAATTCGCTGCGGAATTCCCGGGAAACACTTGTGGAGGTGATCGGCGAGATAAATCGGGCCAATCGGGAAAATGGGGTTGCAGGGCAGACGAACCAGCAGCACCCTTTCGCCGGAAAGCTTGGGCTGAGACAGGAGCTCAGGCGGTTGCAGAAGGCCTTGCATGGCCTGGACGCTAACAACCGCTTCCCTGAGAACGCCTGAGCGAGGTCTCAATGGTTCTTTACGTCGGCTTCATAAAGCTGCCGACAT
>CAJXFG010000162.1 GCA_913052185.1 uncultured Synechococcus sp. | reverse complement strand
GTACCAAGGGCGTTGTCCGCCAGGTGATTGGCCCGGTTCTGGACGTGGAATTCCCTGCCGGCAAGCTGCCCAAAATTCTGAACGCTCTCCGTATTGAGGCCACCAACACCGCCGGTCAGGCGGTTGCCCTGACTGCTGAAGTTCAGCAGCTGCTGGGCGATCACCGGGTCCGTGCCGTGGCCATGAGTGCCACCGACGGTCTCGTTCGTGGCATGGAAGCCATCGACACCGGTGCACCGATTTCCGTGCCTGTTGGCGAAGGCACTCTCGGACGGATCTTCAACGTGCTTGGAGAGCCTGTCGATGAGCAGGGTCCTGTCAAAACTGACGCAACAGCACCCATCCACCGTTCAGCTCCCAAGCTGACCGAACTGGAAACGAAGCCCAAAGTCTTCGAGACCGGCATCAAGGTGATCGATCTTCTGGCTCCCTACCGTCAGGGCGGCAAGGTCGGCCTGTTCGGTGGCGCCGGAGTCGGCAAGACCGTTCTGATTCAGGAGCTGATCAACAACATCGCCAAGGAGCACGGTGGTGTTTCCGTGTTTGGCGGCGTGGGCGAACGCACCCGTGAAGGCAACGACCTTTACGAGGAATTCAAGGATTCAGGCGTGATCAACGCCGACGACCTCTCCAAGTCGAAGGTCGCGCTCTGCTACGGCCAGATGAATGAGCCCCCCGGCGCCCGCATGCGGGTCGGCCTCTCGGCTCTGACGATGGCTGAGCACTTCCGTGACGTGAACAAGCAGGACGTGCTGCTGTTCATCGACAACATCTTCCGTTTCGTGCAGGCAGGTTCCGAGGTATCCGCCCTGCTCGGACGCATGCCTTCCGCTGTGGGTTACCAGCCCACCCTCGGTACGGACGTTGGCGAACTTCAGGAGCGGATCACGTCCACTCTTGAGGGCTCCATTACCTCAATTCAGGCGGTCTACGTCCCTGCTGACGACCTGACTGACCCTGCACCTGCAACCACCTTTGCTCACCTCGATGCCACCACGGTGCTGAATCGTGGCCTGGCCTCCAAGGGCATCTACCCCGCTGTGGACCCTCTGGACTCCACCAGCACCATGCTCCAGCCGGCTGTCGTCGGCGACGAGCACTACCGCACAGCCCGCAGCGTTCAGTCAACGCTTCAGCGCTACAAGGAGCTGCAGGACATCATCGCGATTCTCGGCCTGGATGAACTCTCCGAGGATGATCGTCGCACCGTTGACCGTGCTCGCAAGATCGAGAAGTTCCTCTCACAGCCCTTCTTTGTGGCTGAAATCTTCACCGGCATGCCCGGCAAGTACGTGAAGCTCGAGGAAACCATCGGTGGCTTCAACCAGATTCTCGCCGGTGAGCTTGATCACCTGCCTGAGCAGGCTTTCTACCTCGTTGGCAACATCGAGGAAGTCAAGGCCAAGGCCGCGAAGATGGCCGAAGAAGGCAAGTGATGACGATGGGGGCATGAGTCCATGCCCCCGTACTTTCACTTCGTTCAACGCTTTTAACCCAAACATTTCATATCCATGTCCCTCACCCTCCGCGTGCTGGCGCCAGACCAGAGCGTGTTCGATGGATCCGCTGATGAGGTGATCCTCCCCAGCACCACTGGGCAGCTGGGCATCCTTCCCGGTCACGTTTCTCTTTTGGCAGCACTTGATATCGGCGTGCTTCGCGTGCGTGCGGAGGGATCCTGGAAATCCATCGCTCTGATGGGTGGCTTCGCCGAAGTCGAAGCCGATGACGTCACGGTTCTGGTGAACTCTGCTGAACTGGGCAGTTCCATCGACAGCACTGCCGCTGAAACCGAACTGCAGGCAGCACGCAACGCTGTCAGCAAAATGGAAGGTCAGCCTGCATCTCCCGAAAAAGTCAAGGCACAACAGAGCTTCAACCGAGCACGTGCCCGTGCCCAGGCCGCCATCAACCAAGACTGATCCCAGGCTCAGGAACGATCAAACGACAACCAGAAACGAAGAAAATTCTTTCTGATCGTTTGAATCAATAGCGCTTGGCAATAACGTTCCAGAAATCCTCACTAACAGGTTTAAGAACACTAACTTTGTGTCTTTGGGCATAGCTTATTGCTGTGCTCGAAGATTCATTTTGCTGTTCAGACCTGCTGCTGAATGGTCATGTCTCCAAGCAAGGAAACCGGATCAATCGCGACACCCTTCGGCGAACGAATCTCAAAATGAAGATGGGGCCCGGTGCTACGGCCCGTATTACCCATCCTGGCAATCACATCACCCTGAGCGACACTCTCACCAACAGCAACAAGAAGTTCATGGCAGTGCGCATAACGCGTCTTGAAACCGTCCGGATGCTGAATTTCAACCATCAGCCCATAAGCGCCTAAAGAATCGGCAAACACCACACGTCCGCGTCGCGAGGCACGAATCGCCGTTCCCACGTTGTTGGCAATATCAATACCCGAATGATGTCGTGACCAGCGCGGCCCAAAACCCGAAGTAAACACTCCTGAGGCCGGAATCGAAAAGGCCTTGGATGACAGCTCATTCAAATAGTCCGCAAAAGACCAGAACGAACAGACCTGAGAAGAAGACTTCACCCCAAAACTGCTGGCAGGCAGCTCCGACACAGAAAGCATTGGCGACATACAAGCTTGCTCGAACAAGGCAATCGTTGTGCGCTTGCTATACAGCTGCTGAGACGATTGAAAGAACCTCGTTCCTCTCGTCTCGGCAACAGCGGAGTAGCCATCTTTCCGAACTCCGAGCCGACCTTGGTCAGTGAAACTTTCAAGACTGGAGATCACGGCAACAGTCGCAGATGACAGCCCGAGTGCAACAAAAGAAGCGAAAGAAACCAAGCCAGCAAATACCTTTCGCCAGAGTGTAACAGAACATTGCGGAGCCCCGGCGCACAAAAGCCACTGGGCTGGTGATGAATATCACCTCTACCAATCAGGCGACAAAGCTGATGCTTTGCAGGCTCAAACCTCCAATAGAACAACGGCAATCTTTCAAACCCGAACCTTCAAGCCCTATCCAGAAAGACCAATCATCAACTGACTCAAAAAACGCCCCGACTTCCACATGCAACCAACAGCATCAGCCCAGCATTTGGCATCTCAGTCCTGCATTGATTTGAGAAGATCATGACAGATCAGTCCGTAATCTCGACATAAAAAAAGCAGGCAAGATTGCCTGCTGTTGTGAACGAGAATCGCGTTGACCTAACTCAGGCGGTACCGCAGAAGGTCACATCCGGGAATTT
>CAJXFG010000161.1 GCA_913052185.1 uncultured Synechococcus sp. | reverse complement strand
ATGGCGATCACCACGGTCCAGGCGCCCTCATCAAATTTGCTCACCACGATCACCACGAGCACCACGAAGGTGGTGAGCGATCCGAGCGCATTCATCGCCATACGCCCGCGCCATCCATCTCCACGCCGCTTCCACCAGCGACACACGAGGCCCAGCTGCGACAGCGTGAAGGCCGTGAACACTCCAAGGGCGTACAGATTGACCGCCACGGTGGTGTCGCCCCGGCAGATCACAATGATCAGAGCTGTGATCGCGACCAGAACCCCGATGCCGTTCTGGTAAACGAGCCGATCACCCAGCAGCTTCATCTGCATGGGCAGGCAATGATCCTCCGCCAGCATTGCCGCCAGGCGCGGGAATCCGGAGAAGGCCGTGTTCGCGGCCAGTACCAGGATCAGCAGCGTTGAGATCTGCAGAATCCAGTAAAGAACGCTGCCATTCCCGAACACGCGCTGGCCGATCTGAGCCAACACCGTGATGTCGGGATTGGGTGCCACTCCGTACATGAACCCCATGGTGCTGACCGCGAGGAACATCGCTGACAGCAGAACGCCCATCACCAGAAGGGTCTTGCGGGCGTTGAGGGGAGCAGGCTCCCGAAAGACCTGCACACCATTGGCGATGGCTTCGATGCCGGTCATCGCCGAACAACCGGAGCTGAATGCCCGCAGAATCAGAAACAGACCGATCGGCTGCAGAGCGGCTGTCAAAGGCGGGGCATCGGGAGTCCAGCCGTGATGAAAGGTGAGGTCCTTGAGCCCAGCGACCGTCAGCACCACGATCATCACCACGAAGGCATAGGTGGGAACAGCGAACACCCGTCCCGCCTCCTTCACGCCGCGCAGGTTGGCCCAGCCCACCAGCACGAGCAGCACCAAAGCGATCGGGACCTCATGGGCCAGCAACGATGGATCCAAGGAAGACAGCGCCTGGGTCCCGGCCATCAGGCTGACCGCTGCAGTGAGGGTGTAGTCGATCAGCAATGCCGCGGCTGCCACCAGACCCACATTGCGTCCGAGATTGTCGCGGGCCACCACATAGGAACCGCCACCGTTGGGATACGCCGCAATCGCCTGCCGGTACGACAGCACCACAATGGCGATCAGAGCAATGATCGCCAGAGTGATCGGCAGCGAGAGTTGTAACGCGGCACTGCCACCCAGAATCAGAATTCCGAGAGCCGCTTCGGTGGCGTATGCCACGGAGGAGAGGGCATCCGAGGAGAGAATCGGCAGCGCCTGAACATTGGGGAGTCGCTCGTCCTTGGCGCTGGAACGCGGCAGTGGACGGCCCAGCAGGCGGGAGAAGAACGAAACGGACACAAACCCACGCAAGCCACTTCAAGAGTGGCAAGGTTCTCTGTGCTCGGCAGGTCAGTCTCTGCCGTTGAGGAGATTCAGATCGCCAGACTTTCTGGGCGGGTTTCAATCAATTCCGCGAGATCCTTGAGGAACGCAGCACCATCAGCGCCGTAGATCACACGGTGATCCGCCGTGAGATTGACCTGCATCTGCCGCTTCACAGCGATGGACCCATCCTTTCCAGCCACCACGGTGGGCCTTGAGGCTGCCACCGCCAGGATGGCACCGGTGCCGGGAGGAAGGATCGCGTCAAAGCGATCCACCCCGAACATGCCGAGATTGGAGAGGGTGAACGTTCCCGTGCTGTATTCCTCGGGCTGAAGCTGCTTGCTGCGCGAGCGCTTCACCAGATCCCCCCACTGGCGGGAGAGTTCGTAGAGATCGGTGCGATCGGCCTGACGCAGTACCGGCGTGATCAAGCCACCGTCTTCCATGGCCACGGCCACGGCCACATTCACGTCTGCGGGGTAGCTCATGCCCGCTGCGGTGGTCGCGGCATTCACCTGAGGATGTCGGGCCAGGGTGACGGCCACGGCCTTCGCCAGAAGGGCCGTCATCGTGACGCCCTTCGGTTTCACCTGCTTGTAGAAGGCATCAAGTTTGTCGGTGGTGATCGCATAGCCCACGCGGAAGCAGGGAACCGCAAGGCTGGCTTCCATATTGCGGTTCACCGCGCCCTGAAGCGTGTTGAACGGCACGGTTTCACCGGGTCCACCGAAGCTGTTGCCGGCCGGAGATGTGGGAGCACTGGCGGCAGGCGCGGCTCCAGCTGCCACGGCAGCGGCGCTTCCTTCCCCAACCAGGGGAACCGTGATGGGACGTCCAGCGGCACGCTCCACGTCTTCAGCCTGGATGCGGCCATTGGGCCCACTGCCGCGCACCCCGGCGAGGTCGACACCCATCTGTGAGGCCAGTTTCTTCGCCCTCGGACTGGCGATCAGCCGACCGTTGCTGGGAGGTGCGACAGCCGGAACTGGGGGAGCAACGGCTGCTGGAGCTGCAGCAACGGGAGCGGGAGGCGTCGCAGGCGCGGCGGCAGGCGCTGGTGGGGGAGGTGTGGTCGGGGCGGCAGGAGCACTGGTTTCAGCTGCGGGAGCGGCCTGGGCCGATCCACCACCGGGGGCCTTCGCCTGCACCTCGGCAAGCTCGGCCTCGGTCTCGACGATCAGGCCAATGGTTTCGCCCACTGGTGCCGTGCTTCCTGCCGGCATCAGCACAGCTGCCAGGTAGCCCTCATTGAAGGACTCCACATCCATGTCGGCTTTGTCGGATTCGACCACGAGCACGGACTCGCCGCGGCCCACCTTGTCACCGGGATTTTTGAGCCACTCAACGATCTTCCCCTCCGTCATCGTGGAGCTGAGGGCAGGCATGAAGATGTCGTGGGTTGCCAAAACCGTCTCCAGAGGGGCTGACTAGGAAAAATCTTACGGGCCGGCAGGCCGGCCCCCAGCAGTGCTCATCCCTGCTCGATCGCCTCGATCACCCCGTCGCGCACCACCACGGCAACCTGCATTTTGCTGACGAGGTTGTCGCCGACCTTGATGTCGCAGAAGCTTTCAAGCTGACCCTGATCGACGATCTGTTCCATTTCGAGCTCGCGCACCTGGGCCTGCTGCTGAAGCAGATTGCGCTTCTGTTCTTCGAGCTCAGCCCGCTTGGCGGCCACCTGCTGCTGAACCTGGGCGACCTGCTCCTGCACACGCGGATCCAGTGGATTGGCACTCTGACGACGCACCTCATCAACCACCTGCTGACCTTCCTGCTCGAGCTGAGCCAGTTGCTGATCAGCGGTGGAGATGGCAGCGCTCAGCTCTCGCTCGGCCTCTTCCTTCCAGGCCGGCGTGACCACGGCACGGATGGTGATGGAAC
>CAJXFG010000160.1 GCA_913052185.1 uncultured Synechococcus sp. | reverse complement strand
CAAGATCACAGCCCTTCTGGTGAACCCCACTACACAGCTCTGGTGCAGACCCCTCGAAGTTCTGGTGAGCTTCTGGTGAATGGCTCAAAAATCAGTGCCTGACTGGACTTAGCTCAGGCGGAAGCGAGTCACACCGAGGCTCCATGGCAATCAAAAGCACCATTCTTAGGAGTGGGGCTCTCAGTCCATGCCACGGGTTAGGTAGATGTTCCCAAGGCCATCGCCTGAGAAAGGCCTGACAACAGCAACCGACAGTCACTGACTCGGACATGCAGCTCAAAACGGGTCTTTGAGCAGGGCTTTGAAAGTTGCGCTGACGCGGCAAGTCCATCGACGACCTTTTTCAGATCGTTGAGGTGGACACCGGCGGGATTCGCTGGCTTACTCCCGACGTCGTCGGACACATGCTCCGGGCGGTCTGATCTCAGAGCAGCCACCAGCCCAGCAACAGGCCAATGATGAGACCTTTCACCCAGACAAGGCAGGCCATCTGATAATTCGACAGACCCAGTTTTTTCTGAATCCACTCGAACGCTTTCTCATCAGCGAAGAAGACGGCTCGAATAGGGCGGACAATCCAATCCATTGATCCAAGGCGTTGCTGTCTCAGATGGTGCTTTCTCAAGGATTCCTATGCCATGACTGCGGAAGGAATCTTCACCCGAAGCAGCAGATGATCGCTAGATTCCCTGCTCCGGCAAGTCAATCAATGATTCCAGAGGCGCACGAACCCTTCGACATTGATCAGGGCACAGACAAGGCATTCCTGATTGGGACCTCATTCATCGTCATCTTTCTGTTTCTCCTGTAAGAGAGCGGCAACCCCCTCGCTTGACGGGGCAATGATGGGTAAGAGGCCTGAAGGTCCTCCCTCTTGGACGTCTTCATCACCTCCGGAATCAATCAGAATCACCCCAGCAGAACGGAGGGCAGCAAAGCCTCTTGCCCTCAGCGGTTCAGGTATCAACTCATACGAAAACCGATGATATTGATGACTCAGAGATGATTTGAAGACCGCAGTTAATAAACCTCAGGGCATTCATCCTTAGCACTTTTGGAACCTTGATTAATTGCACTCATATAAGGAGCAAGGCTTGGATCTTCTGAGTAGGACTGAATGATTCCTGACAACAATTCTCTTGCATATCCTTTATCAATCTTGCCAGCCTTGGTCAGGCCACACAAAAGATTACCAGCAGTATAAGCAACCCCGTTCCAATAATAGAACTTGGCTTCATTCGATTGAGCTTCGGCAGGTGCCATTGAAATCAACAGGGCACCCAATAAAACAAGTGCTTTCATTTTTGCAAGCCTGACCATTTCCAACAAAGTCAATACTAATTCGTCGGAACACATGGTTTTCTACTCATACCGAAATTGGTAACACCAACAGTTCCGAAGAGCGGTGGCTATCGATGGAGTGTGAGCAGAATCACACGCAGGACTGAGTCAGCTCATCGCATCAACTCTTGATTTCGTGGAGGGTGACTGCAACGGAGTCATCTCCACTGCAATGGGTTCCATGTCTATTCAATCCGGCCTACTCGGTGCCGCCGTCACTGTGATGGGTGCTGTTTCCCTCAGCACCCCTGATGTGATCCAGATTGACGAGGAGTGGGGCCACCACGTGTTCAGCGAGAAAGCCGATGTGCGCCTCTCCGGCGGGCTGTTCAAGTTAGTGAGTTCAGGTAGCTTTGAACCAAATGAATCCGGATGAAGATGACTGTTGAAAACCCTCCATTCCTATCTTTCGAAGGGGAAATGGGGCGTCTTGATTACTGGTGCAGCGCCATCTTCCGATCCTTAATTGCAGGGTTGATTCTCTTTATCGTTCTGGCCTCGATGTTCAGAGGTTATTTCAACAGTTCATACGCTGAGATTTCCGCAGCGATTACACAATGGGCCACGGAGCATTCAGTGAGGGTGTGGCTGTTAGGGGAAATTCTGAACGTGTTTCTGTTCCTGCCGATCAGCTGGAGACGATGGCGGGATCTCGGCCCAAGGCTGAACAAGAACTGGTTCTACATCTCCGTATTAAGCAGCCTGATGCCTGGCTATGAGGTGTTCCCGTTTGTGGGAGTGCAGTCGCTGCTGCTCACTCTCGGAATTCTGTCTCTTTATCCCAATTTCAAACTGCTGTTCTGGCCGGGCAACACCTACGCAAAGCTGCGCCAGCCAGAGCAGCGTTGAGCTGTGGTTCCCGCCTGGCTAACAAGGGAGTCACAGCAGAAAGATCATGCAGGAGGTTCTGTTGATGGCGCAGCTGCTGGCCTGGAGCGATTTCGATTTCCAGGACTGGGTGGACAGCCGACCACCAGCGGAACTCTGCCAGGGGTTCAAGGAAGGCTTGATTCCCGAAACCATGCTTCCCGGTGGAAGGGCGGAGACGCCATGCAGCAGCTTCAACGGGGATGACCCGATGGATTACGTCATCGACTGAGGCCCGAACGCTGCATTTGTCAGGCGATGCAGTGCAAGTGATGCAACAGCCGAGCTGGCAGGCTCGCCATGATCCAGGTGCGACCGTTCAGAGGTGGGCGATCGCACGTGACGAACCCGGCGGCGTATTGCGGAATGCAGCGTCGGGTGCGTCCACGTTGACGCAGATCTGGCGAGTTTCCCGGAACAGGTGAATCACTTAACGAATCAGCTCATCCCGCCGAATCGTCCGCAGCCCCAGCAGCAGCACGCAGGCAATGGTGGCACTGGCGATGAGGCCGATCAGCGGAGCTGACTTCAGTAGTAGCGGCCTGGATATTCACCGGGATGATCGACGCGTGTGACACGCACACCAGCAGTGCTGCGACCGGAAAGCATCAGCAGATCACTGCCTGAGACTGCATAGCCGAGTTCCTGCGCCAGCAGTGCCACCTCATCGGCTGTGACCGCCGCCTGAACCTTCACCTGCAGCAGCGGGTCCCGGCTCAGGTGCTCCAGAAAATGCTGCACCGGAGAGGCGGTCATCACGGCTGAAGAGCTGGTGCAATTGAACACGATCTGGGGCTTCGGCGTGGGGCCGGGCCATTGTGTGGAGAGAACGCGAATGCCGAGGCCACGCCCATGGTCAGCTCCCTGCTCAACATCCTCTGGGTTGTGCTCGGCGGCCTGATGATGGCGCTGGGCTGGTGGCTCGCCGGGCTGCTCTGCGCGATCACAGTGGTGGGGTTGCCCTGGGCTCGCTCCTGTTTCGTGATCGGGCGCTTCTCGCTCTGGCCCTTCGGACAGGAAGCAGTGAACCGCAGGGATCTGCG
>CAJXFG010000159.1 GCA_913052185.1 uncultured Synechococcus sp. | reverse complement strand
TCCAGCTCTTGCCACGGGGAACAAAGCGAAGCTGTGTGTATTCCCAGGCCATCAACGCTCGATGAGTCGCAGGACTCTAAGGCCATGAGCGGCAGAACGGATCCGTTTTCAACCCATCAGCAGACTCAGCAGTGCTGAGACGGCCAATCCGAGATAGGTGCCGAACAGATATCCGAGCAGACCGATGGCCACGGAGGGCAAAACAAGATCGGCGCGACCCAGGCTTCCTGCCAAAGCCAACGCTGTGCTGGGCCCGCCTACAGCTGCCTGCGACGCAACAAGACTCTCCGCCATGGGCCAGCGACACCAGCGACGTGCCTGAAGCACAAACAAGGCCTGAACCATCACCACCACGACGGCATAGAACAGCACCGGCAACCCGTCACCGAACAGTCCTGTGAACGATGTGCTGAGGCCGATCACCGCAAAGAACGGTTGGATCAACACAAGGCCAAGCCCGTAACAAGCTCGTCTGGATTCGGCGGCAGGCAGCTGAGCAGCCATCAGCGCCACTGTTGTGAGCACCAGAATTGATGGAAGCGCAACACCCAGCACGTTCAGAGCTGCGACTAGGCGATCCGTCAGCAACAGAGTCCCGCCTCCCCAGAGAAGACTGACGATCAGTGCTCTGCCTGAAGTCAGCGCAGCGGCAGGATCCTGCAAACCAATCGGACCATCCACTCCAGAAGATTCTCCGGAACTTGGGACCTCGCGGTCGCGTCCGATCACGAGGCTGACCACAAACCAAGCAGTGAATGCGACGTGATCCGCCGCCGTCGCAATCAGCAGCAGGGAGGGAGGCGTCTGAAGACTTCTGGCAACAGACACAAAGTTCAGACTGCCGCCGGTGAATGTGGCGCTGAACAAGCCTGCGAGTGAAATCCAGGTGTGCCCGAGCCAGGGCGATAACAACCAGCCAACCAGCAGAACAGCCATGAGGGTTGCTGCAACCGCAGAGATGAATGGTTGCAGCAATCGACGTGCAGCAGGCAGCACAGTGCGCAAATCCACCGCGAGCAGCAGTTCAGCAATCGCCAGAGAAGTCAACGGTCCGTTCACCCAGGCCACCGTTGATGGCGCCGGGGCCCAGCGGATGACGTTGGCCAGACCCAGGCCAAGCATCAGAATCACCATCGTGGTGCCAAGCTTTCTGCCAACTCTGGTCACCTGAGCCAGCCACCAACCAAATCCGGTGAGGCCTGCGATCAGGATCAGTGACGCCATCGAAGCTGATGCGAGCATGACAATCCGCAGAATGCTGATCGAGCGATCTTGACTGAAATCGAGAGATTGACTCAGATATTGGAAAACACCTACAACCCAGAGTCCTCTCGGACCTAAGCAATCACCAGCCTTCGATGAGGACCATCAAGCCAAACCTGTTTCTGGTTGTGCTGGGTGGGCGCACAGCAAAGAGCCATATCGAACTGCATGATGTGCGCTGGGTTGTTGGAGAACGCATCGAAGACACCATTCCAGCCCTGCGAAAACAATGGTTCGGACTGCTGAGCGGCCTGCATATCGACAGTTACAAAGCCATTCGACACGTTGATGGCTACGCCATAGAGCTGATGAAAGGGCAATCGGAGAGCACGAGGAGTCAACAGCGGAACTTGACGGAGCAAACCGATCAGCTGTGGTTCGTCAACCTTGGTGGATACGACAGAGAATCACTACAGGAGCTTCATCAGTTCGGTCTTGTTGTGGCACCAAGCAAACAAGCCGCGAAAGCCCGCGCGCGTCGGCGTTGGTTGAACAGAGCTGTGCAGGTTCACAAGGATGACCTTCACAACATCGACAACCTGAACACAGTGGATGACTGCCTGCCCCTCTTCGATGTCGAAGGTTGGCAGATCCGCCTGAGAGTCGAACCAGGCGGTTCCGCTTCCGACCTAAAACCGGACTGGTTTGGATATTGGCGCATTGACGGGAGAGTCCCAAAGCCACGCCCTGACTGACTGGTGGCTTGTTCAGGAATCGTCGTAGACCAAGCCGATCAGTGACATAGCCAGATACAGGCTCAGTGAGCGGCTTCAGCCGTGGTCATTCCACAGTCCTTGACTTGATCAGGAAGGCAGCAATGCCACTGTGAAAGCCATGAAGAAGGGGGCTCAGACATGCCCCCTCAAGGCCGTGGAGACCGCTTCCCGGTGGCCTCTGGCCTTGAGTCATGTCTAACCAAGGTGTATCAGCATGTACATCCGCTGAACTACCTGTCTTTGGTCAGCAGGCAACTTCAGCAGAGCCTTTTGAGGAACTCATGGGTTGATTGAGTCATCCACCGCAAATGGCCACCAGTGCTCAAGTCTGGCCGCTGTGGCGTACCAGGTGGAGCCGAACAAACCACCATGAGCGGTGTCGGGCAGTGTTAACTGACGCGCACCACGTAGCAAGGCCGAGTCCACCGGCACCAGACCATCACCCGCCACATCCTTGGATCCGGTGATGCTGCGGTAACTGCCCTTTGCGCTGCGTCGACTGAATGAGGACGCATTGGCGCTCTCCAGGTCGAGCTCAGCAGCAATGGCCACGTAGTCGACACCAGCTTCATGGCATCCCGGAAAGCAGCGATCCACCATGGCCCGCAGAGGAGTGGCGCGAACAGCCTGATGAGGGCTGCCGAGGGTAATCAGCCGGTCACATCGGGAAGAACCGCCATAGCAACGGCCCTGAAATGGTTGATCGCTGAGATAAAGACGAAGCATCACCCCTCCTGAGCTGTGACCAATCAACGTCACACGTCCGGTGGGTGACTTGGACTGAAGCTCCCGCACAAGAGCGTCAACGCGATCAAGCACTCGCCTCCAGCCAAACCCCCAACTCGTCAAAAGCCAGTCATAACGACTAACTGGCACAACCTCAGCATCGATCACACCCTGCCCTGTCAGCCAATCCGCCATTGGCTCATAAGCCTCTTCGGTGATCAAAAATCCTCCGAGAATGATTACGGGCTGGTTCGGATCAACGGGGGGCATAAGAAAAAGCCGGGGTCAAAATACGCAGATACCCCGGATCGTGCATCGGCAGGGCGACAACAAGCGTATGGGCCTGAGCCGGAGCGAGGCCCTTTGACCCTATCCGTGGTGGAAGTCACTCTTGGCAGATGCAGGGATGGTGCGTTTTGTTCGTAGATCAGCAGATCAACTTCCGTCAGCATTTGAGCAGCTTTCAACTAGGTGGCAGGGCGTTTGATGAGGACTGAAATCCCACCGCCGTCACCGCTAAAGCGTGGAAGCAGAAGGGCAGCCTCGACTTCTCGGAACTTGAGGGTTACCCG
>CAJXFG010000158.1 GCA_913052185.1 uncultured Synechococcus sp. | reverse complement strand
GAACCCATGGCCCGCATGACATGAGCTTCGCAGGACATACGGCCCGCAAACGGTTCGGTCAGCACTGGCTCCGTGATGAACGCGTTCTGGATCGGATTCTCGAGGCTGCCGAACTGGCAGAGGGTGACCGTGTCTTGGAGGTGGGGCCGGGTCGGGGTGCGCTGACCCAGCGACTGCTCGGGAGTCCGGCGGCATGGGTGCACACCATTGAGTTGGACCGCGATCTGGTTGCAGGTCTGCGGGAGCGTTTCGGTTCGCAGGCCCGCTTTTCGCTCTGTGAGGGAGACGTTCTGGATGTTCCTCTGACGCTTCCCGACGGCGTGCAGGCGTCCAAAGTGGTGGCGAACATTCCGTACAACATCACAGGGCCATTGCTGGATCGACTGATCGGGCGTCTCGACCGGCCCGTTGATCCGCCCTACGACAGGCTCGTGCTGCTCGTGCAGAAAGAGGTGGCTGAGCGCATCCGTGCCCGTCCCGGACACAGCAGTTTCAGTGCTTTGAGTGTGCGTCTGCAGCTGCTGGCCCGCTGTGAAAGCGTCTGCCCTGTGCCGCCCCGCTGCTTTCAGCCTCCTCCGAAGGTGCAGTCCGAAGTGATCCGGCTGGCCCCCCTGCCCGCGGAGCAGCGCCCTGATCCCGACCTCTGCCGCCGGGTGGAACGGTTGCTCAAGCAGGCCTTTCTCGCCAGGCGCAAGATGCTGCGCAACACCCTTGCGGGTGTCAAACCTCCGGATCAGCTCCAGCAGCTGGCGCAGCAGGCGGGAATTGATCTGCAGCAACGGCCTCAGGAGGTGGCTCCCCAGAACTGGGTGGCTCTCGCCAGGGGGCTGCGTGAAGCCGAATCCTCTTCTCAGGCCCTCGATCCCATATGACCACTGGATTTTGCCCGTGGATTAGCCTCCACAACCCGGTCGGAACATGGCCGACTTCGCTGCGTCCTGATTCATGACGGCACCGGTCTGCGTCAGCGCTCCGGCCAAGATCAATCTGCATCTCGAGGTGCTGGGCCTGCGCAACGACGGGTTCCACGAACTCGCGATGGTGATGCAGAGCATTGATCTCGCTGATCAGCTCGAGTGTGAGAACACCGCGGATGGCAGTCTTTCGCTCAGCTGTGATCAGCCCGGACTCAGTTGCGGTGATGACAACCTGATCATGCGGGCGGCCAGGCTGCTGCGTGATCGTTCCGGGTTCGGTGAGTTGGGTGCGCGCATGCACCTGCGCAAGCGGATTCCCATCGGCGCTGGTCTGGCGGGAGGTTCCAGCGATGGTGCAGCAGCGCTGGTTGCACTGAACACGCTCTGGGGTCTTGGGCTGACCCTCTCCCGGCTTGAGACGCTGGCTGCCGATCTCGGATCCGACATGCCGTTCTGCATTGCAGGCGGCACCCAGCTCTGCTTCGGAAGGGGGGAGCGGCTTGAACGCCTGCCGGCAGTCTCGGCGCCGATGGGTGTTGTTCTGGTGAAGGATCCATCGATCAGTGTGTCGACGCCATGGGCCTATGGCGAATGCAAACGCCAGCGGGGCAATCACTATCTCGAGGGAGAGTCAGCGTTTGAGCAGCGTCGTGAGGCGCTGCGCTCATCCGGGTGGTTGCACCCGCTTCGAGCCGAATCACCGCCACCGCTGCTGAACGATCTTCAAGCTGTGGTGGCACCGCAGACCATCTCGGTGCGCAAGGCACTGTCGCTTCTGGAGTCTTTGTCCGGGCAGGTGCGTGTCGCCATGAGTGGTTCGGGTCCGAGCTGCTTCGCGCTCTTCCCGGACCGTGAAACCGCCGAACAGGCCCGCCAGAGCTCTGCCCAGCTGTTTGAGGCGGAGGGGTTGCAATCGTGGAGTTGCTCTCTGCTTCCCCACGGCGTCAAGCTGGCCTCATGAGTGACAGCAACACAGCCCCCGCAAAACCCAGAAAAGGACCTCTCAGCTTTCTGTCCGGTTCGATCACCAGTTTGGTGTTGGCCTGGCTGAGTTTCGGACTCAGCAAAAAGGTGGTCGTTTATCTCTCGACGCACTCGTCGAATTTCAGCAGCACCACTGCTCAGAACATTGCTTCAGCGATGAAGACCCTGTTCATCGGCATGTGTTTTCTGGCCACCTTCAGCTTTGCCTTCATTGGTCTCGGCTTGTTCCTGGTGTTTCTTCGCAGTCTTTTCACGAAAGACACGGTGGACGCTGCCTAGCCTCATCGCAGAGCCTTTGCAGCCATGACCCCCCACGATCTCGGTCAGCTCGTGTTGCTGCTGTCTCCAGGTCTGCTTCTGTCGGTGCTGCTGCTGGCGACCTTTGCTGCCGGAGGCTGAACACCCCTGGACTGAGATAGCTTGGCCGCTGACGCCGGCATGGCCGGGATTGCAGCAACGCCGTGGCAGGGACGCTTCTCTTCAACGCACTTCGCGAAGCCATCGATGAGGAAATGGCCCGTGATCCCCATGTTTGTGTGATGGGAGAGGACGTCGGCCATTACGGCGGCTCCTACAAAGTCACCAAGGATCTCTACGAGAAATACGGAGAACTCAGGGTTCTCGACACACCGATTGCCGAAAACAGCTTCACCGGCATGGCAGTGGGTGCCGCGATGACAGGCCTGAGGCCGATCGTGGAAGGCATGAACATGGGATTCCTGCTGCTGGCCTTCAATCAGATCTCCAACAACATGGGGATGCTGCGCTACACCAGCGGCGGCAATTTCACCATCCCAACGGTGGTGCGTGGCCCCGGCGGGGTCGGACGTCAGCTTGGAGCCGAGCACAGTCAGCGACTGGAGGCTTACTTCCATGCCGTGCCCGGGATCAAGATCGTGGCCTGCAGCACGCCGACCAATGCCAAGGGCCTGATGAAGGCCGCCATCCGAGACAACAATCCCGTGCTCTTCTTCGAGCACGTGTTGCTGTACAACCTCACGGAGGAACTTCCGGATGGCGAGTACACCTGCGCTCTGGATCAGGCGGATCTGGTCAAGGAGGGCAGTGACATCACGATCCTGACCTATTCACGGATGCGTCATCACTGTCTCAAGGCTGTGGAACAGCTCGAGGCCGACGGAATCAATGCCGAACTGATCGACCTGATCAGCCTCAAGCCCTTCGACATGGAGACGATCGCCCGCTCGATCCGCAAGACCCACAAGGTGATCGTGGTGGAGGAGTGCATGAAGACCGGTGGCATCGGCGCCGAGCTGATCGCTCTGATCACCGAGCACTGTTTTGATGATCTGGATGCCCGGCCGGTGCGGCTGTCCAGCCAGGACATCCCCACTCCCTACAACGGCAATCTTGAAAATCTGACCATCATTCAGCCGCACCAGATCGTCGAAGCGGCTCAGACCATTGTTCGTCAGGGGCTCTGATTGATGGCCCG
>CAJXFG010000157.1 GCA_913052185.1 uncultured Synechococcus sp. | reverse complement strand
TCGTTGTAGAGCGGCACCACAACCGAAAGGTCCAGCCCAGCCGTCATCGGGATCCGATCGATGTCAATGCAACCTAATCGGCACCAGTCGTCCCATCGTTCAGCGGTGAAGGCCTGCCAGCATCCCGGCCGTCACCAGGAGCGGTAGCGCCGATACACGGTCTGTGTGCCCAGATCAATCTTGCTGCCATCGGGACAGACGCCCTGCCGTTTGACCTTGAAATAGCCGGCACTGCACTGTCCGAGAGGAGTGCGTGAGTAGGAGTATTCCTCCCCCGGGCAGAACGCATCTTCATCGATGGAGCGGAAATTGCGATAGCGCTCCCTGTCTTCGGTGTTCACCATCAGCCAGGCGCTGCCCTTGGTCGCTCCATCCGCGTTGCGGGCTTTGGTCACAGACCAGCGGAACTCGTTCTCGCCTGGTGTCACAGAGAGAAAACTGCCGTGGTGCCGGTTGCCAAGGCTGATTGAAAAACTCTCCGAGCGTCGCCTGCCGCTGCCGTATTCACGGTTGGTGTAGCCACCGGTTCGTCTGTTGCGGATCACGATCCGCTGATTGCCTGCCGGTGGCAGGGAGGCCAGGAAGCTCATGCCACGGATCGGTGTGACACTTTCGCCAGGACAATCGCCCCGGTAGATGGTGCGCATCAGCGTCAGCTGCTGAACGGGCTGGCTGCGCTGAAGAAATTCACCTTCAGTGCCCATGGAGCTGGTCGTGTTCATCCCTGGAGATCCGAGATTCATCTGTGCGATCAAAGGCCCGGCGAGCAGTGTCAGCGGATCCATGGGGTCAGGGTTGTTCTCTCACCATCCTGTCCCCTCAAGACAGTTGCTCGTTCCCTGTGCTCGGATGAGCCCGGTCAACGTGTTGGTCAGCTGCTGGCCTGCTTTGCTGGCTTTCGCGATCGCCGAGCTTGCGATTGTTCGACATCCGTCGATGTCAATGAATCGTTGGCTGAGGTAATCACGAAATCCTGTTGTTGATTAGTCTCTCGTTACGCAACACAAATGATTGTGCTGGAACGATTCATTCACTTGACCACTCGAGCACTGCTTTGCTTCATGCCACTGGCAGCAATGGCCCAGACTCCTGAACTGCCAATGACCTGTCCAGGTTGCAACTTGCAAGGCATTGATTTCAACTCAGTGAGCATGGGCGATAAGCGTTTTATTGACTCCAACTTTTCGAACGCTGATCTCCGCAGAGCCAATCTCAGCAATATGTACATGCTCACCACAAACCTCCAGGGGGCCGATCTGCGTGGGGCCGATCTCAGTCATACCTTTTTCACTCGCTCATCAAACTTTCGAGATGCTGACCTTCGTGGAGCAAATCTGCATGATGTCTGGTTCACCGATGCAGATCTTCGTGGAGCTGATCTGCGCGGGACCAATGTGGGGTTGATTACAACCCTTGAAGGTGCTGATCTGCGCGGGGCGAAGGTGGATGCCAGCTTTTACCGCAAGGTCTTGGCTGATCAGCCCTATGGAATCTGTTTGTCGAACACCATCCTTCCCAATGGAGACATGATTCGAGATAGTTGTGAATTTCGATGAGACCTGATTTCTGCTCTGCTGGAGAACAGAGAGGGAGCGAATTGCGTCACGGCAATGTGCTGCCGTCATGGCAGCGGATCACCCGTCCGGCTCCGCGCAGTTCGCCTCGGTAATGTCTGGCCACTGGGTGGAGATCCTGGGGGTTCAGGCTGTCGATGCCGATGCCATTGCGGCCATGTTCAATCCCAGAGCTGTGCATGTAGCGGCCCTCTCCGAGATGGATGCCGACATGGGTGCAGCGCTCAGGGGTGCCGAAGAAAATCAGGTCTCCGGCCAGTAGATGCTGGACATCATCGGGTTGCACTGCAACGGACTGGCAGAACTGCTCTTGTTGGTAGGCATCCCGCGGTAACCAGATCCCTGCACTGGCAAACGCGGTCTGCACGAGTCCTGAACAGTCGAGGTTCGGCCCAATGGTGCCGCCCCAGAGATAGGTGTTCTCGCGTTCAGCGGCAGCTTTCAACCACTCCAGAACACGCTTCAATCTGTCGGAGATTGTTGTCTCTGAAAGAAGCGAAGCGGTCCATGGCGCACAGGCTTCAGCCTGTCCAGCCAGGTCGTGCATTGCGAACCAGCAGGGGTAGCCGTCTTCCAGCAGCACCACGCGCAGGCGTCCGTGATCCTCGTCTCGCAATGGTGCGGCGACCCTGAAGCATCGTCCGCTGGCGGCCTGGGTTGCCAGCCCTTCTCCCTGCGGGTGGGCATAACCATTGAGATCCCGCTGCAGCCGCCAATGGCCGCCAGCGCTGATCAGGTCCGGAGCGAACGGGGTGCCTAGTGTCGGCATTGCCTGAAGCCAGTTTCATGGCGTTCTACCGTCCCGAGCCGGCGATGCAGCAACGTCTGATCGACCTGATCGATCAGCTTGCCGCGGAGGGCCGTCCTGGCCTGCATGATCAGATCGCGGTGAGCTGGGTGCGTTACGACGCAACCTCGCCGGTCACCGGTAGCGGTCATGGCGCTGCCTGGGCAGATCAGAAGCTGATGTATCCAGCCAGTGTGGTGAAGCTGATGTACGCGGTAGCGGCTGAGCACTGGTTGCAGCGTGATCTCATCCCGGACAGCGAGGAACTTCGACGAGCACTGCTCGACATGCTGGCTGACTCCAGCAACGACGCGACGGGCCTGATTGTGGATCTGCTCACGGGGACCACCAGTGGGCCGGCGTTGCGTTCTCCCGCCTGGGAGCAGTGGCAGCAGCAGCGACGGCTCGTCAACGACTGGTTTCATGGATTCGGCTGGCCTGAGCTGGGGCGAGTCAACTGCTGCCAGAAAACCTGGGGAGATGGCCCCTATGGACGCGAGAAAGTGTTCTACGGGGAGAACAACACCAATCGCAACGCCCTCTGTACTGCGGCTGTGGCCAGGATTCTTGAGGCAGTGATGACCGACGGTGTGCTGTCTCCTCCTGCCTGTCAGCGACTGCGAGCCCGATTGGCTCGCTCACTCAGCACGTCCGACAGGGCCCAGGATCCCGAGAACCAAGTGGATGGTTTCCTCGGGGCCGGTTTGCCGGAAGGCAGTCAGCTCTGGAGCAAAGCCGGTTGGATGAGCCAGGCCCGCCATGACGCGGCCTGGTGGTGCACGGATGACCAATCACCCAGCCTGCTGGTGGTGTTCACCGAGGGGCCTGAGCGTGCCGGTGATGAGCAGCTTCTGCCCCTTCTGGCAAGCCAACTCGCGGAGTTCAGAGCCGATTGACGACTCACTGTTCAGTTCAACGGAGAGGGAGGGATTCGAACCCTCGACAGAAGTTGCCTCCTGTAACTCCTTAGCAGGGAGCCGCTTTCAACCACTCAGCCACCTCTCCAGCGGCCC
>CAJXFG010000156.1 GCA_913052185.1 uncultured Synechococcus sp. | reverse complement strand
CTGGCGTTCAGTGCAGGAACGTCAAAGACAGTCCTGGGCATTGCCCAGGCGATCAGTGAGCTCGGAGAGGTCGCGCTTGAAGTCGGTGAGGTCGAGCAACGGCTGCGTTGAACGGATTTCGCGACCTTATCAGTGCGGAATCTCAGGACTGCCACTTGGCGCGGCGCAAGTTGCCTGGGGCGATCGCCAGGATCGACAGGGGTGATCGTCAGCGTTTCAAGGCTGAGTGCCTGCATAGGATCGATGTCCCGAACTGAGGGCTCCATGCCGAGCGTCGAGATCTACACCTGGCGCACCTGCCCCTTCTGCATCCGAGCCAAACAGCTGCTGGATCGCAAGGGAGTCGCTTACTCCGAGTTTGCCGTCGATGGTGATGAGCCTGCCCGTGATGCCATGGCGGCCCGAGGCGATGGCCGCCGCAGCGTTCCTCAGATCTTCATCGACGACCGACACATCGGTGGATGTGACGATCTGCACGCGCTCGAGCGGGCCGGGGAACTCGACACGCTGCTCTCCTGAGTTCTCTGACACGACCGCTGCTCATGCGTCACCTGTTCGTGCTCGATCCACTGGATCGGATCAATCCGGCCAAGGATTCCACCGCTGCGCTGATGCAGGCTGCGGCCAGATCCGAACTGGAGGTCTGGGCCTGCACACCTGCAGACCTGATCGCGCTCGGTGATGAACCTCTGGCCATGGCCATGCCGGTTCAGCCGGAGCCCTGGATCACCGCCGGTGAGCGTGAACGGCTTCCGCTGGCGACATTCCAGGTGATCTGGATGCGCAAGGACCCTCCGGTTGATGAGGCTTACCTCTATGCCACCCATCTGCTCGACGTTGCTGAACGGGCGGGTGTGCGGGTGCTCAATCGCCCCGACTCGCTGCGTACCTGGAACGAAAAGCTCGGGGCCCTGCGTTTCAGTCGATGGATGGCACCCACACTCGTCTCAGGACGGGTCAGTGAGCTGAAGTCTTTTGCGCAGGCGCACAGCGACATCGTGCTCAAACCGCTGGGAGGTCGTGCCGGCTTGGGGGTGATCCGGGTGTCCTCCCAGGCCCCAGGTCTCAAAGCTCTGCTGGAGCTGGTTACGGAGCAGGAACGCCTGCCTGTGATGGCTCAGTGCTTTCTCCCTTCCGTGACTGAAGGTGACAAGCGCATTCTGCTGGTGGATGGTGAACCGCTTGGTGCCATCAACCGGCGTCCAGCCGCAGGCGAATTCCGCAGCAACCTTGCGGTGGGTGGTCAGGCTGAAGCCACCGAACTCAGTGAGCGGGAGCGACAGATCTGCGCAGCTCTTGCCCCGGCTCTGAGGGCTGAAGGGCTGTTCTTTGTTGGCATCGATGTGATCGGTGGCATGCTCAGCGAGATCAACGTCACCAGTCCCACGGGAATTCGTGAGGTGGAACGGCTGATGAATCAGCCTCTTGCCGATCAGGTGATCGCTCGTCTGCGCGACCTCCTCTGACCGATCACAATTGTGATCCGATTGCCAGGGCAGGTTGTGCTGATCAAGGGATTGCGCTGGGGGGCCGCTTTTCTTGTGGGTCTGGCTGGAAGCCTCACGATCTCCGGTCGCCCGGTGGAGGCCGGTTCGCCACCACCGCTGATTCCCCGTGAGGTGTTGTTCGGCAATCCCGAGATCATCAGTGTTTCTCTCAGTCCCGATGGGCGGCGGATTTCCTATCTGGCACCGGATCAGGGTGTGCTCAATCTCTGGGTTCAGGAGCTGGATGGGGATGTACCAGCACGCGTGCTCACCCGTCAGCGGGACCGTCCCCAGAGGTCTGCGTTCTGGACGCCCGACGGTCGCTATCTGATCTCATCACGGGATGGAGATGGTGATGAGAACACCGTGCTGGTGAGGATTGATCCCGCAACAGGGGAGAAACGTGATCTGACGCCCGCCAACCAGGTGAAGGCCTACCTGGTCGGGGCTGATCGCGAAGCCCCTTCAGAGCTTGTTGTCGGGCTCAATGATCGTGATCCTCGCTTTCACGATCTCTATGTGATCGATGTGGACAGCGGAGAGAAGCGCTTGCTCTATCGCTCCACCGATGACGGCCGTCAGGTGAGTGTGGAGTGGCTGAACGGTGCATGGCACCCGGTTCTGCGTTCCCAGGTGCTTCCCGACGGAGGCCTGAGCGTTGAGTTGCGTCTGCCAGGCGAGACCAGCTGGCGGCCGTTCCTGCAGGTCGGTTTCGAAGACACCATCAGCTCCGGGCCCAGTGGCTTTACCCGTGATGGCCGCTGGCTCTATGGACAGCTCAGCACGGGAGAAGACCTACCCAGACTGGTGCGCTGGAGCCGTGAGCATCTGCAGTCATGCGGCACTGACTGCACTCCGGAGGTGCTGCATCGCTCGTCTGCAGGGGCGTTCGGTGTTGACCTCAGTGATCTCGACACCGGGGTTCCCACCGTGCTCAAGGAGGTTGATCTGCGCTCGCGCCGGGTGGTGTTGGACGCCTCTGTTCAACCTGATGTCGACAGGCTCGAGCAACTGGCTGGTTCCAACGACTTCAGTGTGGTTGGCAGGGATCTGGACAACCGTCGCTGGTTGATCGCCATCGGCTCTGATCAGCAGGGCCCGCAGTACTGGCTGTGGGATCGGGACCAGGATGAGATCCGCAAGCTTTTTTCAGTGCAGCCTCGCCTGGACGCCTACGACCTGGCGCCCATGGAAAGCCTTGATCTCACGGCCAGGGATGGACGTCGACTGCCTGCCTACCTGACCAAAACTCCAATCACGGCGGACTCAGGGCCGCAACCGTTGGTGTTGCTGGTTCATGGCGGCCCTCAGGCCAGGGATTTCTGGGGATTCAACCCTCTCCATCAGCTGCTGGCGAATCGCGGCTACCACGTGCTCAGCGTCAACTACAGAGGATCGACCGGCTTCGGCAAGGCCCATCTTCTGGCCGGGGAGGGCGAGTGGTACGGCCGAATGCAGGATGACCTGGTGGATGCCGTTCGCTGGGCGGTGGATGAAGGCATCGCTGATCCGGATCGTCTGGTGATCATGGGGGCCTCCTACGGCGGATACGCGGCTCTCTCGGGCCTCACTCGTGATCCGGAACTCTTCGCCGCCGCCATTGCCGAAGTCGGCCCCTCCAACCTGCGCACCCTCCTGGAGTCCATTCCGCCGTACTGGGAGTCGGGAAGGAGGCATTTTGAGCGCATGATCGGTGTGGGGAGGGTCGATCTTGATGCGATCTCTCCGATCCAGCATGTGGACCGGATCCAACGTCCGCTGCTGCTGGGTCATGGAGCCAACGACCCCCGCGTGAAGCTCAGCGAAAGTGAAACGATCGCGGCGGCCATGGAGGCACGACAACTGCCGATTGACTTCGTTGTGTTCCCTGACGAAGGACATGGCCTGGCGAATCCACGCAACGC
>CAJXFG010000155.1 GCA_913052185.1 uncultured Synechococcus sp. | reverse complement strand
GCTGATCAAGCTGCCGGGAGGAGGCTGAGAACATTTTCTGGAGCAGTTGCTGCCGAAGGCGGTCCGTGAAACCGGAGCGAAGCCATTCCCTGCTGACGGCCACCTTTGCTTGGATCAGGCCCCGCGCAAGGATCAGGCTCACCAGCAGTCCCAGGCTTGAGGCCAGCGGCAGGTCGTTGAGCAGAGCAGACGAGGCAGCC
Organism: uncultured Synechococcus sp.; assembly: GCA_913052185.1. Lineage (GTDB taxonomy): Bacteria > Cyanobacteriota > Cyanobacteriia > PCC-6307 > Cyanobiaceae > Synechococcus_C. The sequence continues at coordinate 3,193 of CAJXFG010000155.1, read as the reverse complement.
GAACCTGATCCTGAGCTCAGCAAAAGGCTCACGGCCAGGCCAAGTCCGGCGATGTCCAGCAGGCTGCTGACCACGCTCAGCAGCGCCTGCAGGCCCAGATGTCGCCAGCCTGCTTCCTGAGCCAAAGCTTGCAGCAGTTGCAGCTGCTGGAGCCGCGGATGCACGTTGGAGTGCGTGGACGTCAATGCTTGATCAGTCAGTGCTGGATGAGTCAGCGTGATGCCGGAAGAGGGAAAGGACTCCGACGATCCTGACGCTCAACCGCCATGCTGGTTCGGTCTGTTCTGAGCGTTCATGGCCCCGCTACCAGCCCCGGAGCCCTACGAGCTGCTGGAGACCATCGAAGCCCTGGATGCGCGCAAGGTCCGTTTTGAGCGCAACCGCATCAAGCTGCCCATGGGCGTGGAGGGCAGCTTCGGGATCATTCGCCATCCCGGGGCATCTCTGGCTGTCCCGATCACCGATGAAGGGCAGGTGGTGGTGCTGCGTCAGTATCGCTTTGCTGTTCAGGCCAGGTTGCTGGAGTTCCCGGCCGGCACCCTTGAGGAGGGAGAAGATCCCCTGGAGTCCATGAAGCGGGAGCTCGGTGAAGAGGCGGGCTACAGCGCCGCTCGCTGGGATGCCCTCGGTCCGATGCTGCCCTGCCCCGGCTATTCCGATGAGGTGATCCACTGTTTCCTGGCCAGGGATCTCACAGCGCTTGAGAACCCACCGGCCGGTGACGACGATGAGGATCTTGAGGTGCTGCACATGAGCCCTGCAGAGCTTGATGATCGCCTGGCATCCGGCGAGGAGTGGCTCGATGGCAAAAGCGTCACCGCCTGGTTCCGGGCCAAACAATTGCTCGGTTTCTGACGGCGCGACCAGGAATGAAGACCCCTCGCACACTGTTCTGGCACCGCCGCGATCTGCGCCTGGCGGACAACACCGGCCTGCAGGCCGCCGTGGCGCTTGGCCCGGCTGTGACGGGCGTTTATGTGCTCGATCCGGCTGTGATCACTCCGCCAAGCGAGCTGCCGCCGATGGCTCCCGCCCGGTTGTGGTTCCTGGTGGAGAGCCTCGCTGAACTCCAACAGCGCTGGCGTCAGGCCGGTAGCCGCCTGCTGGTGGTGGCCGGTGATCCGGTCCTGCTGCTGCCGCAACTGGCGGATCTTCTGGATGCCCCCGCGGTGGTCTGGAGTCGCGATGTGGAGCCCTACGCCCGCGAACGAGACCGTCGGGTGGCCAAGGCACTGCAGACCGATGGACGCAAGGTGCTGGTCGACTGGGACCAGTTGCTGGTGGCGCCGGAGTCACTCAAGACCGGAGCAGGTGATCCATACCGGGTGTATGGACCTTTCCTGCGCAACTGGCGTGGTCAGGTTGAACAGCTTGCACCCAGCACCTCTGAGGCTCCTGAGGGTCTGCAGGATCTGAGGCAGTCTCAGCTCCAGCAGATCAATTCCTCTGAGGGAGAGCTCGGTCGCCTCTGTTCCCTGGGGCAGTCCGAGCTTGAGCGTCTGCGCAGCAGCCATGGCTTTGCCGGCACAGATCTGTGTCCATGCAGGCCTGGTGAAGCAGCGGCGGCGGAGCAGTTGGCGATGTTCGCTGATGGGCCCCTGCTCGGCTATGAGCCTGATCGCAATTTTCCTGGTCTGCAGGGGACCTCATTGTTGAGTGCGGCTCTGAGTGTCGGCACAGTCAGCCCCAGGCAGGCCTGGTGTGCTGCTCAGACTGCCAAGCGAATCGTGCGCAGTGATGAACAGCAGCACGCGATCACGGTGTGGGAGCAGGAGCTGGGCTGGCGAGAGTTTTACCAGCAGGCGTTGTTCCATTTCCCTGAACTGGCGGATGGTCCCTACCGCGAGCAGTGGCGACGCTTCCCCTGGGAGAACAACGAAGACTGGTTTGCCTTCTGGAGGGAGGGGCAGACCGGGATGCCGATCATTGATGCGGCGATGCGCCAGCTCAATCAGAGCGGTTGGATGCACAACCGTTGCCGCATGATCGTCGCTTCTTTTCTGGTCAAAGATCTGATCTGCGACTGGCGTTGGGGTGAGCGAGCCTTCATGGAGCTGGAGGTTGATGGTGACCTCGCGGCCAACAATGGCGGCTGGCAGTGGAGTGCCAGCAGCGGCATGGACCCCAAGCCCCTGCGGATCTTCAATCCGGCCACGCAGGCATCAAAGTTCGATGCCGAGGGTGACTACATCCGACACTGGCTGCCGGAGCTTCGGCATGTGAACACCAAGGATCTGCTCAGTGGTGAGATCGGCGCGCTCGAGCGACGCGGATATCCCGAGCTTCTGATCGATCACAAGAAACAGCAGGCCCGTTTCAAGGGGCTTTACGCCACGATCCGATCCTGATCTCAGGCCGCCACGCTGCAGGTCTTCGAATCCAGCGAGGCGTTCTGGATCAGCAGCGAGCGAAGTACGGCAATCACCTGGTCCTGCTGTTCGTTGGACAGCTCGGGGAAAATGGGCAGACTCAGCACTTCGCTGCATAACTGCTCGGTGATCGCCAGACGGGTTTCCTGGTGCTGGTCGGCATAGGCCGGTTGGCAGTGAATCGGAATGGGGTAGTAGATGATCGTGCTGACTCCGCGTTCCTGCAGGCTCTGTTTCAGCCAGTCACGGCAATGACTGCTGGGCAGTCCGAACTCACTGGGGCGATGAGTGTCGCTGGAAGCGATCTCGGTCGGACAGACCGTGACACGCACAACGAACTGATTCCAGCCATGCCCATGCCCAGCGGAAGCATCAGGCAGCTGCAGGCCTGGCACATCCTGGAGAGCATCGCGGTAGCGCTGCGCGATGGCCCGGCGGCGGTCAACCCACTGGTTGAGCTTGGGGAGTTTCACGTTGAGCACAGCGGCCTGCATGGCGTCGAGGCGGCTGTTGTACCCAAGCTCTGTATGCAGATAGCGGCGGGGCATGCCGTGCACAGCCAGCTCACGCATGCATCGAGCAAGGTCTGCGTCGTGGCAGGTCACCGCTCCTGCATCACCGGCTGCGCCGAGGTTTTTGGTCGGGAAAAAGCTGAAGCAGCCCATGTCTCCCCAGCTGCCGACCGGTCGACTGTTCCAGCTGGCGCCTGTGGCCTGGGCGCAGTCCTCAACAACACGAAGGTTGTGACGTGTGGCGATCTCCATCAGCCGGGTCATGTCGACAGGACGCCCGAACAGATGCACAGGGATCAGGGCTTTGGTGGC
>CAJXFG010000154.1 GCA_913052185.1 uncultured Synechococcus sp. | reverse complement strand
AAGTGCCTGACCATCACCTCCGCGTAAGCTGCTTTGTAGGAAAAGCCACACCCTGACGTCTTGTGATCAGGGTTGTTGCAGCCGGTGGTTGCACCACCTGCCCGTCTGTATCTGTGTCCCCGTCCGTTTGACCCCCGTTAACTCGTTACCGAATCGACCTCTCACGGTGGCCGTCCTCGGTGCCAGTGGTGCGGTGGGTCAGGAACTGCTTCAGCTTCTTGAGGAGCGCAGCTTCCCGGTTGGTGAGCTTCGTCTGCTGGCATCGGCCCGTTCCGCCGGCCAGGTCTGCGCATGGAACGGACAGACCATCACGGTTCAGGAAGTCTGTGAGGCGTCGTTCCAGGGAGTTGATCTGGTGCTGGCATCCGCTGGCGGGTCAGTGTCGCGTCAGTGGCGTGAGGCGATTGTTTCCGCCGGTGCCGTGATGGTGGATAACTCCAGCGCCTTCCGCATGGAGGAAGGCGTGCCTCTGGTGGTCCCCGAGGTGAATCCGGAGGCCGCTGCTGAGCACCGCGGTGTGATTGCCAACCCCAACTGCACCACAATTCTGCTCACTCTCGCTCTGGCCCCGCTTGCTGCGAAGCGTCCGATGCGCAGGGTGGTCGTCAGCACCTATCAGTCCGCCAGTGGTGCCGGAGCCAGGGCCATGGAGGAACTGAAGGATCTCTCCCGCGTTGTGCTTGAGGGCGGTATGCCAACCAGCGAGGTGCTTCCCCATTCCCTCGCTTTCAATCTTTTTCTGCACAACTCACCGCTGCAGGCCAACAGCTACTGCGAGGAGGAAATGAAGATGGTCCATGAAACCCGCAAGATCATGGATTTGCCGCAGCTGCGGTTTACGGCCACCTGTGTGCGCGTGCCCGTGCTGCGTGCCCATTCAGAAGCGGTCAATGTGGAGTTCAGCGAGCCTTTCCCTGTGACGGAAGCCCGTGAGCTGCTGGCGGCTGCACCCGGTGTGGAACTGCTGGAGGACCCGGCCAGTAATCGCTTCCCGATGCCCACGGATGTGACCGGCCGTGATCCCGTGGTTGTGGGCAGGATCCGACAGGACATCAGTGAGGACAAGGCGCTCGAATTCTGGCTTTGTGGAGATCAGATTCGGAAAGGTGCGGCGCTCAATGCCATCCAGATCGCTGAATTGCTGTTGCCCGCCGCCTGAATGTCATGAGTATCGCTGCAGAACTCTCTCCAACTCCCTTCGGTCGTTTGGTCACGGCGATGGTCACGCCATTCGATGCGGAGGGGGCCGTGGACCTGGCTCTCGCCGGTCGTCTGGCACGTCATCTGGTGGATGAGGGATCCGAAGGCATCGTGGTGTGCGGCACCACCGGTGAGTCGCCAACGCTCAGCTGGAGCGAGCAACTGCAGATGCTTGAGGCGGTGAAGCAGGCGGTGGGCCCTGGCGTGCATGTGCTCGCGGGAACCGGCAGCAACTGCACCCGCGAGGCGGTGGAGGCCACCCGTGAGGCGGCGGCGGCTGGAGCCGATGGCGCCTTGGTGGTGGTGCCCTACTACAACAAGCCACCGCAGGACGGCATGGAAGCTCATTTCCGTGCGATTGCGGAGGCTGCACCTGATCTGCCGCTGATGCTTTACAACATCCCCGGCCGGACAGGTTGCAGCATGCAGCCGGCCTCCGTTGCCAGGCTCATGAATTGCGCCAATGTGGTGAGCTTCAAGGCCGCCAGTGGAACCACGGACGAAGTGTCCCAGTTACGCCAGGCCTGTGGTCATCGCCTGGCCATCTACAGCGGTGATGACGCGCTCACACTGCCGATGCTCTCGGTCGGCGCCGTCGGTGTTGTCAGTGTTGCCAGCCATGTCGTGGGTCGCCGACTGCACAACATGATCGAAGCCCATCTGGCTGGTCAGAACGCTGTTGCCCTTGCGCATCATGAGCAGCTACTGCCTCTGTTCAAGGCTCTGTTCGCCACCACCAATCCCATTCCGGTCAAAGCTGCGCTCGAGTTGAGCGGCTGGCCGGTGGGTGCTCCCCGACTTCCTCTCATTCCGCTGGAGCCCGCCATGCGCGCTGCCCTGTCCAAAGCCCTTGATGCCCTGCGTCAGACCTGACGCCAAGGCTGCTGAAGCGCTGACATGCGCCTTTCTGATTGATTTTTCCCTATACGCAAGCGAACCATGACCGTCACAACTGCCCAGACCAAGCAACCCACTCTCAGAGTGATTCCACTCGGTGGTCTGCATGAAATCGGCAAGAACACCTGCGTCTTCGAATACGGCGATGACCTGATGCTTGTGGATGCCGGTCTTGCCTTCCCCAGTGATGGCATGCACGGCGTGAATGTCGTTCTGCCCGACACCAGCTTCCTGCGGGAGAACCAGAAGCGCATCCGCGGCATGATCGTCACCCATGGTCATGAAGACCACATCGGTGGTATCGCCCACCACCTCAAGCACTTCAACATCCCGGTGATTTACGGGCCGCGACTGGCTCTCTCGATGCTCACCGGAAAGATGGATGAGGCTGGTGTCGCTGATCGAACCACCCTGCAGACCGTCGGACCACGCGATGTGGTGAAGGTGGGTCAGCACTTTTCCGTGGAGTTCATCCGCAACACCCACTCGATGGCCGACAGCTTCTCGCTGGCCATCTCCACACCGGTTGGAACCATCATCTTCACGGGCGACTTCAAGTTCGATCACACCCCTGTTGACGGTGAGCATTTCGATCTGGCTCGCCTTGCTCACCACGGCGACAAAGGAGTTCTCTGCCTGTTCAGTGACTCCACCAACGCGGAGGTTCCGGGTTTCTGTCCTCCCGAGAGGTCTGTTTTCCCCAACCTCGATCGCCATATCGCCGAGGCGGAGGGTCGGGTGATCGTCACCACCTTCGCCAGTTCAATCCACCGGGTGTCGATGATTCTTGAGCTTGCTCTCAAGAACGGTCGCAAGGTTGGCCTGCTGGGCCGCTCCATGCTCAATGTGATCGCAAAGGCCCGTGAGCTGGGCTACATGCGGGCTCCTGATGAACTGTTTGTGCCGATCAAGCAGATCAACAATGTCTCCGATCGCGAGACCCTGCTGCTGATGACAGGCAGTCAGGGTGAGCCCTTGGCTGCGCTGAGCCGCATCTCCCGTGGAGAACATCCGCAGGTGAAAGTGAAGAGCTCCGACACGATCATTTTCTCGGCGAGTCCCATCCCTGGAAACACCATTTCCGTGGTGAACACCATCGACCGGCTGATGATGCTCGGCGCCAAGGTGGTTTATGGCAAGGGCGAAGGCATTCACGTTTCCGGTCATGGTTTCCAGGAAGACCAGAAGCTGATGCTGGCGCTCACCCGTCCGAAATTTTTCGTGCCGGTGCATGGCGAGCACCGCATGCTCGTGCGTCATGCCCGGACCGGTCACTCGATGGGTGTTCCTGAGAACAACACCCTGATTATTGATAACGGTGATGTTGTTGAGCTCAC
>CAJXFG010000153.1 GCA_913052185.1 uncultured Synechococcus sp. | reverse complement strand
CGCATGCTTTCGATCGATGAACCGAACAGCACAGCGGAGAAGATCACCACGCCATAGAGATAGAACAATCGACTGGGAGGGATGTCGGCAGGCGTGTTGCCGATGAACGTGTCGAGGAAGATCGAGAGAACAATGCCAACGGCTGCGCCGATCAACCCAGCCCAGAGAACTTTGAAACCATTGAATCCACTGGGTTCGCGTTTCATCAGCTGATCAGTGCCGAGCCATCGTCGCCGCTTGACGGTGCTCCTTCGGGTGACCCACTCGCCTGCCCCAGCAGAGACTTCATCACCACGTAAAACACCGGCACCACGAACAGCGACAGAACAGTGGCGATCAACAACCCGCCGAAGACCACAGCCCCAAGGGACGTCTGGCTGCGGGCACCGGCTCCACTGGCAAAGACCAGCGGCATGAAACCGAACAGAGAGGAAATTGCCGTCATCAGAATCGGTCTCAGGCGGGAACCTGCAGCAAAACGGGCAGCTTCCAGGGCACTGGCACCGTCCTGCATCCGCTGATTGGCCATATCCACAATCAGGATGCCGTTACCCGCCGCAAGCCCGATCAACATCACCAGACCGACCTGGGCATAGACGTTGAGCACCTCGCCACGCAGGGCCAGAAAGGCGAGTGCACCCAGCATCGCTGTCGGCACGGTCATCAGGATGATCAACGGATCGGCGTAGCTTTCGTACTGAGCTGACAACACCAGATAAACCGCAAGGATTCCCAGAGCGAAGATCACCACTGCAAGCGCACCGGCCTTCACTTCCTCACGCGAGATGCCGGTCCAATCGAAGCTCAGACCCCGAGGATTGATCGACTCAAAGATTCCCCTCATGGCGCTGATCGCCTGGCCAGAGCTCCTGCCCGGGGCAGGAGTGCCTTCGATCTTGATGGATCTGTAGAGATTGAAATGGGGAACAACCGTGGGACCGAGCGTTTCACGCACAGTGAAGAATTCGGCGAGTGGAATCAGATCACCTGTTCTGTTCTGCACATGAACAGCTGAAAGGCGTTCGGGCGTGGCACGGCTTTCAGCATCGGCCTGGACATAGACACGACGCACCTTCCCCTCCTGGAAAGTGTCATTCACATAGAGACCGCCGAAATTGATGCTGAAGGTCGTCATGGCAGAGCCGAAATCGACATCAACAGCAGCCATGCGGTCGCGATCCACCTGGATCTCAATCTGAGGGGATTCAGGAGCAAACAGCGTGTAGACACGCTCAAGATCAGCATCGCGATTGCCCTGCTGAATCAGGCGCCCGGATGCGCCGTAAAGCTCAGCCAGGCTGTAACCACCACCGCTCTGATCGAGAAGCTGAAATTCGAAACCACCGCCTGTGCCGTAGCCAGGGATCGCCGGCGGTTCGACCACAAAGACTCTGGCGCCATCCACGGAGCGTGCCAGCTTCTGATTCAGACGAGCCACGATGGCTCCAACCGTCTGATCCCGTTGCTTCCGGTCAGCCCAGTTTTTGGTTCCGAAGAAGAACAGGCCCTTGTTGGGAGCATTGCCATCCAGGCTGGCTCCGCTGAACAATGAAGCGGACATGATGTCCTTTTCAGTGCGCAGAACAGCGGCCACCTGCTGATTGATCTTCTCGGTGACCTGGGTGGAAACACCTTCCGGAGCCTGAACAACTCCAATCGCATAACCCTGGTCCTCGATCGGCACAAAGCCACCGGGTATCACCCGAAAAGCGATGGCCGTGAGCAGGATGCCGATGCCGAGGATGCTCATCACCAGCTTTCGCCGCTCGAGAGCCCACCCCAGGGCGGAGGCATAGCGGTTTTCCATCACGGCATATCCGCGATTGAACTGGGCGAAGATCAGCGGAGTGAACCAGCCGAGAGCGAGTCCCAGAGCGGGGTAGACGATCACCGGCACCAGCCGGCTCACCTCAACCAGAACCAAACCGCTGATGGCTCCGCCGATGGTGAACGGCAGGCTGCATGGTCGATCGATGACACGTCCCAGCAGAAGACCGATCAGGGCACCGAACAGCGTCGGCACCAGCACCAGGGCGGCACCACCGCCCACCACCAGCAGGCCGTACACGAAGCCGATCACCGTGCCGGCGATGGCATAGGTCCGCCGGCTGGGATCCTTCGACTTCTGTGCGAGCAACAGCGCCGAAAGCATCGGCGAAAACGTGAGCGCATTGAAGGTGGAGATGGCGATCGCGAAGATCACCGTGGCCGCGAACTGTTTGTAAATCGTGCCTGTCGCACCGGGGAAGAACAGAACAGGCAGAAACACCGCAAACTTCACCAAGGACGTTGCGATGACAGCGGAGAACAGCTCCTCCATGGTGGCTTTCGCTGCTTCCAGAGCCGTCATCCCCTCCGACTTCTTGGTGGAGGTGTCCTCAATCACAGTGATGGCGTCGTCCACCACCAGCCCGGTCGCCAGCACAAGGCCGAACAGAGTGAGCTGATTGAGTGAGAATCCGAAGCCAAGCACCAGCCCGAAGGTGCCGATCAGCGCCACGGGGATCGCAATCCCTGGCACAAGAGTGGCCTTCCAGTTCTGCAGGAACAGAAACAGAATCAGAACCACAAGCACCACTGCATCCCGCAGGGAATTGACAACGCCGCGAATGGAGGCGGCGATGAAGTCGGTGTTGTCGTAGACCTTTTCCATCTTCATGCCCACGGGCATGGTCGTCTCGAATTCAGCCAGCACCTGCTTCACGCCATCCGACACCTCGAGCGCATTGCTGCCTGACAACTGATAAACGGCAAGCCCGACAGTGGGAACACCCTGAAGATCAGTGGCACTCACATCAAAAGACTCACCGCCGAGTTGCACGCTGCCCACATCCTTGAGGCGCACCAGACCACCCCCATCAGCGGTACGCACCACCATCTGCTCGAACTCTTCAACGCTGCGCAGACGGCCCTGAAGCTGCACGGTGAACGTGAACTGCTGCCCCTGCGGTGACGGTTCGCCGCCGACCTGGCCCGCAGCAACCAGCCGATTCTGACTGGACAGCTGTTCCACCACATCCGTGGATGTGAGGTTGAAGCTGGCGAGCTTGTCGGGATCCAGCCACAACCGGAACGCCAGTTTGCGATTGCCGAAGTAGGTGAGATCACCAACGCCTGAGACCCGTTTGATGGCATCGGTGAGATTCAGATCCAGCAGACCGCTGATCGTCTCTGCGCTGTAGGTGATCCGTTGGGGATCCTCGCTGCCGAAGTTGTAAACCAGCAGGATCGAGTTCGATGCTTTATTGACGCTGACACCCGCCTTGCGCACCTCCTCTGGCAGCTGGGGTTCAGCCAAAGCCACGCGATTCTGCACATTGACCTGGTTGATATCGCCGTTCGTGCCGCTGGCAAAGGCCACATCAATCGCACTGACCCCGTCAGCGGAACTGTTGGACTTGATGAAGTCCATGTTCTCGACACCGTTGATCTGCTGCT
>CAJXFG010000152.1 GCA_913052185.1 uncultured Synechococcus sp. | reverse complement strand
GCTTCTCGGTTTGCGACGTGTTGAGGAGCGTGTCCGAGGGTTCCTTGAGCTGCTCGCCCAGGATTACGGTCAGCCCTGTGACCAGGGACTGCGTCTGAATCTGCGTCTGACCCATCAGGAGATGGCGAGTGCCCTGAGCACCACCCGTGTGACCGTGACCCGGGTCATCGGTCTGCTGAGAGATGAGGGTTGGCTGAAGATCGACGGACAGCGTCATCTGGTGATTACCCATCAGCCCTGTAAGTGAAAGTGAGCTGAAGCGAAGACTTTCAGCGCCAGGATTCAAGCGCATTGTTGATGATGGCTCTGATCCGATTACGCAAGCCTGAATAAAAAAAAGACCCCTCAAATGAGGGGTCTCGTCAATCGATTGAACTGTGACATCGGAGCGGCGGGATTTGAACCCACGACCCCTACTACCCCAAAGTAGTGCGCTACCAAGCTGCGCCACGCCCCGACGGCAGATGCAAGCTATCACAAGGCATTCCCGCTCTTCGTGTGTCGCTTGATCCGGTTCAGCAGTCTCGCCGTGAGCCTCTCGCGGCTGTCACCTGCATACCCCCAGATTCGCAGTTGTCTGCCCAGCTGACGCAGCGCTGCAAGATTCATGGAGGCAAGCTGCAGCTCAGGCAGTGTTCGCCAGGCTCTTGAGGCCATCGGCAGCGAGGAACGGCGTTTGGTGTCTCCAAGACTCAGTGTTCCGTCAGCGATCCATTCCGGAATCAGCACCACCAGGACGGCGATCAGTCCATAGAGCTCCACCAGACCCCTCGGCAGTGGATGCAGGCGACGGGGGGGCTTCGGCTCAGGGATGGTGGGCACGCCGCGCGAGATGTCCAATCGTTTCCAACCTTGCCAGGTCTGTTTGACCAAAGGGGAGGCAGTGGTCAGATCGCCAGGGTTCCCCTGTGCATGGGAGCGATGACCTGTGCTGAAGGAAGAGGGGACGAATCACGCCACAGGAATGGACGCTCTTGATTCGAGCCGGGTTTCAGAGTGAAGGCCAGCGCGAAGACCAGAACCACCGTCAGTGCGATGACGGCGACGACCACCCTGTCGGGAAGTGGCTCATTCATGCCTGCAGCTGAATCGGACTGTTGTCACCGCGCAGCACGCAGTGACTGATGCTCCAGTCGTAATGGCTCCAGACCTGCGGGGGCAAGCGATAGTCGCAACCTTCAAAGGCACCGAGGCTGATCCCTGTGGGCATGGCTGAGCAATACGGCCGGCTACCTGGTCGGGCCAGATATTGCTGGTGGTAAGTCTCGGCGAAATGGAAGGTGCGATCAGCCGCGATCTCGGTCGTGATGCTGTCCCGTTCAGCCTGCGTCAGAGCCTGTTGATACCAGTCCCTGCTGGCCAGAGCCAGTTCCATCTGCCGGCTCGTGCTGGTGTAAATCGCTGATCGATACTGACTGCCCTGGTCATTCCCCTGGCGATCCCCCTGGGTGGGGTCATGACATTCCCAGAACAGCTTGAGCAGATCACTGACATCGATGGCGGGGGTGCTGTACACCACGCGCACGACTTCGGTGTGTCCGGTTCGTCCACTGCAGACCTGTTCGTAGCTGGGTGACGGCGTCTGCCCACCGGCGTAGCCCACGGCTGTTGACACCACACCGGGAAGACGCCAGAACCCTTTCTCCGCGCCCCAGAAGCAGCCGCAGCCGAAGACAATTTCCTCCTGATCCTCCTGGAGAGGAGCCTTCAGAGGTGTGCCGAGCACCACATGGCGGTTGTCGCCGGTGCCGTCTGTTTGTCCTTGCTGGGAACCCGTGAGCCAGTTGGGCAGCATCACATCCTTGTCTGTGAGCCAAGCCTAGGGAGATGACACCGGATCCAGGCGAATGTGATTGAGCAGCGTGGTCACGAAGGCGAACAGCAGGAACGGCACGCTGAGAACAAGAATCAGCCCGACTCCAACCAGGGCGAACAACGGGCGTGATGACCCCATCAGGGCCAGACCTGCCGCCAGGCTGACGAAGATCACAGCCATCCAGGCCAGGATCTGCCCGTAGATATCCCCGAAGGTCAGGGTGCAGCGGACCGAGAAAGGGGTACCTGACGTCATGGTTCGGCAGCAGAGACTCCAGCTAAGCCGAGGCACCCGGGTTTGTCGTGCGTACGTTGCGCAACCTTTGCGTCAGGCCACCGATTCCAGCCGCTCAGCAGCCTGTTCCCGTTCCCAAAGACTTCGGTAGAGGCCCTGTTCCCTGATCAGATCTGAGTGGTGCCCCTGTTGCACCAACCGTCCCTGATCCAGCACAAGGATCCTGTCGCAGGCCGCAGCCGCCGAGAGTTGGTGGCTGATCATCACAATGGTGCGCTGCGTCTGTCGGCGAACTGAGGCGAGGATCTCCGCTGCCGTGTTGTTGTCGACGCTCGCCAGAGCGTCGTCGAGAACCAGCACCGGAGCCTTCAGCAGCAAAGCCCTGCCGAGAGCGGTGCGCTGCCTCTGTCCCCCACTGAGGGTGATCCCCCGTTCGCCCACGAGTGTGTTCATGCCATCGGGAAATCCGCGCACATCCCCAAGCAGGCGAGCCTGTTCCGCCGCTGCCTCAACGCGTTCCAGATCGGCATCGGGTTCGCCGTAGCGCAGATTGTCCGCCAGGCTGCTTGTGAACAGGTAGCCCTCCTGGGGAACGAGGGCGATCTGCTCGCGCAGGTCATCCAGCCGCAGGCAGGTCAGATCATGACCATCCAGGAACAGCTGCTGGGAGGGCACTTCCACCATGCGCCCCAGAGCTCTGGCCAGGGTCGTCTTCCCGCATCCCACCGGTCCCACCACGGCCACCAGTTCACCTGCCTGGATCTGGAAACTCAGGCCGTTGAGAGTGTCGGAATCGGATCCGTCGTAGCGGATGTGCAGGTTGCGGGCCTCAAGCTCGCCGCGCACAGGCAGATCCAGATGTTCCGGCGTGCTGGGGTCGCTGATCAGCGGCTTGCGCGAGAGCAGTTCCTCGACGCGTTCCAGGCTCACCTGTCCGGTCTGGAACGTGTTGAGCGTGAAGCCGAGCAGAGCGGTGGGAAACACCAGGCGCTCCACATAAAGGATCAGGGCGACCAGCCCGCCGATGGACAGAGTTCCCTGTTGCAGTTGACCACTCCCGAGCGCCAGAAGCAGCAGCAGGGAGATGGACGAGATCCCCTCCAGCAGAGGAAACAGGGTGCTGCGGGTTCGCGCCAGTTTGATCGCGGAATCGCGATAGCCGCGGTTCCGGGAACTGAAAGCGTCAAGCTCCTGTCGCTCCTGGCTGTAAATCTTGATGGCTGCAATGCCTGACAGGTCTTCCTGGATGAGTTCACTGAGACCGGCCAGTGCCTCCTGCTGACGGCGCTGCTCACGCATCATTCGCCCTCCGAACAGACGCACGGCTCCGAGCATCACGGGGTAGAGGGAGATCGCAGCAACCGTGAGTCCAGGATCGATCGCCAGCATCGCCGGCAG
>CAJXFG010000151.1 GCA_913052185.1 uncultured Synechococcus sp. | reverse complement strand
CTGATCGCTGTTCTGGGAAGCAGCGGACTCGCCATCCACTGGAAACTCACCCAGCAGGCCCTGGAACGGGAGGGCAACCTGGCCTTGATTGAACGGTTGCGCAACAACCCATCGGCTGACACCGAAGCCGGTCAAGGCAGACGCACTGCAGAAACCGCACCAGCTGCAGCTGCCCAGGGCTCCGGCGAAGAAGGCGCAACCACGAACCCACTGACGATCAGCCCATTGCCGAACACGGCAACGACCCTGGATCCGATCACGGTGCCACTGTCAGCAGCTGAGATCCCCACCGATGCGCCGGTTGCTGGACAGGGATCAGCTCTGGCGCCACAACCTCTGCTGGTGGGTGTGGTGCACGGTGGTCACGGCGACGGCTCAGCCATCTTTCAACTCGGCGACCTCTCACTCTCCACCGTCCCCGGTGAGGTGATCGGCAACAGCGGCTGGACGCTGCGCAGTGTCAGTGCCAATGGCGCGGTGATCGAGCGCGCCGGTGCAACGCAATCCCTCAGTGTCGGAGGTGCCTTCTGAGCACGGTGAGTTCCCTGATCCCCTCCCCCTCCGTGCTGTGGGAAGCCCCCACATCCTCCGTTCTGGCGGGCGAGGAACCTGGCTGGCTGCCAGGCCCCTGGCGACTGATGCTGCTGGGCGACGGCAGCCCCACCAGGCACCTACGCCTGCTCACAGGCCACAGCGTGCAGGTGCGCCTCATCGCGATGGATGCGGACAGCACCATCAGTGATGCAGTGGGCGGACCCCGACCAGCGGAGGTTCAGGAACTGGAACCACCCTTGCTGCGCCGGCAAGTGTGGCTGAACTGTGGCGACACCACGTTGGCCTGGGCCGAAAGCTGGTGGAACCGCGATGAAGCGGAGCGCAATCTGCGCAACCGCGAGCAGCCGATCTGGCTCAGCCTCACCCAGGGCCGTTCGGAACTGTTCCGTGAAGTGGATGGGCTGGCACTCGTCTCTGAGCCTTGGTTGGAGCAGGGCTTTGGCGAGCAGGGGCCTTTCTGGAGCCGCCACTACCGCTTTTTCCGCCAGGGCAGGGAGCTCACGGTGATCCGCGAAGTGTTCAGCCCGGCACTCGAACGCTGGCTGGGCGAAGCCCCGCGACGACCGCTTCATGCAACGTCATGAAGAAAATCAGCGTTTGATGCGGATTTGCACTTGACAACTTGCCGGTCTTTGTGCTGGAGCAATCATGGCCTCATCGGCAATGGTTCCATGGCGAACTCCACCTGGGTAACCCTCAACGATCTGGGCCGCAATTTCGGCATCTCCCCGTTCCACTGCGGACGGGCCCTCGAACACGAGGGATGGCGGGACAGGCAGGGACACCCCACCGACGCAGCACTCAAAGCCGGTGCCGTTGATCAACACCATGCACACATCCGCGGACGTTCCGTGCTCTGGAACGCTGATCTCTGCACGGACCTGCTGGAGCGCTGCGGTTATCGGCCGGTAACGCGCTCTGAGCACATCGGTCAGTGGGCGGATCTGCTGGAAGCGATGACCGCCGGCTCTCCATCGATCACCACCACGGCTGATCAGATGGCGGAAGAGCTGCCTCCGGATCTTGTGGAGGACGTCAACCACCAGCTGAGCCGCAGGGGGTGCCGCTACCAGGTGTGCCGACCGCTCAGCAATCGGCATTGAGCAAAACTGAGCGGGCCGGTCAGGCCATCCGCAGGGCTTCGGCCTGCTGACGGGCCCGCTCAAGCTCTGCCTTGAGCTTGTCCTCATCCGTGTGGCTGAGGCTGGTGTGCACCAACCGGGCATTGGGCGCGTGACGACGCAAACGCTCAATCACGCGATCAGGCGTTGACTCCCGCACCAGCAGGGCCAGCGCTGCGCTGCCCTGAGGCAGGGTTTCGGCGAGCTCTTTGAGGAACTTGTCGTTGATGCCGATATCACTGAGTGCTCCGGAAGCGGCACCCGCTCCGGCACCGGCCGCCAGACCGAGCAGTGGATTGGCAAAGATCAGACCAACCAGCAGGCCCCAGAAGCTGCCGCCCATGGCCCCGGCGGCGGTCATGTTGATGGCCTGGCGCAGGTGCACGTGACCATCACTGCCGTGCTCGAGTACCACTGCATCCTCAAGGGTGATCAGATGCTCTTCCTGGATGGCCACCAACTCGAGACGCACCTGCTCTGCTTCTTCAACCTTGGGAAAACCAATGACCACAAGATTGCTCATGCCACGGACGCAACGGCTCTCAGCCTAAGTAGAAATGCTGCCGTTTAATCACGACGGCGACTGGATCTCGGTAACGGACGACGCGATGGCGAGCGTGGGGTTGGCGAAGGAGCCGGATCAGCAACACCCTCACGACTTGCGGAGCGCTGCCAGCGCTCCACTCTGAAACTGTCGTCTTCCGGCCAGACGTCATCGTCAGCGGAAGGCGTCGCCGCAGGAGCAGAGGCCACCGGCGGAGGCAGCACCGGCTGGCGACGGGAGAGAGCCTGGAGTGGACGTTTGCGGCCTGAACGCGCAGACCGGTCACCGGTGATTGCGGAGTCCGCACGCGCCGGACGGACTGCCTGCGAGCTCTGTGGCCGTTCAGCCATCTCACGCCAGTCATCCTCTTCATCCAGGAGCCAGTCGATGCGGTCACCGACCCAGCGACCCACCGCATCCAACCGGGAGGCGCCATCCAGACGATCGATGCTGCGTCGCCCCGGACGGGCTCCGGAGACACCGTCCACAAGCTGACGTCCCGTATCCAGCCACCGGTCGAGTCGCCGGTCCAGAGGATCAGGACTGCGCTGCGAGCGTTGTCGACGTGAATCCATGCACCGACGTTACCGACGTCTGTGCTGCAACCAACGCTCCCGTTGCAGACCAATCAGAACGATCGAGACACCGCCGGCCTCCAACACCCAGAGAAACACCTCCATCCCGCTCAGCTCACCTCCGGCGCCGGTTCGTAGCGAAGCAGACAACTGGCATTCCAGCGACCCCCATGATGCTGATCGCAGCACAATCGACAGGCCGCCTGGCGCAATCGGCGGCGATAGGGGGTCTGACGTCCGCAGCGAGGACAGATTGCGATCCAGCGCGGGGGGGTCTGAGGCACGGGGAAGCGATGCCGCACGCTGACTTCAAAGCGCGTCTGGGCCGCATTGATCGCCTCCATCCGCTGCCTGAAGCAAGGGCCGTGACCTTCCTCTCGCTTGAGCACCAGGTCAACCCAGGCATGGATCATCTCGTGACAAAGCGTGCTTTCCGTGGCCTCTCTCGGCAGCGGATCCAGCAACGGCCGGGACAGAACAATCTCACGCCCAAATGGTGGGGCCACCGCAGGCCCGCGTCTGTAAAGACCCGCCGTACGACGCAGACGACCATCACTCCAGCGCAGCGCCACCAGGGGTTGGTGCCCATTGCAGAGAGCCCCCTCGAAATGCTCCCGGTTCAGACGATGAAACAGAGGGAGCAGCGGCTCGAGCGGCATGGGTGGCGGAGGGCTCGCGCAATGACGTCGGCACAGTCTGCCTCCATCCAGCGGTCCGTCAGTCAGAC
>CAJXFG010000150.1 GCA_913052185.1 uncultured Synechococcus sp. | reverse complement strand
TGCTTGTCGGCAGCAACGGCAGCGGCAAAAGCACTCTGTTCAGAATCATCAGCGGCCTGATCAGTCCACAGTCGGGCCTTGTGCACCAGAACCTGAGGCCGGCTCTTGTCTTTCAGAATCCTGACCACCAGCTTCTTTTGCCCAGTTGCGGCAGTGAGCTGTTGCTCAATCTCCCATTAGGCCTGAGTCGCTCTGAGCAACGGCTTCGAATCAATCGGCTCATGGAGCAGGTTGGGCTTGCAGGGATGGCCGGCAGGCCGATTCACACCCTGAGTGGGGGGCAGAAGCAGCGACTGGCCATTGCGGGAGCGCTGGCCAGCGAAGCCACGCTGCTGCTTCTGGATGAACCCACCGCACTGCTGGATCCCACAAGCCAGACAGCCATCCTCAGCACGGTCCAGCAGCTCTGCCACCGCTCCAAATCCCCTTTGACAGCTCTCTGGATCACACACCGACTGGGAGAACTGGACCATGCAGATGGAGCAGCCCGGATGGAGCGAGGACGGGTCGGCGCCTGGCAGAACGGGCCATCACTGCGAACTCAACTCGAACCCCTTGCGGGACGGCATCGCTGAGGGGTAAGTTCTCCACGTCACATTCCTCGGTAGCTCAGCGGTAGAGCGGTCGACTGTTAATCGATTGGTCGCAGGTTCGAATCCCGCCCGGGGAGTTTCCATCAGACAGATCACCACAACTCGCTGAGTTGTGGTGTTTTTTTTGCTTCATCACCCCGCAGAGATTCAACGGATCGAAGCCCTGAATGCCATGCCGGCTCAATCAGCCCACTTGAAAATGCCTTGAAAAACGGAATTTCCGTAACAGTCGCCCTTCGAAACCGAAGACTTTCTGTAGAGGCCACGTCGCCAGGCAAGGGCAAAACACCCCAAAAACACAGTGCCAGAAAGAGTTTTTCCTTCTGAGATCCTGTCGGGTCTTGTCAAGGAGATCAGTGCAGGCCAAAGAGAACCTTGAGAGAATCTGTCAAGCAATGACGCGGCATACCCACGTCCACCTTTTTCCTCCGCTGGCCTGTCGATGAAGCCCTGCATCCTGCTAATCGAAGACGACCGGGACATGCGCGAACTGGTGAGCGGTCACCTTGAGCACAGTGGTTTCGATGTTCAGAGCGCTGACGATGGAATCAAGGGGCAGGCGCTTGCATTGCAGTACAGCCCGGATCTGATTCTGCTGGACCTGATGCTGCCGAAGGTCGATGGACTCACCCTCTGCCAGCGTCTTCGACGCGATGAACGCACCGCGGCCATACCGATCCTGATGCTGACGGCGCTGGGCGGAACCAAGGACAAGGTCAGCGGTTTCAATTCAGGTGCCGACGACTACCTGACCAAGCCCTTCGATCTGGAAGAACTGCAGGTGAGAGTCAAGGCCTTGTTGCGCCGCAGTGAAAGAGCACCGGTTGGAACAACCAGCAATCACCATGAAATCCTCAGTTACGGGCCCCTGACCCTGGTGCCGGAACGTTTCGAAGCGATCTGGTTTGACCGACCTGTGCGCCTCACTCACCTGGAGTTTGAGCTGCTGCACTGTCTCCTGCAGCGTCACGGCCAGACCGTTGCCCCGTCTCTCATTCTCAAGGAAGTCTGGGGCTACGAGCCTGACGACGACATCGAAACCATTCGGGTTCACGTGCGACATCTGCGCACCAAGCTCGAACCTGATCCACGTAAACCACGTTTCATCAAAACGGTGTACGGAGCTGGTTACTGCCTGGAGCTTCCAACCGGAGCGCAACTCGAAGGACTCCAGGACGTGCTCGCTCAGGCACGCCAGGAACGAGAACAGAAAGATCAGGAGAGTCGGGCCAGCGCCTGACGTTCCTGATCAAGCGTCAATCAGATTGAGCAGGGCCACCTCCCAGGCCAGCCTGGGCTGAACAAACGACAACAGGTGCTGGCGCAGACGGTCGAGACGCTGCAGCCGCGCAGGTTGTTGATACGTCGTCCAGAGGTTCTGTTGCCACCAGTTGATCAGCCACAGCTGCTGATCACCTTCCAGCTGCTCAGAGACATCTCGCGCCAGAGCGAGAGCCTGCAAAGGGGTGGTTGGAAGCATTTGCAGTCGTTGCTTCAGCTCCTCGGGAATGGTCATCCAGACCCTGACGTGTTCCAGCAACGCCCCCGGGGACCCTGCAGCCAGGGACAGGAGCTCTGGATGACTCGCTGCCATTGACAGCGCTTGCTCGCCCTGCTCATCCGGCAATTGAGCCAGCACTGAATGCATGCAGGCTTCACTGAGACGCGTGAAACGGATTTGCTGACATCGCGATCGGATCGTGGTCAGAAGTCGTTCCGGAGCCGCGGACAACAGGATCAGCAGGCCGTGACCAGGCTCTTCAAGGGTCTTGAGCAATGCGTTGGCCGCTCCCTCTGCCATCGCCTCAGGTTGCTCAAGAATCACCAGACCTCTGGGCGACTGGAGTGGCTGACGGGCCAGAAATCTGCTGAGATCCCGGATCTGTTCCAATCGCACCTGCGGTGGCGTGCGCCGGCTCACCCCCATGGACTCGGCTTCCGAGCGTGGGATCAGACGCCCCTGATGGTTGTAGGTGGGCTCCACCCAGAGCAAATCGGGGTGGTTGCGTTCTTCCAGACGCCGACGTTCGCGCGGCGCGGCGTCACCACCACCCAGAAGACCTTCCAGGAAGCGAAGCGCCGCCAGACGTCGACCGACCCCATCCGGACCACTGAACAGATAGGCCGGAGCCAGTCGACGGTTCTCCAGAGCAGCGACGAGCAAACGTTGCGCCAGCGGCTGACCCTGTAAATCGCCGAACAGTGCCTGAGTCACGGCAGTGCCTGAGCGAAGCGATCCTCCAGCAGTCTGCGAATGAGCTGCTGCACCTGCTCAGCTCCCTGGTCAGCCTCCACCGGAATCCATCCACGTTCAGCCGCCAGACGCTTGAAACCATCGGCCACCCGCATCAGGAAAGACTCACCTTCCGCTTCGATCCGATCATCGGCGCGGGCACCGCGACGTCTGAGACTTTCCTGCAGAGGCAGGTCGAGCCAGAGCGTGACATCTGGCGTGATGCCAGCCGTTGCGATGCGCTCCAAATCGAGGATGGTCTGCAGGTTGAGTCCTCGGCCATCACCCTGGTAAGCGATGGTGGATCCGCTGAAACGGTCGCTGAGCACCCAGTCGCCCCGTTCCAGGGCGGGGCGGATCATCCGTTCAACGTGTTGAGCGCGATCAGCGGCATAGAGGAGCAGTTCAGCCGTGGGATCCGGAGCGGACTCTGCCGGTGGATTCAGCAGCAGCTCACGCAGCGCACGACCCAGGGGGGTGCCGCCGGGCTCACGTGTGAGATGCAGGGTCGCACCAGACGGCATCAGACCACTGCCCGGAAGCCAGTCGGCAAGCTGCCTGAGCTGGGTGGTTTTGCCACAGCCATCAATGCCCTCAAGAACCAGAAACCGTCCGCTCATGATCAGCGCAAACGCAGGCTGAGGGCATTCAGAACCACCGAAAGCGAGCTGAGGGCCATGAGCAGTGCTGCAAGCGGCGGAGACAGAAGCAAGTTGA
>CAJXFG010000149.1 GCA_913052185.1 uncultured Synechococcus sp. | reverse complement strand
GTTACGTCCTCAGTGGAAGCGTCAGCAATCCTGGGCGCAACCCAGTGGTGGACACCGACGTCTACGCCCGGATTCTGGATCGCAGCGGCGAACCGGTGCTCCAGAACCGGACCCGGGTGGGATCGATCGGCGATGTTCTGCCGGGGGACCATCCCTTTGCCCTGCGACTGGCCGTCCCCGCGGGCACACCGGGTCCTTTTGAAGTGAAAAACCCGCGTGCTCGAGGCTTCAGTGCGCCGGTCCGCAGCAGGGCAGGTGATGACGAGGAACTGCTGCCGCTCGAGCAGGGCGTTGTGCAGCCTGGACTGGAGGAAGAGATCAGCTGATGCTGCCGATGCTGCGAGCGGGGGTGCTGATCGCTCTGATGCTGATCGGCATGGTGCTGATCAGCTATCACCCACGAGCGCGACAGCCGGGGAAACCCATGCCGTCTCTGAAGGAAAACCGCATGATGCCCAGAAACACCCTGAGGCGTCTTCGGGACGACAGGATCTGAGGCCGCCACGGATGCCAACCCAGTCGCTTCAAGCCGGGTTGCCGATCATGAATTCACCAACCGAACACTCCAGATCGCTGGGGAGTCCTGAGGCTTGCTCGAACAACTCGCTGCTGCCGAAGCTCAGACCACAGGGCGCCAGCCCAAGGGCTGTCGCCACCAGATAAAGCTGCTGATAAATCGATCCCACATCCTTCAGGATCAGGGCATAGGACAAACCGGTTTGATGGTGAAGGGCTGCATGGCGTGCATAGCGGGCAGCCATGACGACCAGAACGTCGGGTTGCTGCCCCTGACCCGGCGAGACAGAAGCGGCCTGAGGCGCACGACATGTGGAGGCGGCCGCAAGTTCCAACATCCCAAGGCAGGGCTCACTGAGACCACTCAGCTTTCCCAGAGAGTGCCCGGAGGAGTCGTAGTGATAGAACCCGGGCTGAAGACCGGCACAGCGGTGCACGCACAGGTAAAGCTCGATTGAGTGAAGAGCGCCCGAGCCGGCCACAGGCCTCAGCAAACCCTGGTATGACCGTGAAAGACCGGGATCGCAGAGGATTTCCTCACGGATGTGCATGGAGTGCCAAAGGAAATCACTCAACAATCCAGCAGTGATTGGCTGTTCCTGATAAACACGAACGGTCTGACGATCGCGAATCACCTGAAAGAAACTCAGGCTGTGGTTGATGCGGGATGGCCCTGGAAGAGCCACCGTCTCCAGAACAATGCGTTGATGCTTCGCAGGCAACTGCCGGTTGATGAAGACAGTCGGCGATCGTTCGGAACGACACAGATCAATGGTGTGGTTCCGGGTATGGCAGTGAAAGGCAAGATCCTGCTCTGTCCAACCGGACTCGACTGCTGTCTGATCAATGTCTGCAACACCATGGTCGTCGCAGACTCCTGCCACACCTGAAGTCAGCAACAGAGACATCAGATCCGCACAATGAATCAGAAGATCCTCAGGAAGGCTCTGCCTGATTGACTCTTCAGTGCATGGCGAAACAAGCACCATCAGAAGAGGAAATAACCTTTGATCACTGAGGAGAAGACTTCCAGAGGCCGCAGGTGTGCTGATTTCCAGCCCATCACGACATGGATCAATCCTGACAAATTTTGAAAACTTGATCCGACAAAAGGCTTCTGGAGCAAACCGTTGACGCAGCGAAGGCCTGAGAGGATTGAGACAGATTGCACATCCCTTCAACCCACTGATTTCAGTGATCAGAAGCCCCCGCGCATAAAAATCATCAAGCGCAGCATCCACACCTGGATCAACAGAATCAAATCCAGGAGAAGCTTGAAAGCCAGAACAATGTGACCTCTCAACCCCTTGTTGCGACAATCTTGCAAGCAGAGTCTTCAGGAAATCGTCTGGATGACCAAGACTCACGCACTGTCGAATGGAATTTAATCGCGTTGCATAAGGGGTCTCAACCACAACATCACTGCGGCTCTGATCCGAGCGAACATTCACACCGTCCCGGAATCTGTATCTGAGCATGGGTTCAACCCTAGCTCGCGGTTCACACTGAACAATCCGAGCCCTGGACAAGATCACTCAGTCCTGTCGAAAAGCAGCAAAGATTTGAAGGAGAGCCGACAAGCAAGCGATGACTTGCTTGATCACCAGAACCTAGACATAAAAGGAGACCCGAAGACAATCACTGCTTCACCAGCAAATTTCAGCCGATCAACATGGATGCGGGAGGTCAATCCACCACAATCAAGCCATTGATTGGGCCTGACTAGACCAGATACTTCCAGACTTTCCTGTTAATTGCATAGCGAGTCCATAACAGCAACGACAGCAGAAGGGCACCAAGAAAGGTCAGCCCCATCCCCCACATCACGGTGTCTTCGACACCAAGAAAATCCATGCAGTGAAAGAACGCACCTGCCATGAAGAATAAAAAGCCATAAGCCCGAAAGTATTTCGGCAACTCAAATGAGCCTTGCTGTGAGCTGTTCATTTGCTGTTAAAACCTCTGTTCAGGAACACGAACCAGGCGCCAACAGCAAGAAGCATCGCCGGCAGACCCGCAAAGAAAACACTTGAATCTGATTGCCCAGCATTGATGATCCAGAAAACTCCCCAGGTCCACGTGAGGAGAAAAATCAGATTGAGCAGCAGCTTCGAGGAGAACTGAGCAATCAGCACTTCCCCAACACGACGCTGAAAGGTTGTTGCTTGAGTGTTAGCCATAATCATCAGTGCCGAATAGATTTTGATACTCAGCCGCCGCGCTGTCGTATCAATTGCTCCAGGCAGAAAGGTCTCCTGGGTCAGGAAGAGAGCTCAATTGATTCAAGAATCTTGGCTCAGACTTGATCAGCACTGTTGAACAACCAACGAACGATTCAATCGCTCAGGCCAGGCAGGAGTGCAGGACGTCTGTCCATGCTGATCAACACTGCAGAGCGGACAACATCGAAAGCTGGCCGTCACCGGGGTCGGCGACCACTTCCCAGCCGCTGGGATCCCACGGAGCGAGCAGCGGTTCCAGAGCTCTCAGCTGCTGGCCATCAAGGGGTGCCATCCAGGCCTCTTCCAGCCCTTGCGGAATCAGAACGGGCATCCTTGGATGCAATGGCTTCACGAGCGCATTGGGAACTGTGGTGAGAACGGTGCAGGTATCCACCTCACTCCCGTCACTCCCCAGCCAGCGCTCCCACAAGCCTGCCAGCCAGAAGGGCTGACGATCAGTACGCCGGATTGCGCGACCTTTCTCGAAGAAACAACTGGCGGGAATCAGACACCGCCGATGACGCCAGGCCCCGCGGAAACTGGGCTTATCCGCGACCGTTTCCGCACGGGCGTTGAAAGGTCTGGGGCCTTTGGAGGGATCCTTGAGCCATCCGGGGATCAGCCCCCAGAGCATCAGCGATGTCTCTGGGCCTGACTGATCGGAACGGAATGCCAGCAATGGCTCACCAGGAACAATCAGGTCCCGAGGTGCATAGTGACGACGATGTTCGCTGTCCATCCTGCGCAGCAGAACAGAGGGCAACGCATTCAGAGGGGTCGAGAGGGCATAACGACCGCACATGTCAGCTCGACTCGATCAGGATTCCT
>CAJXFG010000148.1 GCA_913052185.1 uncultured Synechococcus sp. | reverse complement strand
CCAGCTGGCCGACAAGTTCTACATCGTGCTGATGGTCTTCCTGATCGATCAGCACTTGCTGCTCACCTCACAGCAGAACGGTGTGCTTGCCGAGGTGGCTTCCGACTACGGCCTCGACATCAGCACCCGTACACAGGTGATCACCCTGCTGGCCACGGGCATCTTTGTGGCCAACACGTTGCCGGCGATGGTGTTGGGGAGCGTGGCGGGCGTGTGGGTTGACCGCTGGCCGAAACGGCGCGTGATGGTGGCCTCCAACGGATTGCGCGGCCTGATGGTGATGCTGACGCCGCTGTTCCTGATTCCCGGCCCCCTCATCCTTGGCCTGCCCTGGGGCTACTGGGGTCTCATCGGCATGACATTCGTCGAATCGATCCTCACGCAGTTTTTTGCACCGGCGGAACAGGCAGCCATCACCCTGCTTGTGCCAGGAGAACATCTGCTGGCCGCGAACTCGCTCTACCAAACCACCAGCATGGGAGCCACGATCGTTGGCTTTGCACTCGGTGAGCCGATCCTGCGAGGACTGAATCACCTGTTCAGCGCGATCGGCGTCAGAGGTGGTGAATTCATTCTGCTGCCGTTCTGTTACGGCATGGCAGCTGTGAGCCTGCTGGCGGTCCGCCATCGGGAACGGGCGATTCACAACGATGGGCGATCGGTGTGGCACGAAATCGGTGAAGGGCTCCAGGTGTTGAAGCGCATCCCATCGGTGCGCAACGCCATGGTTCACCTGGTGCTGCTCTACAGCCTGCTCGCAGCTCTCTACGTTCTCGCACTGCAGCTGGCCGGCCTGATTCGCAGCCTGGGGCCCTCGGGCTTCGGCATGTTGCTGGCCATGAGCGGACTGGGCATGGCCCTCGGCGCCGTGATGATGGCGCAGTTGGGCCACCATTTCAGTCGCCGGCGACTCACGGCTGCCGGACTGGGGCTGATCACCTTTTCACTGGTGTTGCTCAGTCAGTTCAAGGGCTCCCTGAACAGCACCCTGGCGCTCTGCGGGATCCTCGGCGTTGGTGCCGCACTGGTTGCCATTCCGGCACAGACCACGATCCAGGAGGAAACTCCCGTATCCCAGAGAGGCAGAGTCTTCGGTCTGCAGAACAACCTGATCAACATCGCCCTCAGCCTGCCGCTTGTGCTGGCGGGCACTCTGGTGAGCAGCATCGGGCTCAGCCCCGTGTTGTGGTTGCTCGCATTGCTGGCTCTGTTGGCCGCCCTGCTGGAACAGCCCTGGCAGCGCTGCTAGCGTCGTCCATGGCCTGCGAACGGTGGCGGTGACGCATATTGCCTGGCTGGGCAAAAAAACTCCGTTCTGCGGCAATGTCACCTATGGGCTGAGCACAACGGAGGCCCTGAGGGCACGGGGTCATCAGACCAGTTTCATTCACTTCGACAATCCGAAGGCGCCTGGCAGCAGCACATCGCTTCTGGCCAACGATCCGGATGTGAGTCTTCCCTATCTGGTCAAATCGCAGGTTTACACAATTCCTTCACCGGGAGCACAGCGTGAGCTGAGGGAATCACTGGAGCGTCTGCAGCCTGATCTGGTGCATGCCAGCCTCACGCTCTCACCATTGGATTTCCGTCTTCCTGAGCTCTGCCAGCAGCTGGGAGTGCCACTGGTGGCCACTTTCCATCCCCCATTCGACGCCGGGCTCCGCAATCTGACGGCTGGCACTCAGCAGCTCACCTATCAGCTTTACGCGCCGGCACTGTCCAAGTACGACCGCGTGATCGTCTTCTCCGATCTGCAGGCCGAGGTCCTGGCTCGTCTCGGCGTGCGTGAAGACCGGCTGGCCGTGATCCCCAATGGAGTGGACACCAACCAGTGGAGTCCGTCAGGACAGCAGACGGGCGCAGGAGTTCCACCGGCAGTCGGCAGTCCACTGCATGAGGTGCGCTCCCGCCTGGGTCAGGAGCGTGTCTTCCTCTACATGGGCCGGGTCGCCACCGAGAAAAACGTGGAGGCTCTGCTGCAGTCCTGGCGTCTGGTGAACATGGAGGGCTGTCGTTTGGTGATTGTCGGCGAAGGACCACTGCGCAGCACCCTGCAGAACAGTTACGAGGAGGGCGTGCTCTGGTGGGGCTACGAAGCCGATCTGGCCACCCGCATTGCTCTGCTGCAATGCGCTGAAGTGTTCGTGCTTCCGTCTCTCGTGGAGGGACTGTCGCTGGCACTGCTGGAAGCCATGGCCAGTGGCTGTGCCTGCGTGGCCACCGACGCCGGTGCGGATGGAGAGGTGCTCGCCGGTGGGGCAGGGATCGTGATGAGCACGCTGGGAGTGACCAGCCAACTGCGCACCTTGCTTCCGGTGCTGCGCGATCAACCCGTGCTCACGCGTGAACTTGGTCGACAGGCTCGAGAGAGAGTTCTGCAGCGATACACGATGAGCCGCAACATTGATGCGCTTGAGCAGCTCTATGGCGAGTTGATGCGCCGAGCGCCCTTGGCCGCCTAGCGCAAAGCCCGTCCATGTTCGGTGGCGGCGATCACCGCTTCAATCAGAGCTGAACGGACCCCGGCCTGCTCGAGCTTGCGAAGTGCCGCCATGGTGGTGCCTCCTGGCGAGGCGACCATGTCTTTGAGCTGACCCGGATGCAGTTGCTGCTGATCGAGCAAAGCCGCGGTCCCGGCCAGAGTCCGATGAGCCAGCCTGTGGGCCTGGTCACGAGGTAAACCAGCGGCCACTGCACCATCAGCCATCGCCTCAGCGATCAAGGCCACGTAGGCAGGCCCAGAGGAAGTCAGAGCCAGAAAGGCGTCGAGCCTCGATTCGGGCAACTCCAGCACCTCACTCACTGGCTGAAAGGCCTCCGTCACCCACTGACGTTGCTGTTGCGAGACGCCTTCCCCCCAGGCCAGACCACACAACCCCTCACCCACCAAGCAAGGGGTGTTGGGAACGGCACGCACACAGGCCCGCCCAGGGAATCTGCTCTGAAGCCGCTCCAGTGTGACGCCTGCCAACACCGAGATCAGCAGTGGTGGCTGAGCGGTCTGAACTGGATCCACTGCAGCCGCAACAGCATCGAGTTGCTGAGGCTTCACTGCGAGCAACTGAACCGGTGCAGTCCAGGCTTCCACCGCCCGAGGATCGGAGGCGGCAACGACTGTCAAACCCTCGGGCAACTCGGATGCCAACCGGTTGGCAGAGGCTTCACTGCCAACGACTCCGATGACATTCGATGCCTGAAGTGTGCCGCGCTCAATCAGAGGACACACCAAGGCCCGGGCCATTCGGCCCAGACCAATCACACCAACGGAAACGGTCACCGAAGCGAAATGTCAAAGAGCGGCAGCGTCTGAGGCAGCCCAGGCCGGAGCAGGGGCCACGCTGCTTTCCGCGGAGGCAGTCTCAACATCCTTGGTGACCACAGTGGGCGTGGTGCTCTCGTCCTGACTGGCGTTGGTGACAGTGACACAACTCGGGGCAAACAGGAAGATGCTCTCGCCGACCCGCTCTTGATGGCCATCGATGGCGAAGGTGCCACCAGCCACGAAGTCAACCGCTCTCTGGGCCTGATCAGGCTCCATCATTGTGAGATTGAGGATCACGGTCTTGCGTTCGCGCA
>CAJXFG010000147.1 GCA_913052185.1 uncultured Synechococcus sp. | reverse complement strand
ATGATGTCCTGAATGTCGGGGCTGGCCGACTTGGCCACCCGCTGAAGCACGTCTGGTGACTGATCCTGCAGGTACTGAATCAGTCCATTGACGGGCTGACCCTCCTGGTTGTCAGTGGTCAGAAACTCCGGGTTGAACATCCCATCGCTCTCCGTCATGCCCCTGACCCTATCGCAGCTGTGCTCTCCGTCACTACGGCGTCCGGTCCGGAGAACCGAATCGGACCGAACCGGCTGAGCGGCCAGTAGCGCAGGATGGCCGTTCCGATCACATCGGCTTCCGGCAGCGGTCCCCACAGGTGGGAATCAAGGCTGGCATTGCGGTTGTCTCCCATCACCCAGAGCTCGTTGTCGGGCACGGTGACTGCAGTCATCACATAGTTGATGCCCTCGCTCAACCAGGGTTCCGCCACCGCTTCTCCGTTGCGCCAGAGCTGGCCATCACGCACCTCCAGCAGGTCTCCGGGCCTGCCCACCACGCGTTTGATCAAGGCCGCATTGGGGTCATAGCCCGCCTGCACCAGCGCCTCAGGAACCCGGAACACCACGATGCTGCCCAGCGGCAGCGGTTGATGACGGACCCGGTCCAGGCGAGGACGCAGTTTTTCCACCAGGATCCGGTCCTGCAGTTGCAGGGTTGGCAGCATCGAACCGGAGGGAATCCAGCGCGGTTCCACCACCTGCCAGCGCAACAGCAGGGCCAGCAGCACCCAGATCAGCAACGAGCGCCAGTTTCCGCTTGGTTTGGAGGAGTCGGCGGACGGATCGCTCATCAGCGGAGTCAGCGGTGAGGGGTGGCCTTGTCCGAGGATCGCATCAGCCCCGACATCAGGTCTGAGTCACGCTGCCGACAATCTTGTTTCAGCCATCGGCCTGCTGCTGTGCCTGCATCGCCAGGGTCTGCAGCGGTTGGTGCTCTGCCCTGGCAGTCGTTCCGCACCACTGGCACTGGCGGCAGGAGGCCTGGCTGATCGGGGCTTGCTGACGCTCACCACGGCCATCGATGAGCGCTCTGCCGCCTTCCATGCCCTCGGGATGGCTGCTGCATCCGGACGTGCGGCTGCAGTAATCACCACCTCAGGCACGGCGGTGGCCAATCTGTTGCCCGCTGCGGTTGAGGCCGACCGCTCAGCGCTGCCGCTGCTGCTGCTGACTGCTGATCGGCCGCAGCGCCTCAAGAACTGCGGCGCCAATCAGACGGTCAATCAGGAGGATTTTCTGAGGCCGGTTTGTCGTTCGTTCACGACCGGCCCCCTGGGTGGCCTGCACCAGCTCTCGCCGGCCGAGCTGGACTCCTTGGCGACAGCTGCCTGGGAGCAGACGCTGCTGCATCCCGGGCCGGTGCATCTCAATCTCCCCTTTGAGGAGCCCTTGCATCCCAGCCTCGAAGACCAACGGCAGGCCTGGTCGGGCTGGGACGTCGCCGCGTTCCAGCAGCATCAGCTCAGCCGGCCAAGCCACGCTGCAGCGCTGCCGCCGCCGGATGCTCTCGACTGGTCCCGTCCAGGTGTGGTGGTGGCCGGCCCCTGGCGCGGTCTGGAAACGGATCAGCCCGCCTATCAGCAGGCACTCAAAGCCGTCGCTGAGTGCACGGGCTGGCCGGTGCTGGCAGACCCGCTGGCTGCGATCCCCGCGGGTCTGCCCAACCTGATCCGCCACTGGGAGTTGCTGTTGCCGAACGGTCTGCCTGCTGCGGCTGCCGGTCTTCAGGTGCTGCGGCTGGGGCCTCTGCCTGCAAGCCGTCGGTTGGAGAGCTGGTTGACCAGCCTGGGTTCAGGCCAGCTGCTGATCAGCGAAGGCGAACCTCGCTGCCTGGATCCGCTGGGCTTGTCGCAGCAGTGCTGTATCGGTCTGGCCGCCTGGTGGAACGCCATCAGTGGAGCTGCTCGCTTCAGTCCGGCGAGCTCGCGGGCGCTGCTGACGGCCTGGACTCAGGCCGATGCGCAGGTTCAACGCGTTCTCGATCAGCAGTTACCCGCTGCGGGCGGTGTCACCGAGCCCGCACTGATGAAGGCACTGCCGGAGCTGTTGCCCGAGGGCCTGCCGCTGATGCTCGCGGCCAGCAGTCCGGTGCGCGATTGGCAGACCTTCGCTGCGGCCGATCTCGGGGCACGTCGTTGCTTCAGCTTTCGCGGCGCCTCCGGCATCGACGGCACGCTCTCGCTGGCCCTCGGTCTGGCGCGCATCCAGGGCCCCACCGTGTTGATCTGCGGTGACCTGGCGCTGCAGCACGACAGCAATGGCTGGCTGCTGGCCAGCGAGGCCTCGTCGCCGCTGCTGGTGCTGCTGATCGACAACGCCGGTGGCGGGATCTTTGCGCAGCTGCCGATTGCCTCCCCGTCGCCCGCCTGCTTCGATCAGCTGTTCGCCATGCCTCAGGGCCTGGATCCGCTGGCCCTGGCAGCGGCCCATGCGGTTCCTGCGCGTCAGCTGACCCGGCTCGAGGATCTGCAGTCCGCGCTGGAGTGGGGGCTCGCGCAGCAACGCACAGCGCTGCTGCGCGTTTGCACCGATCGATCCGCCGATGCCGAACTGCGCCGGCAGCTACGCGAGATCACGGCCGCTGCACTGCAGTCGTCCCGGGGCGGTACAACGGAAGCCTGAGCGTCGTCGCTGCCATGGCTGAGTCGTTGTCCCGCGCCGTCCTGCCCGGTGATCCGGGGGTGAGCTGGCAGCCCTGGGGGCAGTACGAGGACGTGTTGCTGGATCGCACCGAAGCCGGCATCGCACGGGTTGCCATCAACCGGCCCCACAAGCGCAATGCCTTCCGCCCCCGCACGGTGGCGGAGCTTTGCGATGCCTTCGCCCGCATCCGCGATGACAGCAGCATTGGCGTGGTGCTGTTCACCGGGGTCGGTCCTGCGGAGGATGGCGGCTACGCCTTCTGTGCCGGTGGGGACCAGAGCGTTCGCGGTGATGGCGGCTACCTCGATGAACAGGGTCTCGCCCGGCTCAATGTGCTCGATCTGCAGCGGATGATCCGCAGCCTTCCCAAGGTGGTGATCGCTCTGGTGGCCGGCTATGCGATCGGTGGCGGGCAGGTGCTGCATCTGCTCTGTGACCTGAGCCTGGCGGCGGAGAATGCCGTGTTCGGCCAGACCGGCCCGCGGGTTGGCAGTTTCGATGGCGGCTTTGGTGCCGGCTATCTGGCCCGGGTGGTGGGCCAGCGCAAGGCGCGGGAGATCTGGTTCCTCTGCCGTCGTTATGGAGCCGATCAGGCGCTGGCGATGGGTCTGGTCAATGCCGTGGTTCCCCTGGATCAACTGGAGGCAGAGGGTGTGCGCTGGGCGCGTGAGGTGTTGCAGCACAGTCCCACGGCGATTCGCTGCCTGAAGGCGTCGTTCAATGCCGAGACCGATGGGCTTGCGGGCCTCCAGGAGCTGGCGGGGCAGGCCACCCATCTCTTCTATCGAACGGAGGAAGGTCAGGAGGGTCGCAACGCCTTTCTGGAGAAGCGGGATCCTGATTTCTCTGCCTCTCCCTGGTTGCCCTAGCTAAACAGGGAGAAATCCCCTGCTCTGTGCAGTGATGCCGGTTCGCGCCCCCCTTGTTTCAGGCCTGTCGGCTCTGGCCGCATTGCTGCTGT
>CAJXFG010000146.1 GCA_913052185.1 uncultured Synechococcus sp. | reverse complement strand
TAGCCCCAGTCGCGGAAAGCACCTTCCGTGAATTTCATGATGTTGCCCTTGTGCACCAAGGTGACGTGGCGTTTGTCGCCTTCCAGACGCAGGGCGTGCTGGATCGCTTTGCGGATGTGGCGTTGGCTGCCGTGTTTGCTGACCGGCTTGATGCCGATGCCTGAACCTTCCGGAATCTGCCGTTTGCCCAGTTTGCCGTTGGCTGGGATCACCACTTCATTCAGGTGCTTGCGCAGTTCCTGGCCAACTGCATCGTCGGCTTCCCACTCCACGCCCATGTAGATGTCTTCGGTGTTCTCCCGATAGACGATCACGTCGAGATCCTGTGGACGCTTGTGTGGGCTGGGAGTTCCTGCGTAATAACGGCATGGGCGCACACAGGAGTACAGATCGAAGATCTGGCGCAGCGCCACATTCAGCGAGCGGATACCTCCACCCACGGGGGTCGTCAGGGGGCCTTTGATCGCAACGCCATAGGTGCGGATTGCTTCGAGGGTGTCTTCCGGCAGGTACTGATAAGTGCCGTAGAGATCACAGGCTTCATCGCCGGCATAGACCTTGAACCACTCAATCCGCTTGTTGCCTCCGTAGGCCTTGGACACCGCAGCATCCAGCACTTTCTGGGTGGCGGGCCAGATGTCGATCCCCGTGCCATCGCCGCGGATGAAGGGAATGATCGGGTTGTCGGCCACCACAGGCTGTCCGTTTTCGAAGCGAATCGGCGTTCCCTCAGTGGGGGCTGTGAGCTTCTCGAACTGAGCCATGGCTGGGTTGCTGCGGGGCGACATCACTTTGTGGCGAGCCTATGACTCGATGGGCAATCTCTAGAGTCATTTCGACCCGACCTCAGTTCCATGCCGAAGCCAGAGGGTGTCTGGGTCGTGGCGGCCTGCTTCAACGAACAGGACGTGATTACGCGCTTTGTTGAGCGTGTGCTGGCGGTCCCAGGTGTGGATCAGTTGGTGCTGATTGACGATGGCTCCGCTGATGCAACCGTTGAGAGCATCCGCACCTGGATGCACAGTCATGTCGGTTCGCCTGTGACGTTGCTGGAACTCACACGCAACTTCGGCAAGGAAGCAGCGATGCTCGCCGGCCTTGATCACGTCAATGGTCGTTGCGGCGCAGCTGTGCTGATTGACTCCGATCTCCAGCACCCCCCTGAGCTGATTGAACAGATGGTGCGCGAATGGCGTGCCGGAGCTGAAGTGGTCACGGCGGTGCGTGATGACCAGGATCAGGAATCGCGCCTGAAGGTGGCCAGCGCTCACTGGTTTTATCGCGTGTTCAACAAGGTGGTGGATTCGATCGAGCTCCAGGAGGGGGCTGGCGATTACCGCCTGCTGGATGCCGCTGTTCTTGATGCGGTCACGCAGTTGCGCGAGTCCAGTCGTTTCTCCAAGGGGTTGCTGCCCTGGACCGGCTACTCAGGTGTTGAGCTGTCTTATCAGCGCGTGAGCCGGGTGGGAGGGCAGACCTCATGGAGTCCGCTCAAGCTGTTCAGTTACGCCTTTGATGGGATTTTTTCCTTCTCGGTTCTGCCCCTGAAGGTGTGGACGGGGATCGGAGCTCTGGTCTCGTCGATCAGTCTTCTGTATGCCCTGGCGATCATCCTGCGCACGGTGATCTTCGGAGTGGATGTCGAGGGCTACGCCTCCTTGATGGTGGCGGTGCTGTTCATCGGCGGGATTCAACTGATCGGCATCGGTGTGCTCGGTGAATACGTCGGTCGCATTTATGTGGAGGCGAAGTCACGCCCTCACTACTTCATCCGACGCATTCACAAGTCCTGAAGAGCGCGCCATTCACGCTGTCGCCAGCTTGAGGCGGCGAACGCTTGGGAAACAGGAAATCCGGCCGTCACGAGATCGATGTCGAGGGGAGCTCCGGGATGGGCGAGCAGCAGCGGCGCTGTGTATCCCGGCCGAGGTTCCGCGCTGCTGAGCTCTCTCCAGGCCGCCTGGATTGGAGCGCCTGCCATCTGGCCTGTGAACAGCACGCCGGCGAAGCTTTGATTGCTGGCCAGACCGCAGCGCCGGATGGCGGGCCTGGCTTTGCGACTGAGCAGTTGCAGCACCAGCCACTTCAGCAGGCCTGAGGCACGGATGGCATCCCCCCAGCAGCGCAAGGGCAGGCCGGCGGGCAGCGGCTCTTCCGTACGGCGGATCCAAGTGATGCCGTTGTCGGCCGATCGGGCCAGAACGGACTTCAGCACGACGGGCACCAGATGAATGTGTTGATGGCCATCCAGATGAATGGGTGCATCACCGCACAGGCTTCGGAAGCGTTTGATCTGGGCGCCCACTTCCAGTCCGAGTTGGTGTTCGATTCGGATGCGTGAGGGATGCCGCCGAGGAAGGAGCGACAACAACAACCACTGTCCGAATGATCGGTTCAGATGTCCGTGGGTATCAACCAGATCGGGTATCAGAGCAGGGTCGGCGCTTGACGGCCCCTCGGTCAGACAGAGGTGCAGACAGATCTGCAGCTCCGGACGTGTGCGCGTCAGTTTCTGCCAGGCGTGGAAGCCATCGGCCGCAACCGGCCCATTCACCAGCAGGCTGCTGCTGTCCAGCCGACCCTGGCTGGCAAGTTCGAGAATGGCCTGGTTGGTGGCTGGGCTCAGTCCGAGATCATCGGCGTGAACCAGTGGTGTGATCACGCAGTCCCTCCGCCGCCGACTGAATCGCGCAGCCCTCGACCAGATCAGAGCATTCAGTGCCGTTGGGGTGAACACCAGAACGGCCACGCGGACAGGCTCCCCGAGGACCTCCGGCAGGGCGAGTGGCAGAACACCACTGACCGTGAGATTGATCACGTACTGAACGACCAGCCAGCGTCGGGCAAAGCGTTGGCCACCGGTTTCCGGGCGGAAGGTGAAGCGTGCGTGCCCCAGATAGCCGGCCAGCGATGCGGCAAGAAATGCCAGGGGATTCGCAAGCCACAGAGGCAGGAACAGGTTCAGTCCCAGCAGCACCAGGGCATGCACGGCTGCGGCCACCACACCGACGAGTCCGTAGAGGCTGAGCCTGGAGCGGAGAGTGCTCGGGATCATGGTCGCAACC
Organism: uncultured Synechococcus sp.; assembly: GCA_913052185.1. Classification (GTDB taxonomy): domain Bacteria; phylum Cyanobacteriota; class Cyanobacteriia; order PCC-6307; family Cyanobiaceae; genus Synechococcus_C. Next base: position 521 of record CAJXFG010000146.1, on the reverse strand, counting down.
GTAACGGCCACTGGCGCTTCGGGTCAGCAGCCTTCACCCTGTGGGCATCGACGATGAACTGGTGAACGCAGGAGAAGCGGTTGACAGCGTGCAGCTGGCCCAGGCCCTGGCTTCTGCGGTCACCCTGGTGCGACATCGTTTTCCTGCTGCCAAGGTCAATCTCAATCCCTGGCGAGACGATCCGCAGACGCGTCTGTGGCAGGAAGATCAGACCCTTGATCTCGCCTTTCATTTTCCCGGTTGGAGTCCGCGTCTCGAATGCCGCAGTTTGTTGCTTCAGCTTCGGCTCCAGCAAAGGTCTGTTGAGGGTGGATCTTCGTCCGTGCCCAACCTGCTCGGAGTGGTGATGCGCGGCATGACCTACGACGGTGAACGCTGGCGTCTGGTGACGATGGGCGATTGGCAGCCCGAGGGTTCCCATTTGCCGCAGCCCGAGCAGGTTCAGCAGCTGCGTGGGATCTGTCGAGACTTGTTTGATTTGTTCGCCAATCCGGCAGCGACGGGCACAGCGGCGTAACCCT
>CAJXFG010000145.1 GCA_913052185.1 uncultured Synechococcus sp. | reverse complement strand
AGTGTCGTTTGCGTTGGATGGCTGCAGCGCTTTGCGTGCGCTGAATAGCGCCTGACGCGTCTGCGGCTGATATTGCGTAATGTAAAGAGAGCGGGGCTGGCTCAGTCCTCTGTCACACAGCTGCATCCATGACCTATCCCTTCGGCGCTGCCAAAACCGAGTTGGAGAAAGCGTTTGCGTTGCCGTCCGTGCAGACCGCTTGCGACGTTGAGCGGGCTGGAGAGCCTCCTGCATTCGACGACACGGACCGGGCGGTGGCTCTGTTTGAGCACCCCGACCACTGAATGAACAGCGAAGCGGCTGATCAGCTCACGTCCCGGGAGATCGATCGGGTGATCGAAATGGCCTGGGAGGATCGCACCACTTTCGAAGCGATCGCGTTTCAGTTCGGGCTGGCGGAGGCTGATGTGATTGCCTTGATGCGCTCCGAGCTTCGCCCAGGCTCCTTCCGTGCCTGGCGCAAGCGCGTCAGCGGCCGGCGTACCAAGCACGGCAGCACCAGTAAGTCCGACCGTTTCCGTGCGGCATGCCACAAGTGAGATGACCTCATCCAGTTCCGGTTCCAGGCGCAGCGTGCTGATCACCGGTGCCTCCAGTGGCATCGGCCTGGCCACAGCCCATCAGCTGCTCGATCGCGGCTGGAAGGTGTTTGCTGCCGCTCGCCGGCTCGAGGCCATGGAGCCATTGCGCAGCCGCGGCGCTGAGGTGTTGCCGCTTGATCTCGCTGATGAGGCCTCACGCCAGCAGCTGGCCGCAACGATCACCAGTGAGGTGGGCGCATTGGACGCCCTGGTCAACAACGCCGGCTACGGCGCCACGGGGCCGGTGGAAACCATGGCTCTTGAGCAGGCGCGGGCCATGTTTGAAGTCAACGTGTTCGGCCTGATCGGACTCACCCAGTTGTTGCTGCCGCCCATGCGCCAGCGCCGTCGGGGCTGCATCGTCAACCTGTCGTCGATCGCCGGTCGTTTTGTGACCCCTGGAGCCGGCTGGTATGGCGCCAGCAAGCATGCTCTTGAAGGCATCAGTGATGCCCTACGCCTCGAGCTGCACGATTTCGGGGTGCAGGTGGTGTTGGTGGAGCCGGGACTGATTCGCACCGGTTTCGAGGCGGTGAGCGCGGTTTCGATGCAGCAGCAGGCCTCAGATCCGGTCTGGGGCCCGATGATGCGCCGCGTGGCAGCTGGCTGGGAGGAAGGCTTTCGCCGTGGTTCCTCGCCGCAGCTGGTGGCCTGCACGATCGCCTCGGCTTTGGAGGCATCCCGTCCGAAACCGCGCTACCGCTGCGGCAGCGCGTCGGAGGCACTGGTGCTGCAGCGGTTCATCCCCACCCAGGTGTGGGATGCGCTGGTGCGCCAGCGCATGCTTGGCTAGCGCTCTCCAGCTTCTGCAGAGCCAGCCACTGAGGCATCAGCGCACGCGGAATCGGTCTGGGCTGATAGTCACGTGGATCCACCGGACCATGGCGCAGCACCGCATTCACCATGGTGACGACCTCGCCGCTGCGGTTGATGGCGGCATGCGGAATCCGCGGAGGAATGCGCACCCAGGTGCGATCTTTGTGCTGCAGTCGGATCAGCTGAAAGCGCCGGTTCTGCAGCACGATCAGATCGAGGCTGCCACGCAGCACCATCAGCTGATCGGTCTGGTGACGATGACAGAAAAGCTGGGAATGGGGGGTTGCATGCACTTCTGCAACAAGGGTTTCGTGGCTTGGCAGAGGATCACTGAAAAAAGCGATTCCTGAATCAAGGCCTGCGCATTGGAAAATCTCAATGGTTTGTTGTTTGACCACGATGTTGCCGTAATTGTTGACATCATGGCGACTCGGTTCATGTTGCTGGTGTGTGAATCAATACCCCTTTTAACTGTTGTCAGTGATTGCAAATTCGCTGGACAATGTTGTCAGACGACGGCTGGAATCAGCATCGACGGTGACATCAGTTCAAAGCCTGCGTCTTTGAGCTTCTGGTTCGACACGCGTGCGTTGATGCTGCGCTCGTTGGCTGAACTGCCGTGACTCCAGAGCACAGGAGGCAGGCCCTCCTCATCGCAGATCAGCGTGGAGAGTTCCCGCCTGCTGAGTTGCATGTCGTCCACCAGGTTGTAGATCCCCGTGAGCTTTCGCTCGCTGACGAACTGCACGCCCCTGGCGATGTCAACCAGGCCGCTCCAGGCGTTGATGGCATTGCCGTTCTTGGGGACCTGCTGGCCGGCGGCCTCACGGATCATGGCCACCATGTCGCGCCCGGGCCCATAGATCCCGCCCAGCCTCAGCACGCAGATGGCGGTGTCGGGGCGGTCAATGTCGAGCATCAGCTCTTCGGCTGCCGCGAGCATGCCGTTCACAGCTGAGCTGTTGTCCACCGAGGCCTGCTCCGTGACCTCTCTGCCCTGCTGGTCTCCATACACGCTGACGCTGCTGATGTAGGTGATGTGCAGCGGTTGTGTGCTGGTCCTGCGCCGCAGAGCGCCGGCCAGATTGCGCATGCCTTGGGCGAACACATCGCCGTAGCTCTGGTTCTGCCGGGTTGGTGCCACGCTGATCAGCAGGCCTTCCAGATCGGCAAGAAAGGAAAGATCCAGGTTTGGATCGGTGATGTCGAGCTGCTGCACGTCATCCATCAACCGACGCAGCTCGTGCACGTTCTCGGGCGAGCGGGTGGTGGCGGTCACGGCATGACCGGCCCTCTTCATGCGCATGGCCACTGCGGTGCCGACGTATCCGCAGCCGATTACCCCGTATCCGTGGACCATGTTCCCGATTCGTGTCAACCCCTTTTAACGGATCTTGACCTGCTGTTGTTGCAGCGGTGCCGACCGTTTGGGCGTTTGTTCTGTGAGCACTTGCTGATGCAGCAGCCGTCATGATTGGTGCCCCTGATCGCGAGGTGCAGCGCATGGACGACGAGAACCAGATGCAGCTGGAGCGTCTGCGCACCGTTCTGGAGGTGGCCAAACGCAACGGTAATCAGCTGTTCATCGACAACATCGAGCGGGAGATTGCGGCACTGGAGCGCGGCGATTGCTCTCCGATCGTTGAGGAATACCTCACCGACGAGGAGCGCGCTTGATGGTCTGCAGGGCCCTTTCGGCCATGGCCAGGGCTGCGGCGTTGTCAGTGCTGTTCCTGTATCCCTGCCATGCCGGTCTCGACAGCTTCACAGAACTCGACCGCGTCAACGGCTGGCTGATCGAACGCAAGCAGGGTGCTGACGGCACCCTGCGCTGCCGGGCCTTTCTGCCCTCAGGAGCGTCCTGGTTCAGCAGCAACATTCATCTCGATGCCGAAGCCAGGCTTGTGGTTCCGGCAGGGCTCAGCTTCAAGGGGGAGCAGCACGAGATTGATGCCGTCAGGGAGGCTCTCAACCGCTGCAGCCGTGATCTTCTTTATCTGCCTCTCTGAAGGCGCGCGGATCAGGATCGACTACACATCGCGCATCGGCACCACGGTCATGCCCACCGGTGCGAGGGCAATCAGGGCCAGCTTCATGTGCTGGATTCCAAAGGGGATGCCCACGATGGTCACAAAGCAGGCCAGGGCAGAGCTGAGATGGCCAATCGCCAGCCACCAGCCCGCCACCAGAAACCAGAGCACGTTGCCGATCAGGCCCAGGGTGCCGGTGCCCAGGTCATCACGGCCGCGCAGATCCCTGCGGTTCACTGCTTCCTGTCCGAAGGGCCAGAGCGAGAAGCGCC
>CAJXFG010000144.1 GCA_913052185.1 uncultured Synechococcus sp. | reverse complement strand
AGGGCAAGGAGGTGCGCATCCTCACCGACATCCAGGGCATCGAGGACTTCCTCGGCGACATGGACTTCAAGGTTGCAGGCACCGACAAGGGCATCACGGCCCTGCAGATGGACATGAAGATCACCGGTCTGGCCATCAACACGGTTGCCGAAGCCATCAATCAGGCCCGCCCCGCACGCCTCCACATCCTCGAGAAGATGCTGGAGGCAATCGACACTCCCCGCGACGGCATGTCACCCCATGCCCCGCGCCTGCTCAGCTTCCGCATTGATCCGGAACTGATCGGCACCGTGATCGGTCCCGGTGGCCGCACCATCAAAGGCATCACCGAGCGCACCAACACCAAGATCGACATCGAGGACAGCGGCATCGTCACCATCGCTTCCCACGACGGAGCGGCGGCTGACGAAGCTCAGAAGATCATCGAAGGTCTCACCCGCAAGGTGAACGAAGGCGAAGTGTTCAGCGGTTCGATCACCCGGATCATTCCGATCGGCGCCTTTGTGGAGATCCTCCCCGGCAAGGAAGGCATGATCCACATCTCCCAGCTGTCAGAAGCACGGGTTGAAAAGGTGGAAGACGTGGTCAAGGTCGGCGACGAGGTCACCGTGCGCGTCCGCGAAATCGACAACCGCGGCCGCATCAATCTGACCCTGCGCGGTGTCCCCCAGAACGGTGAGGACACTGAGCCCGAACCGGCTCCCACTCCCGTTGCACCCCTCTCCTGAGGGGGCAACGGTCTGCTCAGACCTGAAAACCAGGATCAATCGTCGCCATAGCCCGTGCCGCCTGCTTCTCAAGCGCGGCATGGGCTTTTCCATGGCTGGCGATCAGACACCCTGCCTGACGCACATCGCCGGTGTTGTAAGTCAGCGGCTGCGCGTCCGCATGCGTAAAGGCACCGCCAGCCGCCAGCAACACCGCCTCAGGCGCTGCCATATCCCAGTCCTTGGGTGCACTTTTGCCTGACAGCGAGATGTAGAGATCGGTCTCACCTCGCAGGATGGTGGCCACCTTGCAGCCGACACTGCCCACCGCCTTGGAACCCGCCAGCGGGAGAGCGGCGATCAGTCGCTCCAGGCGATCATCGCGGTGACTGCGACTCGCCACCATGATCAGTTCGCCGTCGTCAGAGCGATCGCTGAAGCGAACAGGGCTGCGCTCGCCCGTACGGTTTTCGCACCAGCTGCCATCCCCCACTACACCGAACCACAGTTCATCAGCCTCGGGAAGCAACACCACGCCCAGCACCGGACGCTGCCCCTTCACCAGCGCCAGATGGACCGCATATTCGCCGGTGCCTTGAAGGAAATCCTTGGTGCCATCGAGAGGGTCAAGAATCCAGAGCCATTCGGCAGGCAACGGCTCTCCGGCGGTGAGCTGCTCCTTGGCCGTCTCCTCACTGAGCAAGGTCCAGCCAGCATCGGGGAAGGCGGAACGGAGACCATCCAGCAGCCATTGATTCACCGCCAGGTCAGCCGCCGAGACAGGCCCCTCGCCACCGTCGTCAACACTCAGTGCACGGGAAAAGCCATGGGGCGGCTGCTCACCGCGGGCATAGGCCCGCAGGATGTCGGCAGCTCCCCAGCACAGAGGGCGAAGTTCCTCGAGCAGGTGGTCCTGACTGATGCCGGCAGGCAGGTTCATCGCAGTCGGCATCATGGGAATGGTCTGGGCGGAGCCATTGTGAAGCAGCGCGCCGAACCGGAAGGTGGTGTTCTCTATCTGGTGGGCACACCGATCGGCCACCTGGGAGACCTGTCCCCAAGGGCACGGGCCCTACTGATCGCGGTGGACACCATCGCCTGCGAAGACACGCGCCACAGCGGTCAACTGCTGAGCGCCCTGGGATCAACTGCGCGGCGCTGCAGCTTTCATCAGCACAACACGCACGGGCGCATTCCCCAGTTGCTGGAGGAACTCAGCAACGGCCACAGCGTTGCGGTGATCAGCGATGCCGGACTGCCGGGCATCAGTGATCCCGGCGAAGATCTTGTGGCTGCCGCGCGCAATGCTGGCCATGCCGTGATCTGCATCCCCGGCCCCTGCGCGGCCACAACGGCACTGGTCAGCAGTGGCCTGCCAAGCGGTCGCTTCTGCTTTGAAGGGTTTCTGCCAGCCAAGGGGCGGGAGCGGCGCGACCGATTGGCAGCAGTGGTCACCGAACAACGCACCACGGTGCTCTACGAGGCTCCCCACAGACTGATGAAACTGCTGGACGAGTTACATGAGCTTTGCGGGGGTGAGCGGGCCCTCCAGGTGACCCGTGAACTGACCAAGCGTCACGAGCAGCAGGTGGGCCCAACCGTGACTGCAGCCTTGGAGCATTTTCAGAAGCATCCTCCACAGGGTGAGTTCACGCTGGTGCTGGGCGGTGCTCCTGAACAGGAGCAGATCAGCCTGAACGACGAGCAGTGCCGTCAGCAACTTGCAATGCGCATCGAACAGGGCATGAAGCCCGCTGATGCAGCCAAGGATCTGGCCAGAAGCGCCGGCCGATCACGGCGTGAGCTCTACGCCCTGCTGCATGAGCAGCAGAACCAGGCAGACTGAACGCAGCTTCATGGAATCCGCGGCATGTTGCTGCGCCTGAGATTGCTGCTGATCACCCTTGGAGGAAGCGCCGCTCTGCTTGTGGTGCTTTGCCTTGGCGCGCAGAACCTCAGTGAGCGCTACAGGCTGAAACTGGGCGTGGGGACAACTGCCCCTCTGCCTGCAGGATTCATTGTTGGCGTCAGCACTGTTCTTGGGGTGATCAGCGGCGGCAGCCTCGCGGTGGTGTTGATGCCGAACTCTGAGCGGTGATCAGGTATCCAGCGAATACAACGCGCCTTCGAGAACAATGCGGGTGATTCCTCTGGCAAGCAGGTGACGCGACGTGCGCTCAAACACCTGTGTGTCGGGAACCTTGATCACACGCTGACTGCGGCCGCACTGACGCTTGGCTGAGCGTGGACTGGAGTAGAGGCACAAAGCCTGGCGTGCCAGCTCTTCGGGATTCACCACACCCAGTTCGGGAAACTCGCTGAGCGGCTTTGGATCCAATTCGACCGTCTTGTCGACCAGCATGTAGACGCTGTCGGGAAGAACGCCGGAAGCGAATGGACGGCAGCTGACCTGCTCTCTGCTCACCTGCGGCAAATCAACCGGCAGAACAGCAATCTCCTGAAAAACATCATCAGGCGACATGTCCAAGCCATCGTCATCGCTGACCTCATCGGAGTCGCTATCGCCGAAATCGTCAGCGTCTTCCAGGGCCAGCGTGGAGGTTTCGGCGCCCTCTTCTGGCGGCGAATCCTGAACATCGATGCTGCTCTCAGATGCAGAACCGCTGCCGGAGGCAGCCTCCGTCACCTTCACAGCTTCAAGGGGCTCAACTGACGGCGACGGCGTGCCCGCACGAGAACGAGCCGCTTTAAGTGCGTCGTACTCCTCTGGACTCAACAAGGTGCGCACTGTGCGGCTGACTGTGTTGACGCTGCAGCCGTAGACACCTGCCAAAGCAGCACTGGACTCTCCGGAGCGATAACGGACCAGAAGCTCCTGCTTTTGACTGTCGGTGAGCCGGCTGGGTGCCATCGCAGGTTTTGCGCAGCCATCAACCTTAAGCGCCGTTAGGGGGATTGGCTGCAAGAATGAGCCCGCAGGCTCCCTTAGCTCAGCTGGATAGAGCAACTGCCTTCTAAGCAGTCGGTCGATGGTTCGAATCCATCAGGGGGCGTCAGT
>CAJXFG010000143.1 GCA_913052185.1 uncultured Synechococcus sp. | reverse complement strand
TCAAGCTCCTCGATTAGACCTCTCTCAAGAAACCACTTGAAACTGGCACGCTGTACCTCCACCAGATCGGGCAGATAGGTGGCGGTCTTGGCGACCTGAATCGCGCTGCTGCTCATGCGGAGACCTGCAGGTATCGGAGGGGACAGAGGGGCCTGAAAGAGGCAACCGCTTCAACCGTGGAGAAACGTTCAGCCAAAACAGCGCAGGCCGCCCCCAGGGAAGGGACGACCTCCGCGATCACTGGCTTTAGAAGACTCGGGTCAGAACAGCTGACGTCGTCAATGCACCGGACGGTAATGGACGCTTCGGGAGCCCAAGCACAGAAAACCATGCTTGGCCAGGCCAATAAGTCATCTTACACTTTCGTATCCCCGCGGTCAGGCTCGTCAGGGAAGCCGGAAGAGTCGCCTTGCATTGGCGGTGCTGTCTTGGGCCACCTGCTCGAGAGACTGTTCGCGCAGCTCGGCAACACGCGTGGCCACCGACGCCACGAATGCAGGCTCGTTGCGTTTGCCCCGGCGCGGCACCGGCGCCAGGAAAGGACAATCGGTCTCGACCAGAAATCGATCCTGAGGGACCTCCCGCGCGCAGTCATGGGTTGGCACCGCCTTGGGAAACGTCACGGTGCCGCTGAAGCTGATGTAGAAACCCAGATCGAGAAACTGATTCATCTCTTCGGGGGTTCCTCCCCAGCAGTGCATCACACCGGCAGGGCAACGGCCTTCCAGGTGTCGGGCACGCAGCTCGTTCAGCATCGGCTCCGCCGCGTCACGGCAATGGATGATCACAGGCAGGTTGAGCTCAACAGCCAGATCGAGCTGGGGACGCAGGATCGCCAGTTGTTCATCCAGATTTTTGTCGCGGAAGAGATCCAGTCCGAGCTCGCCGATGGCCACCACCCGATTGTCTTCGAGTGCTGCCTGGCGCAACACTTCAGGAGTGTCATGACTCCAGTGCTCGGTATCCAGCGGATGAACTCCGACGGAGTAACGCATCTCCGGGAATCGATCAGCCAGCGAACGGATGGCGGGAATCTCGCTGGGCTCGACACAGGCATGCAGAAGCGACTGCACGCCTGCATCCCGCCAACGCTCCGCAACGGCCTCGAGATCCTCTTCGAAGGATCGGAAGACGATGTGACAGTGACTGTCGATTAATGCCGGGATGGCCATCGGATCCTGAAACGCGCCTTCAGGATCCATTCTGCAGGGTTCGAGACCATCAACCTGGCCCCGAGTCAGGGTTTTCAGCCCGCGGCCGGAGCGGGATCAATGGCTTTTTTCACGGCAACGGTCAACCGGGCCTTCTGATGAGCACCGGTGTTGCGGTGCAGCACACCCCTCTTGACGGCCTTGTCGATCTTGCTGAATGCAGCGTTCATGCTGGATTGAACACTGGCTTTCGCTTCATCGCCGGGGGTTGCGGTGTAGGCGTCACAGGCACTCAGACAGCGCTTCATCAGAGTGCGCATGGCCGATTTGTAGGCCTTGTTCTGGAGACGATTGCGCTCAGCGATCTCGACGCGCTTCTTTGAGGACTTGTTATTGGCCACAGAGCCGGATTTCTCATCGACAGCCCACAACCTTAACTCAGGACCCCCTTCGCTCCCATTGCCTTGACTCGAGGGGCCCTAGCTTGAAGAGACCTGAAGGCCGGCGTTGATGACCACCCTGAGCACGGAGCCAGCGATGAGCGGTCTGCCCAGGTGCCTTGACAGTGCTGCCGGGGCCGAGCAGCAGCTCGATCGGATTTCAACCCGCACCACTGGCCAGGCCCAGAAGAAGGCAACCGCCACAGTCGAAGCCATCATTGAAAGGGTGCGGACTGAAGGTGACCGTGCCCTGATGGCACTCACCGAACAGTTCGACGGTTTCCTCCCTGATCCGCTGCGCGTTCCAGCGGCAGCACTGCGAGAAGCCTGGGAGAACAGCCCAGCCGACCTCAGGGATGCACTGGAGCTCGCCCATCGCCGAATTCAGGATTTTCACCAGCGCCAGAAACCACAGGACCTAGATGTGCAGGGAGTGCATGGCGAACGGCTTGGCCGGCGGTGGAGACCGGTGCAGGCTGCAGGTCTGTACGTTCCGGGTGGTCGGGCGTCCTACCCGAGCACTGTGCTGATGAATGCGGTTCCGGCAAAAGCCGCTGGCGTTGAGAAGCTGGTGATGGTGACGCCGGCAGGGACCGATGGCCAGGTGAACCGCACCGTGCTGGCGGCGGCACACCTGGCTGGAGTGCAGGAGGTTTATCGCATCGGAGGCGCCCAGGCGGTCGCCGCTCTCGCCCTCGGCACCGACACCATCCCCCGCGTCGATGTGATCAGCGGTCCAGGCAATCTCTACGTGACACTCGCCAAAAAGCTCGTCTACGGCCAGGTGGGAATCGACTCCCTTGCAGGGCCAAGCGAAGTGCTGGTGATCGCTGATGCCTCGGCCTCCGTTGCCCAGGTGGCCTCGGATCTTCTGGCTCAGGCGGAACACGATCCACTGGCCGCAGCCATCCTGCTGACCACCTCCCAGGCTCTGGCTGAGGCCTTGCCCGCGGAGCTTGAAGCCCAGCTGAGCGAGCATCCTCGTGAAGCCATCTGCAGGCAGTCACTGGGGCAATGGGGTCTGGTTGTGGTCTGCGACAACCTCGAAACCTGCGCACGGCTCAGCGATCGATTTGCGCCAGAGCACCTCGAACTGCTCGTGGAACGACCTCGGATGCTGGCGGATCGCATCCAGCAGGCAGGCGCCATCTTCATCGGCCCCTGGAGTCCCGAAGCAGTCGGTGATTACCTGGCCGGTCCTAATCACACCCTGCCGACCTGTGGGTCGGCGCGATACAGCGGTGCACTGAGCGTGGAAACCTTCATGCGCCACACCTCAATGATCGAATTCAGCAAAGAAGCGTTGGAAGCCACCGGGAGTGCTGTGGTGGAACTGGCCGGCAGCGAGGGACTGCACAGCCATGCCAACTCCGTGAAGGTGAGGCTGGGCTGACATCAGCCAGCTTTATCCAGCCGGCGAACACTGGCCACACCGTTGTTGACTTCACCCACCAGCACCTCATCCGCGAGGTTCACGAACAGACCGTTCTCCAGCACACCGGGGAGGTTGTTGACGCTTCTCTCCAGATCGACAGGATCTGCGATTCCGCCATCGAAGCGGACATCCAGCACAAGGTTTCCCTGATCGGTCACCACTGGGCCGGCCTTGCGCTGAGCCATGCGCAATTCCGCTGCTCCTCCCATGGCAGACAACTGCTGCTGCACCTGACGCCAGGCTCCCGGCAGCACCTCAACCGGCAGCAGGAAATCAAGATTGAGGCGCTCCACCAGCTTCGTGGAGTCGACAACCACGACAAAGCGCTCCGCGCGAGCCGCGACAAGCTTCTCCTGAACGTGGCATGCACCGCCGCCCTTGATCAGCTGAAAGGCAGGATCCACCTCATCGGCACCATCAATGGCCAGATCAATGCGATCCACCGCATTCAGGCTGCGCAAGGGAATTCCCAGCTGAGCTGCCAGCACTTCGCCCTGAAACGATGTTGTGACGCCGACGATGTCCTTGAGCTGTCCGGATGCCAGACGCTTGCCAAGCCCCTCGATCATCAGAGCTGCCGTGGAACCCGATCCCAGTCCCACGATCATGCCGTCACGAAACTGCTCAACCGCCGCTTCTGCGACAGCCTGTTTCATCTGGTTCTGGAGATCTGACATCGCTCAGGTTTAAACCGGCGAGACCGTAGCAAGGGTTTCAGCCGAA
>CAJXFG010000142.1 GCA_913052185.1 uncultured Synechococcus sp. | reverse complement strand
GGTTTGGGACAGATCACGGTTCAGGCGGAGCTGCTGTCCAGCAGCCAGATGCAGAGCAGACCAACGAAGAACGCCACATTGACCAGCGCTGAATCATCTTCTCCTCTGGAGTGGGCTTCCTTCATCACCTCTTCAACCACGAGGTAGATCAGCGCTGCGGTCCCGAAGGCGAGGGTGCCGGTCAGTGCTGCTCCTTGCAACCCATCGGTGAGCACCAGACTGATGCTGAGGCCAATTGCATACATGAGTGCCATCAATGCACCGGCCAGTCGGCTCCGCCATGGAGCGGCACCTCGACCGAGCAGCGTGCCGAGGCCGAGAGTCGCCAGCCCCATCTCAAGGGCAACGGCAACAGGGATCACCCAACCCTGTTCAGCGGCTTTGCTGCTGATCCCCACCACCAGACCGTCGATCAGACTGTCCACCAGAAAGGGCAGCATCAGCAGCAGCATCGGCCGTGCGCGATCGCTCTCAGCACTGGTTTCGGGGTCCTGCAGAACAGCATTGATCACCAGCAACAGCGAGAAGCCAAGGCAGAACCCAAGGGCCAGAGCGAGAGGGTGACCGCTTTGGCTGGCGGCCGGCATCAGGTCAGCGGCCGCGATCCCCAGCACCAGACCGCCCACAAGATGCGCAACCACGCCGCGAAAGCGCTTGCCGGGTCTGATGCGGCTGCCGAGCAAACCGCCAAAAGCCATGCTGATGGCAGGGAGGATCAGAAGCACGTCAGCGTCAAGCAGACAATGTTGACCGGTCTCATCTTGGCAACACCTGTCTGTACCCACCCGCCTGCACAACGGTGAGAGGCGTCTTGAAGAGCTCCGAAAGTTTGCTCTCGGTGAGCATGTCTTCGGTGGACCCATCCAGGCTGACAAGGCCGTCCTTCAAACCGACGACTCGCCTGATTTCGGGGATGATGGCGTCCACCTGGTGGGTCACCATCACGAGGGTGGTTCCTTGCCGGCAGAGCTCTTGCAGGATCCTGAGCAGTTTGTGTCTGGCACGTAGATCCAGGGCATTGGTGGGTTCATCCAGAACCAACACTTCCGGAGCATGCACAAGAGCCTTGGCGATGAGCAGTCTTCGTCGTTGGCCCTCGGAGAGTTGTCCAAACTTTTCATCCGCCAGACCATCAAGGTCCATGGTTTGGAGCAAGTGCTGCGTGCGCAGCTGATGCTCTGGCGTTGGCGTTCTGTCTCGGCCCAGGCCAATGGCGCCGAAGAAAGCAGCCAGCAGCAGCTCGCGGCCCGTGAGCGAAGCAGGGATCCGCTGCTCCAGTTCAGTGCTCACGATTCCGAGCCGTTCACGCAATCTCCAGAGGTTCACAGTCTCTGAGCCGAACAGGCGCAGATGGGACCCCGGTTTCACCACCGGATAAAGCGTGCGGCTGATCAGCTTCACCAGTGTGCTCTTCCCCGCACCGTTCGGACCGAGCACAGCTGTTGACTCTCCACGCAGCAGGCGCAAACTGAAGTCTTCAAGGATCCGATGACCATCAATCCAGGTCTCCACGGCCTGACAATCCAGCCAGGCGGTTTCGGTTTCTCTTGCCGGATCAAGCTCCATCGGTTGATTCTGGCTCTAGTGGGAATTCGTGCTGATGTTCACTCGCCGCTGTGTCCGTTGCGGTTCCACCAGCTTTCGCGCTGATCGGTCTCTCGGTGGGCGGCTGGTGTGTTCCCACTGCGGCATACCAGCGGACCAGCAGGGGCGTCGTTCCAGCAGCGGAGGGCGATTGAGCGGAGCAACCACTCAGCGTGCCGGTGGTTTGTGGTTCTGGATTCTGCTGGCGCTGATCGCGTTTGTTCTTGTGGTGATGTTTCAGTCAGCCTGATCGATCTCATCCAGTCTTGCGACCAGCATCGCGAGTGCTGACGCCAGTGGACGTTCCTGGTTCAGCCTGCTGCTCCAGATGCGACCGGAACGGATCTGTTCAGTGCTGGCCAGCACCATGTCCTGACCCTCAAGAAGCTGAAGTTGTTGCATGGAAACGGTGAGCTTGCCAGTGAAGACGTGAACGATGCGCTGCTCATCCTGATGCTGGAACCAGGCATTCAATCGCTCAGGGCACCAACCGATCTCCTCGTTGAGCTCACGCCGTAGAGCTGTAAGGGCGTTTTCGCCGGGTTCCAGGTGTCCACCGAACAGACCCCAGCATCCCGGCGCGACAATCCGAGGGTTCTCATCACGCAGTTGCAGCAACCATCGGTCTTGCTGCCGCAGCATTGCCAGTGCAACTTCAACGGTCATGGACTGGTTCAGAAGATGCCGAGGGTTTTCGTCTTGCAATAACCGGTCTCGATGTTCATCCAGCCTGAAAGCCAAGCATTGCCTTCGCTGGTTGCCATCTCGTAATGAATTGGTGACACGCAGGATGTGCCAAGTGTATTGACAGAGCCGAGCGGGCATTGATTGTGCCCCGGTGCTTTGGGGATCATTCGCAGGGCATGGGCTGCGGAGCCTGCGCTGATGCCGGAAAGCAGGAGCAGCACGCGAGAGCTTTCATGAATGATCGGTTCCGTGACCGCAAACCCACTGCGTTCGTTCGGGAGTTCATGCTTGACCGTTTCCTGGATGGACAGGCCATCGCAGTTCGACCGTCGTCGCGATCGGTTTGCTGAATCCAATGACAAGTGACCACGGCCTAGCCACTATTCACAGCATGGAATTCGATCAATTCGCCGCCAGAATCAAAAGCCTTGAGGCGGACTCCAAAGAGCGCATCGCGCTTGCTGAGCGATGGCCTGACCATGAAGCGCGAATCCAGGTCGGCATGGGCCATGCGAAGAACATTCTCCTCAGAGGCGACCTGCTCGAGGCTGACTTCGCCAGCGATGGAATGCGGTTCTCCCAGGATGAGCTGAACTACATGAGTGATGACCAGGCATCGATGCTGGCGGGGATGGTGTTCATGAAGCTGTTCCCCAGTGCCGCCAGAATTTGCGAGGACGACATCCTTGAGGTTGAAGAAGAGGATGGATCGTGGTCCGGCACCGTCTACACAGGTGAGGGAAATGGCTGGGTGTTCGCATGGGTGATCGAAAAGAACGATGACAGCGATTTTCTGATTTCCTATAGCGATTATGAAAATGAAGATGAGGCTTAACCGCCGTTGAGCAGATCACTCGTGCCTCTGAAGACTGATGTCGAAATCATGATGATCAAGACCGGACGATCTTGATTCCTTTTTTCAAGTTTATCTTTCCGTCAATGATTTGGAGGAGTGGAAGAAATCACAAACTGACTGGTCTTGTTTTTTGAGTAAGGCGAATATTGTTCCGGCATTGCCCCGGCAGATTCGCAGGTCCGCCGTCAGCGCTGTGATGTCAAGCCATGCCGGAAATGACTGGTTCACAGCCTTGAACAATTCCAACCTGCGGCCACCAGGCAGCGTTGGACCTCTCCATCCACCTTTTCGAAAACGCACCCCAACGCGGTTTGGCCCATCAATGCTCAAGTCGGCCTCCACCGTGATTGCCGCAGCCGACCCCAGCGGGCCGGCCAGCCTCAGGAGATTCATCCCTCGAGCGTTCTCCGGATCAAGAATCTGAAGATTCTGTAGCCAATCGGCCTGCTTTAGCCATGGTTGGCTGGCACTGCTCCAGCGAAGCTCCCAGACGCCTGTCAGGAGTGCAAGGTTGTTGCTGAGTTCAATATCCGATGCTGCTTCTGCAGCGCGAATCAGATCGGGGATTTCGCGATTGCGCGGTTGTTCCTTCAGCAGATGAATGAGCTGATCCATCGTCAATCG
>CAJXFG010000141.1 GCA_913052185.1 uncultured Synechococcus sp. | reverse complement strand
CATTCTGATTACCGTTAACGCCATCGGCCGGGTGATGGGGATCAACCGATGTCGACACCTCGGACAGACTCCGAGGTTTTTTATTGGCAATCGTTCAGAACAACGCGATCAGCCGAGCCGAGCCGAGCGCGATGGATTCAGGCCTTAACGGCCAACGCGGAACGGAACGAAGACGCATGCAAGTCCTCCAGCGCCCGAGGCATCCGTCGCACCCAAACAACGAACAGCAGTCCCACCGCGACGCTGGTCGCGAGGCTCAGGGCTGTGAAAACCGTCCATAAAAAAACCCCGGTTGATTCCGGGGTTGTCATGACGGAGATCGACCTTCGTTCAATCAGTCGCGGCGGCCGCCGCCCTGCAGCGCGATCACAAGTCGCAGGATGAAGATGAACAGGTTGATGTAGGTGAGATACATCCCCAGAGCGCCAGCAAGGTACTGATCATCCCTGTAGGTGCGGGGCATCGTATAGAAATCAACGAAGGCCATGCCCACGAACAGCACCGTGCCAAGTCCGGCGATGGCCAGGTTGGTGGCGGCATAGATGCCAGGAATGAAGAAGCCGGCAACGAAGATGCCGAGCATGGCAATGATCAGCCCTATCAGACCAAGGCCGACAGCCGCTGATAAGGCCTGACCGACGCTCTCGCTCATGCGGCGACCCACCACAGATGCCACGGCAAACGTGAGACCCGTGGCAAGCGCAGCGATCCCGATCGATGCAACACCTGCAACGGCAATTGCCTGCACCACGAGGCCAGTCAGCGTGAAGCCCGTGAGCAAGCTGAAGGTGGCCATCAACGGCAGCGCCGTGCCGTTGTTGCCCTTGTTGGCCGCGTTCTGAGCCACGAAGAACAGAATGAACCAGGGAATGATTGCCACCATCGACAAGCCGTTGAAGGCAGAGATGCCGATTGATTGCATGGTTGCCATGCCACCAACCACTCCGGCAGCCGTCAGGGCCATGCCACCGCCGACATAAGGGAGGGCCTTGTTGACCACATTGGGCCCCACAAGGGCACTGGATTGCGCCTCGCGGATGGCGTCTTGGAAATTGCTGCTGGCTGGCATGGTGCCCCAGATCACTGGGTTCATCCTGCCAGCTTCGGCCGAATTGTGAACTTCAGACCGGTGCGGATCTCCCCATCGAACGCCGCGGCGGTGGCCCCTCTCGGCGGCGAGGGTGGGTTTTATCGCGCCGTGCATAGGCATCCACCACGCGCTGAACCAGCGGATGACGCACCACATCAGCGGATGTCAGTCGGCAGACAGCCACACCCTCGACGCCATCCAACACCTCTGAAGCTTCCACCAAACCACTGAGTTGGCCGGGCGGCAGGTCCACCTGGGTGATGTCTCCGGTGACAACCATTCGGGAGCGTTCTCCCAGACGGGTCAGCACCATGCGCATCTGAGCGGGCGTGGTGTTCTGAGCTTCATCGAGAATCACAAAGGATTCAGCGAGCGTGCGTCCTCGCATATAGGCCAGGGGTGCCACTTCAATCACTCCCTTTTCCAGCAAAGCAGCGGTTTTCTCCGCACCCATCAGCATGTGCAGGGCGTCATAGAGGGGCCGCAGGTAGGGATCCACTTTCTGCTGGAGATCTCCCGGCAGAAAGCCGAGTCGCTCGCCGGCCTCCACGGCGGGTCTGGTCAGCACCAGCCGTTCCACCTTGCGCTCCGTGAGCATGCGCACGGCCAGCACCGTTGCAAGAAACGTCTTACCGGTACCCGCAGGACCGAGCGCAAAGGTGAGATCGTTGCGCTCCATCGCCTCCACGTAGGACTTCTGACGCAGCGTGCGCGGACGCAGAAGATTGCCGCGCTGATTCTTCGCCAGAACCTGCTGCCCCATGGCTTCATGCTCATGGTTGCGGCCGGTGTCCAGTGCTTGAAGAGCCGACTGGAGATCAACAGGAGAGATGGATTCACCCTCCTCCCAAAATTTACGCAGTAGCTCAACAACGGCGGCTGTTCGCTCCAGTTGACTGGGCCGGCCGTTGATCTCGAGCTGAAGCCCACGCAGAACAAGAGTCGTGCCCGTCAGAGCTTCGAGTTGACGCAGCGTCTGCGAGGTAGGCCCCCCTGCCAGGGCAAGAGCGGCCTCCGTATGCGGCAGATCAAAAACGAAGCGACCAGGTGAGGTTGCTTCGGACATTCTCTGGATCAGGCTTCAGCAGCGGCATCATCTCCCGCTGATTCTTCAGCGGCAGCCTTGGCTTCAGCTTCAGCGGCGGCCTTGGCCTCAGCAGCATCCTTGGCGGCCTGCTTGGCATCAGCTTCGCGCTTGAGGGCCTGCTTGGCTTTGCCGACGATCTCAGCAGGACGCACCTTCTTCTCGATCAGGCCGCCCTTCTCAAGCAGGGTGCGCACAACATCAGTGGGCTGAGCTCCCTGGCTCAGACGCTCACGCAGGGCCTCAGCATCAAGACGGGTCTCCTTGGTGCGGGGGTTGTAATAACCCAGCTCCTGCAGAGGACGGCCATCACGGCGCGAGGTGCTGTTGCAGGCCACGAGACGGAAGCTTGCTTCCCGCTTCTTACCGAACCGCTTCAGGCGGAGCTTGATCATCGTGGCGCTGGCTGTGGGTTGGAACTGTTCGGCGCAGCTGAAAGACGCGCCAAACAACCAACTTAACCTGCCGCCGGTCAGAGGTCTCCGAAGCCCTTCTTCTTCTTGACCGGTCGCTGACGACGTGGCGTTCCACCGCCGCGGCCAGCCGGCATGCCACCTGGCATTCCAGGCATGCCACCGCCCATTCCGGGGAATCCGCCCATGCCAGGCATGCCACCCATTCCCGGCATTCCACCCATGCCGGGCATGCCGCCCTGCGACATCTGCTGCATGAAACCGCGCATTTTCTGAAAGTCAGCCAGCACCTTGTCCACATCGGCTGGCTGGTGACCGCTGCCACGGGCGATGCGACGACGGCGCGAGGGTTCGCTGGCCAGCAGATCGGGATTTTCTCTCTCCTGCTGGGTCATCGAGCCGATCATGGCCTCGATCTTCTTGAGTTGCTGCTCCCCCTGCTTGAGCATGCCGTCGTCGATCTTGTTCATGCCCGGGATCATCTTCATCAATCCACCCAGCGATCCCATGCGCTTGATCAGGCGCATCTGCTTCACAAAATCCGAAAAGTCAAACGTGGCTTCCTGGAGCTTCTTCTGCATCTGCTCGACATCGGCGAGCTCCACCTCTTTCTGGGCTTTCTCCACAAGCGTGAGCACATCGCCCATGCCGAGGATGCGGCTGGCCATCCGCTCAGGGTGGAAAGGCTGCAGAGCCTCCACTTTCTCTCCCGTGCCGATGAACTTGATCGGCTGACCGCTCACTTTGCGGATCGAGAGAGCGGCACCACCACGGGAATCACCGTCCAGCTTGGTGAGGACCGCTCCGGTGATTCCCACCTGATCGTGGAAAGCCCTGGTGAGATCCGCCGCTTCCTGGCCGATCATCGAATCCACCACCAGCAGCACTTCATCCGGCTGCACGGCGGTGCGGATCCGCACCATCTCCTCCATCATCTCGGTGTCGATCTGGAGGCGACCGGCGGTGTCCACCAGAAGCGTGTCGAAACCTTCCTCCCTGGCCTTGGCAAGACCGGCCGCTGCGATGTCTTCAGGCTTGGCATCGGCACCGAGACTGAACACCTCGACGCCGATCTGACCACCGAGGGTCTTCAGCTGCTCAATGGCGGCTGGACGGTAGACGTCCGCTCCCACCATCAGAGCCCGTCTGCCCTGATCCTTGAGATGAA
>CAJXFG010000140.1 GCA_913052185.1 uncultured Synechococcus sp. | reverse complement strand
GGACCACCTGCCGGCCGATGGCTGAAGACACCCTGACCGCGGTGGAACGCCAGCTTTCAGCACCGCTGCCGAAGCCCCAATCCCTGCCGCTGCTCGGGGCAGCCGCCAAGCCTGAACAGACCATCGCCGAACTGCAGCAGCAAGCGTTGGCCCTCGAGGGCCTGCTGCCCGACACACCCGAACGAGCCCAACAGATCCTGCATCTGCAGCACAACTTCGGCCTGTGCGCCGAGGCGGTGATGGCTCAGGCCCCGATGGAGGCACGCGAACCACTGAGCAGTGTGATCCCGATCTGCCGCGCTGAGATCCAGCACGCCATCCACAAGGAGCACGCCCGCTGCGCCGACGATGTTCTGAGCCGTCGCTGCCGGCTTGCGATGGTCGATGCAGCCGAGGCGGAGCGGCTGAGCCCTCTGGTGAACAACGAACTCGAACAGATGTAAAAGCGAACTAGGCGACCTAGGTTTTGATGATCAGTCGAGAAATCCTTGCACTGTCTTGTTGTTGAAGATCAGCAGATCTTGCTGGATCTGCTGGCAACCATCGTGGATGCTTTCTCCGAGATCGCGACCGTCTCGAAAGCCACAACGTGCGAGCAAGCGATCGTCATCAGCAAAGACATGCCGGTGGATTTAGCCATCCTGGATCTGCATCTTCCAGATGGTGACGGCAGCGAACTTGGCCTGCGTCTTGTCCAAAGCAATCCCTCAATTCAACTCGTTGTTCTGACAGGAGCACCAGAAGACTTCAAGATTTCCCATGAACTGCGCGGATCAATCCATGCCCTGATCGACAAGCGTGATTCGTTCGATGCACTGCACCACAGCTTGAGCACGATCCTGCAACCAGCACATCAACGTTTGACGCCACGCCAGAGCGAAATCTTCGAGCTCATTGGTGCTGGCAAAAGCACCAAGGAGATCGCGCACATTTTGAACAGCGCCACATCAACGATCGAATCGCACCGCAAAGCCATTGCCCAGAAACTCAAGCTCAGCGGTGCTGAATTGATTCGAGAGGCATCCCTGACACGTCAGATCAACCCGCGCCCATGAGCCAGCACTCCACATTGAGCCTGGGACAACGGCTGGTCCGCTCCACCGGACTGCAACTGATCCTGGTGGCGGGTTCATTCAGTCTTTTGACTTACACCCTGGGGCGGAACAGCGGGATTCAGGAAAGTGAAGTGCACCGCACCAACCTTTCGATCACTGAGATTCGTGAGCAACTGAGCGGAAAGCTGCGCGTTCCGATGTTTCTCAATGACCTCAACGCATCGGCCATTGATGCCCAGCCTGATCTGTTGAAAAACTTCGATGCTCTTGGGCGCCGGTTCTGGCATCAGCTGAAGGCCTTCCCTGTTGATTACATCAATTACGGCGCACCAGATGGCTCCTTTCTGGGCCTGGAACGCGGCTCCGATGATGATGTTCTTCTCTACGAAGACAGCACACGGCTGGGGCGGGGCCAACTGACGGTGTTCTCCCTCTCAGCCGGTGGGGAACGCCTCGAGCCAACCGAGATCATCCCCGGCATGAGTGCCACCCACGAGGAAGCCTGGTACGTCGACACCGTTACGGCTGGACGTTCGAGCTGGAGCAGCATCTACGCCTGGGAAGACCAGCCCGACATTCATTCGGTTTCATACAACACGCCCCTGTTTGACGGTGATGGCCAGTTGCTGGGGGTGATCGGCGTGGACATGGTGATCAACCAACTCAGCACCTGGCTCCACCGGGTGTGGGGGAGCCGAGACGGGCTGGCGGTGCTGATCGAAGCCGATGGCCGTCTGATCGCCAGCTCAGACCCCAGCATTCCCCTCACAACAACAGGAGAAAACAACGAGCGCAGCAGCCTCGGCGAACTGAAGCACCCTCTGGCGGAGATGCTGCATCGGATCCAACAGGCGCCAGGGGGCGCAGCGCAGCCGCAACTCCTTCGCCACGAGAACGGAACCTTCCTGCTGCAGTCGACGCCATGGGGCAGTGACCTTGGTCTCGACTGGGTCTTGCTGACTGCCAGCAGTGCCAACGCGGAGGTAACGCAAGCCCGAATCACACTCGCCATTGAGATCGGCGCTGCCGTGCTGGCCCTTGGCTTCACCCTGCTGCTGAACCGCAGCCTGATCAACAGGATTCTTCAGCCGTTGAACGCCCTGCAGCGGGCCAGTCAGACCACCGAAAAGCAAATCAACCAGCTGGAGGATGCCCAGCCTCAGGCCTTGGAATACCGCTGTGAACTGGACCAGAACAGCGGCCAGGAATTGCTGGACCTGAACGTGGCGGTTCAGTCGATGGTGAAGGCCTTCAATCAACTCACCCAGAACCTCGCCGCCAAGGAGCAGCAGATCACGCGGATGTTTCAGGAGCAGCGCCTTCAGGATGAACAGGCCCTGGCGCAAATGAACCATCGGCTGAAGGTGAGTCTTGAAGCCGCGGCCATCGCCCACGAAATCAATCAACCCCTGAGCATCCTGCGCCTGACGGCACAACGTTTGCAGCATCAACTACGCGAGCGTGCCGAGGCGGACGATCCCGCCGAACTGCTGGAAGCGCTGCAGATCCTTGACGATCAAGCCAGCCGGATCGCACAGACAACCGACCAGATGAAGGCGATCATCCGCAATGCGAACACCAGTCTGAGCCGAATCGATCTGCGTGACGTGCTGGACAGCATTGAGCTGTACGTGAAGTCCAACCTGATTGAAGCCAGCAGCTGGATCACGACATCTCTGCCCTCCGAGCTGAAAGAACAGCAGGCCTGGGTGGAAGGCGATGCCGTCCAGCTCCAGATCGCCGTGATCAATCTGGTGAAAAATGCTGTGGACGCCCTTTCACATCAACCTCCCACCACGGTTGCTCCGGAGATCGCGATTCGGCTCGAACGCCGGGAACAGCATTGGGCGATCGTTGTCGACGACAACGGTCCCGGACTGCCTGACGACCACACCGGTGACATGCCGCTTTACAGCAGCAAGCCTTCCGGCAGCGGCCTGGGACTGTTCATCGTGCGCTCGGCGATGGAGGGCCACAACGGAGAACTGACGCTCGGCGTCAGCCCCAGCGGCGGCACCCGCGCGGTGCTGCTCCTCCCCAGACAGGGCTAGCCCCCCAGAACTGGGGATTGCCTGGACCGCTGTTGCCGAGAAGGATCTGAAGATCCTGGCCAACAGCATGGTTACGGTCGATCAGCTTTGCTGTCTCGACGGTCTGATCTGGCTTCAGTCAGGCAATGCGGTTGGGGCTCTGACGCTCCAGCACCAAACCACCGTCAGCAGAAATCAGCGGAAATGCGCGAAGACCTTCGGTGTCGACGTGCTCAAACGCGATGGCCTCTGGCAGATCGAAGGGGACTGCCAACTCCTGGAGTTGGAGCGGGGCGTGCATCAGGCGGCGCGGCTGAAACTTGGCCAGGGTCTGCGACTGGAGGCGGCCTTCAGCCCTGAAACCGCCCTCCCTGAAGACCTCGCAAGGGTCTGGACCGTTGGCAGCTCCCGCATCCGCAAGCCCGATCACTTCGCAACCTTGCTGGAACAACGCGTGATCGAGGCCTGGCTCACGTCTTCAGTACCGCTCCCGGGAGGCAGTGATTCCATCGTCAGCATCCCGGTGACGGAGGACCCTGAACCAATGCAGCTGGTGGTGCATCGCGACCTCCACCAGCAAGCCGTGATGGCGGGGCTGGTGGCCGGCTTGATCGCTCAGCATCAGCAACAGCCGATTCGGCTCCAGTAGCCCTAAGCCTCCGCGTCCACCTCACCGATCAACCACCAGTTGAATCCATAGGGCGGAAGGTTCACAAACC
>CAJXFG010000139.1 GCA_913052185.1 uncultured Synechococcus sp. | reverse complement strand
TTCCTCTGACGGGGACTGCCAGTCAGGGCAGACTTCGACATTGTCCGACGACACGTCTCAATGCCGATCCAGTTGCTCTGGGGCGACGATTCCGCTGCATTGGACCGGGCTGTTCAGGCCTTGATCGAGAAGGAGGTGGATCCGAACTGGGCGAGCGTCAATGTCAGTCGACTGGATGGCAGCGAAAGCGGACAGGCCCGGCAGGCACTGGAGGAAGCACGCACACCGCCTTTCGGCGCTGGCTCGAGGCTGGTGCTCCTGCAGCGATCACCGTTCTGCAACGCCTGCCCCAGCGACCTGGCGGATCGTTTTGAAGCCGCTCTGGATGGCATCCCTGAGAGCACCCAGCTGCTGCTCTGCCATCCCTCCAAACCCGACGGCAGGCTGCGCACCACGAAAGCCCTGATGAAACGCATCAAGGCCGGAGAAGCCTGCGAACGCAGCTTCAAACTGCCCGCCGTCTGGGATGGTGCCGGCCAACGCCAGCTGGTGGAGCGCACCGCTGAGGAATTGAATCTGAAGCTGGAACCCACTGCAGTCGATGCCCTGATCGATGCCATTGGCAACGACAGCGCAAGGCTGACCATGGAGCTGCAGAAGCTGGCTCTTCATGCTGAAAGCAGCGGCGAGACACGCATCAGTGCCAGCTCGGTGGACAGCCTGATCGAAGGCCTCAGCACCAACGCCCTGCAGGTGGGAGACGCCCTGCTGGCAGGCGATGCCGGCCAGGCAATCGCTCTGCTGGATGCCCTGAACGATGCCGGCGAACCCGCCCTGCGCATTGTGGCCACCCTCACCGGTCAAATCCGGGGTTGGCTCTGGGTCCTGCTGCTGGAACAACAGGGGGAACGAGACGTGGGGGTGATCGCCAAGGCAGCAGGGATCGGCAACCCCAAGCGGATCTACGTGATGCGCAAACAACTGCAGGGCCGCTCACCCCAGCGCTGTCTCAATCTGCTCGGGCGTCTTCTGGATGTGGAAGCGGCACTCAAACGCGGCACCCAGCCCGGGGACGCCTTCCGCGACGGGCTGCTGGGAGCAGCACAGTGAGACAATCGCCTGCGACATGAGGCGGCATGGATGGCCCTGCTGGTGCAGAAGTTCGGCGGAACCTCCGTCGGCAGCGTGGAGCGCATCCAGGCCGTGGCACGGCGCATCGCTGACTGCAAGGAGCAGGGCCACGATCTGGTGATCGTGGTTTCGGCCATGGGTCACACCACTGATGAACTGACCGCCAAAGCCAACGCGATCAGCAGCAATCCGCCGCAGCGGGAGATGGACATGCTGCTGGCCACCGGTGAGCAGGTGTCGATTGCACTGCTCTCCATGGCGCTGCATGAACTGGGGGTATCGGCCATCTCGATGACCGGGCCCCAGGTGGGCATCGTGACCGAATCCGCCCACGGCAAGGCACGCATCCTCGACGTGCGCACCGATCGTCTGCGCAGCCGCCTCGCCGAAGGGCGCGTCGTGGTGGTGGCTGGCTTTCAGGGCACCAGCCAGAGCAGTGGCGGCACAGCTGAGATCACCACACTGGGCCGCGGAGGCTCGGACACCTCAGCGGTGGCCCTCGCCGCAGCCCTCGGTGCCGATGCCTGTGAGATCTACACCGACGTGCCTGGGGTGCTCACCACCGACCCTCGCAAGGTGGAAGATGCCCAGCTCATGGCCAAGGTGAGCTGCGACGAAATGCTCGAGCTGGCCAGCCTCGGTGCCGCCGTGCTGCACCCACGTGCTGTGGAGATCGCTCGCAACTACGGCGTCACGATGGTGGTGCGCTCCAGCTGGAGTGATGAACCGGGCACCACGCTCACCAGCCGCCGCTCGCGGCCGATCGGCCGGGAGGGCCTGGAGCTGGGTCGGCCTGTGGATGGCGCCGAATTGCTGGAACACCAGGCGGTGCTGGCGCTCTCCCATGTGTCCGATCAGCCCGGCGTTGCCGCTCAGCTGTTCGAAAGTCTCTCGGATGGCGGCGTCAACGTGGACCTGATCATCCAGGCCACCCACGAAGGCAACAGCAATGACATCACCTTCACCGTGGCCGAAGCCGACCTTGAGAGGGCTCGCAGCATCTGCGAATCACTGATTCAGAGCCTGGGCGGTGAACTGGTCGCCCAGTCAGGCATGAGCAAACTGAGCATCAGCGGCGCCGGCATCATGGGCCGCCCAGGCATTGCCGCCGGACTGTTCCAGACCCTCTCACGCGTGGGCATCAATCTGCGCCTGATCGCAACCAGTGAGGTGAAAGTCAGCTGCGTGATCAACGCCGAAGCAGGGAGCAAAGCTCTACAGGCCACCCAGGAGGCCTTTGAACTTGAAGACGGGCAGATCAGCCTGAACCCATGCGCCAGCGGCGAAGGTGAGCCGGAAGTGCGCGGCGTGGCTCTCGACCGTGACCAGGCCCAGGTCAGCGTGCGCCATGTTCCCGACAAACCCGGAACCGCCGGAGCCCTCTGCAACGCCCTGGCCGATGCGGGGATCAGCCTCGATGCCATCGTTCAGTCGGAACGTCAGCACGCAGACGGAAGCCGCGATATCAGCTTCACGCTCAAGCGCGACGACCGCAGCGCCGCAGACCGGGCCCTGAGCGCTCTGCTGGCCCAGTGGCCGGGAGCATTGCTGGAGGATGGCCCAGCCATTGCCAGGGTGAGTGCCGTGGGTGCAGGCATGCCCGCCACCGCAGGTACCGCGGGTCGCATGTTCCGTTATCTGGCCGATGCCGGCGTCAATATCGAGATGATCGCCACCAGTGAGATCCGCACCAGCTGCGTGGTGGCTGAAGCCGAAGGCGTTGCAGCGCTTCAGGCCGTTCATGCCGGTTTCAAGCTGGGGGGCAGCACCCGCCATGAAGCCGAAGGAACCGAATCGCCGCTGGTGGCCTAGCTGAGCCGCGAGAGCTCAGCTTTGCCCCACCAGCTTCTGACGCAGCTGCTTGATCCGGTCACGAAGGTTGGCAGCCTCCTCAAAGTCGAGCTTCTTGGCCGCATCCTTCATCTTGATTTCAAGCTGATCGATCAACTCGGGCAAAGCATCGAGAGCCATGCCATCGGCATCGTCCTCGAGTGCCTGAACGGCCTTGCCGGCCACCTGCACCAGATCGGCATCGGGGCCATCGGTCTTGAGTTTCCGGGAGAGCTCCAGAAACGACAGGATCGAATTGCTGGCTTTTTTACCCGCAGCCGTGGGCACAATTCCATGCTTTTCGTTGTACCCCTGCTGGATCTTGCGCCGCCGTTCAGTCTCTTCGATCGCTCTGGCCATCGAATCCGTCATGTTGTCGGCATAGAGCAACGCCACACCCTCCACATGCCGTGCTGCCCGACCAATCGTCTGAATCAGTGAACGCTGCGCTCGCAGGAAGCCCTCCTTGTCAGCATCAAGAATCGCCACCAGGCTCACCTCCGGCAGGTCGAGACCTTCCCGCAGCAGGTTCACACCCACCAGCACGTCGTACTCACCAAGACGCAGATCCTGAATGATCTCGATCCGCTCAATCGAATGAATCTCAGAGTGCAGATAACGCACGCGCACCTTGTTCTCAGCCAGATAATCCGTGAGGTCTTCGGCCATGCGCTTGGTGAGCGTGGTCACCAGCACGCGCTGCTGCTTCTTGGCCCGCGTGCGGATCTCTCCCAGCAAGTCATCCACCTGACCCGTCGTGGGCCTCACTTCCACAATGGGGTCGAGCACACCGGTGGGTCGGATGACCTGCTCCGCCACCTGCCCATCACTCACCTTCACTTCCCAGTCACCGGGTGTGGCACTGACAAACACGGTCTGACGAGCCTTGGTCCAGAACTCCTCGCCTTTCAGCGGGCGGTTGTCGGCTGCACTGGGCAAACGGAAGCCGTGATCGATCAGCACCTTCTTGCGAGCCTGATCGCCGTTGTACAT
>CAJXFG010000138.1 GCA_913052185.1 uncultured Synechococcus sp. | reverse complement strand
CTGCCCGTTGACTTCCGTCTGAACGACAACGGCACTTCCGACGGTGCTCAGAACGTCTGCAAGGACGGCCTCAATGAGCCCCAGTCCACTTCACTGCTGTCCTGGTACGTGTTCCTGCCCGCTTGCGTGCAGGCCAACCAGATTCTTCCCGCTGAGCCCGCACCTGCTGCTGCTCCTGTCCGCGGCCTGTGGTGATCGTTGGGAACCCTCAGGGGTTCCTTCAACGTCTTTTCAATCCCCGGCTTTGCCGGGGTTTTTTTATGGACGCCGTTCAGGGCAGGGTTCCATCGATCCGCCAGTGACGCAGGCTCTGGGGGAGATGTTTGCCCCGTTGTTGCAACAGCTCCTGGCGAAGCTCTGGCAACGTGTGTTCACCGACCTCGCCACTTCGCTCAAGAGCCCTGCGATAGGGACGGTCTTCCGCGAGCCAGCGTTCGACCAGGTTCGGTTCAACCGACAGCTTCAACGACTCCTGCCAGCTGCTCTGGTTCACGATCCAGCCACATTGCTCAAGACAGGACAGCAGCCTCTGACGCTCTTTCTCCTGACTCAGCCAGATGGACTCCAGTTCGGCCAATGCCTGCAGTGAAGAACTCGGTCGGCGCGCTTCCCGTTCGCCCATGAGTAGTTCAAGCAGCCCCCCCGCCGGCCCGAGTTGCGGTTCACTCAGCAACAGTCTCAGTTGCGTGCCGCTGGTCGAGCGCGAGCTCACGCAGGCCCAGAACTGTTCAAGGTCAGTGGTCTTGAGATCCTCCTGGTTCAGTCGGCCTCCGACCACCTCGAAGCGGTGCTGCGGACTCAGTTGATCCAGTTCTTCGATGTCTGCAAGCACTGCCGGTTGATGGAGGGGATCCAGCAGCTGCAACTGCGCATCCAGCCGTAACTGCTCTCTTGAGGATGAACAGACAATCGTGAGGCCACCCTCGGCGACGGCACCGAGAGGATCCAGCGACCAGAGCAGCGACCGCCCGCCCAGGATCAGGACGCGGTCTGTGCGTTGCCAGGAGATTTCGGACCACAGTTTCTGTCGCAGCTCCTGAAGGCGTTCACCATCAACGGAGAGTTGACGCTGCAGCCAGCGCTCCAGCTGAGGTTGTTCCGGTCCGCTGCTGACCAACAGCGGATGTTCATCGACGGCTTCCGCTGCTGCCGCAAGCTGGGCCGCACGACGGTCCAGCATCCTTTCGCGACGTTGTCCCTCCCAGCCCTGCCGACTGGGTGACCAGAAGGCTTCACCCTGAAGCGCGCTGGGCAGGTACTGCTGAGCCACCCAGTGTTCCCGGAAGGCATGGGGGTAGCGATAGCCCTTGCCATCACCGAAGGCATCGCCATCTCGGTTGGCATCGCGCAGATGGGCAGGCACCTCCTGACGCTGCGCTTCACGCACCTGTCGCAGCGCCTCAAACATGCCGCTGGTGCTGTTGCTTTTTTCGGTGCATGCCAGGTAAAGAGCTGCCTGCGCCAATGGATACAGTCCCTCCGGAAGTCCGATGCGCTCAAAGGCCGCGGCACAGGCCTCAACCACCACGACCGCCTGGGGATCCGCAAGTCCCACGTCCTCCCCCGCAGAGATCAGCATGCGACGGAAAATGAAGCGTGGGTTTTCGCCGGCTTCGATCATCCGTGCCAGCCAGAACAGAGCCGCGTCTGCATCGGAGCCACGCAGGGATTTGATGAATGCGCTGATCGTGTCGAAGTGCGCGTCGCCCTGCTTGTCGTAAAGCACTGCGCGTTGCTGAATGGATTCCTCAGCAATGCCAAGGTCGATCTCGATCACGCCCTGTTTGTTTTCAGGCGTGCTCTCCACGGCGAGTTCGAGTGCATTGAGCAGGCTGCGCGCGTCACCTCCCGCCACATCGACGAGATGGGTCGAGGCATCGTCAGTGATCTCCACCTGGCGATCGCCGTAGCCACGTTCCTTGTCGCCCAGGGCGGTGTGCAGCAATCGACGCAGATCTTCCGGAGCCAAGCTCTGCAGGCGGAACAATCTGGAGCGACTCACCAGTGCCTTGTTGACTTCAAAAAAGGGGTTCTCCGTGGTGGCACCGATCAACGTGACAGTGCCGTTCTCCACCCAGGGCAGCAATGCATCCTGCTGGGCGCTGTTGAAGCGGTGCACCTCGTCGATGAACAGGATGGTGCGGAGTCCGTGGCGTTCGAGCCGCCGATTGGCTTCGGTCACTTCAGAGCGCAGGTCCTTCACGCCTGCCAGCACGGCATTGAGTGAACTGAAGTGGGCCCTTGTGTGATTGGCGATGATCCGCGCCAGGGTGGTCTTGCCGACCCCGGGTGGGCCATGCAGGATCAGATTTCCGACCCGATCGGCTGCGATGGCCCTGCGTAGCAGGCGCCCCTCGGCCAGGATTGCCCCCTGCCCGACGAATTCATCGAGATTGCGGGGCCGCAGGCGATCGGCGAGTGGTGCCTGTCTTCGGCGTACGGCCTCCCCGTGATGACTGAACAGATCCTGTTCCAGAGGTCCGCTCACGGCATTGATGCTGGGGTCCGTCGATTCTTGCCCAGGTTGAGCCTTTGCACTCTTCAGCGCGGTCATAATGCGGCCGGCTGAGTTTCGATCGTGCGTCTGAACCGACCCCTGATCCCCGTGGCACTGACAAGCGTCATGCTCAGTGCCTGCGACATGGGTGGCGTTGCCCAGAGGCCGCTGCCGGTTGTGGAGCAAACCGCTGTTGCAGAGGCTTCATTCACCGATGATGTCGACACGGTCAGCACCCTGGAGGCCAGCGATCTGGTTCAGCTTGCTGCCCAGGCACAAGGCCGGGTGATCGAGCTGAAGATCGCCCAGGGAGATCAGGTGAATTCCGGACAGCTGCTCATGGTCCTGGATCAGGCGCAGGAGCAGGCCAAGTTGGCAGGGTTGAAAGCCAGAGAGCAGAAGGATCTGCTGGAGCTGAAACGCTACGAATTCCTGGTGCCGCTCGGCGCTGCAGAAGCATCAGAACGCGATCAGCGGCGTGCGATTTACATCGCCTCCAGAGAAGAGGTCAGAGCTCAGGAAGCCACCCTGGCCTACAGCAATCTGCAGTCACCGATCGCCGGCACAGTGGCAGACGTCTCCGTGCAGGTCGGGGATGTGGTGAAGGTCGGCGACCCATTCACCAAGTTGATCCGCAACAACACTCTGGAGGCCAGAGTGGAAGTGCCCTCGACCCAGGCTGATCGCATCAGGGTTGGCCTGCCGGTGCTGCTCAGTCTCCCCGGACGCAAAGAGGTGCTGGCCAGGAGCACGGTGATGTCGGTTGATCCTGGGATCAATGCCGACACCCAGGCCCTTCTGGTGATCGCCAAATTTGCCAATGCAGACGGCAAGTTGCGCAACGGTCAGAGGTTACGAACCCGTGTTCAGCTGGAGTCCCGCCTGGAGCCATCCGTTCCCTTCGCTGCTGTGACGCAGACCTCAGGTCAGAGCTTCGTGTTCAGGCTTGGAACACTCAAGGAGCTCGAGGCTCAGCCCGGTAAAGCGGACCTGGTCAGGATCAAGAAGGGCATCGACCGCGGTGTTATTCCGCCTGCGACCCTTTTCGCGTTGCAAACGCCGGTCAATCTTGGCCCTTTGCAGAACAACCGCTATCCAGTCACCAAGGGCCTGAAGCTGGGCCAGAACGTGATCACCAGCAATTTGTTGAGCCTGCGTCACGGGGTGCCCGTGAAGGTGAAGAACTGAGCGACTGAGTCATGTCCGCATCCAATACCTTCATCACCAGACCGGTTCTCACCACGGTCTGCAGCATCCTGATCGTGATCGTGGGGTTGATTGCGATCCCGATTCTCCCGATTGAGAATCTTCCGGATATCGCTCCCCCCACTGTGAAGGTCAGGGCGAAGTACACCGGAGCTGATGCTGTTTCTGTGGAACAGGGCGTCACCACTGTTCTTGAGCAGCAGATCAACGGTGTCGAGAACATGGACTTCATCAAGTCCAACAGTTCCGC
>CAJXFG010000137.1 GCA_913052185.1 uncultured Synechococcus sp. | reverse complement strand
TGGTGGATGGATCTGACAACTTCCCCACCCGCTATCTGATCAACGACGTCTGCGCTTTGCTGAACAAGCCCTGGGTGTACGGGTCGGTTCAGCGCTTTGAAGGGCAGGTCAGTGTGTTCAACAAGGGCCCCCAGTCACCGGATTACCGCGATCTGGTGCCGGAGCCTCCTCCGCCTGGTCTCGTGCCTTCGTGTGCTGATGGAGGCGTTGTTGGCGTGATGCCGGGGCTGATTGGTCTGATCCAGGCCACGGAAACCATCAAG
Organism: uncultured Synechococcus sp.; assembly: GCA_913052185.1. GTDB lineage: Bacteria > Cyanobacteriota > Cyanobacteriia > PCC-6307 > Cyanobiaceae > Synechococcus_C. The sequence goes on along the minus strand of CAJXFG010000137.1, from coordinate 3,771 downwards.
TTGCTCACGGGTATCGGTGAATCTCTTGACGGCAGGCTGCTGCTTGTGGATGGCCTGGCCATGCGTTTCCGTGAGCTTCGTCTGCAGCGTCGACCGACTCGTGATCCCATTACAGCCCTGATTGACTATGAGGCGTTCTGTGGCGTTGGCGGCCCTGGCCGTCATCAGGAGGTGTCGAGCGTGAAAAGCATTTCCGTGAAGGAACTCAGCGCACTGTTGGATACGCCAGGTGAGCTGGTGCTGATCGATGTGCGGAATTCATCGGAGGCCGACATCGCTGTGATTCCCGGCGCGCAATTGGTTCCGCTCGCAAGAATCGAGAGTGGAGAGGGGATCGACGAGATTCGAAGTCTTGCCGGTACCCGTCCGATTTATGTCCACTGCAAGCTGGGTGGGCGTTCAGCGCGAGCGGTGGAGCTGCTTGCCCAGCAAGGACTCGAAGCCACCAATGTCTTGGGCGGGATTGATGCCTGGTCGCAGGAGGTGGATACCGCTGTTCCCCGTTACTGAGCTGATTCCAAATGCTTCACCGGAGTCTCTCCCTGGTTCAGACCATCAGTAGTCAACCCCTCGCTTGAGGTCGACGCCCTGTTCGGCGTAGTGCTTGTGGCAGACCATCTCCGAGTGAACACTCGCCAGATCGAAGTAGGCCGGTGGGTTTTTGCAGCGGCCCGTGATGATCACTTCGGTCTCTGCGGGTTTGCGGACGAGGGCCTGCACGATCGGTTCGACCGGCAGCAGCTCCAGATCGACGGTGGGATTGAGTTCGTCAAGAATGACGGTCTTGTAGAGGCCGCTGGCGATGGCTGCTCGGGCAATCTCCCAGGCGCGCTCGGCTTCCACGTAGTCGATCGGCTCCTGCTGGCCCCGCCAGACGATGGCGTCCCGTCCGGAGCGCAGGTGGTCCACCAGGTGCGGATAGCTCTCGCGCAGAGCTGCAATCGCAGCATCTTCGGTGTAGCCGTTGCCGCCTTTGAGCCATTGCAGGATCAACACGCGGTGGCTTTTGTCCTGGCTGATACCACGCCCAATCGCTTGCAGGCCCTTGCCCAGAGCACTGGTCGATTTGCCCTTGCCTTCTCCGGTGTAGATCTCGATTCCGCCCGGTGAGGGAAATGGAAGCAGCGAGTCGTCCTTGGGCTCGATCCGCCGGTGGGCGCGCATCTCGGAGTGCAGATCGGCGATCTGAATCAATGGCTGGGGTGCAGCTCGACCGGTGACGATGATTTCCATGCCCTCCGGTCGTGCCGAGAGAGTCTTCACCACGTCATTGATGTCGAGCAGCCCGAGATCGAGCACCGGGTTCAGCTCGTCAAGAACCACAACGGAGTAAAGCGCGCTGGCGATGGCACCGCGGGCGATATCCCACCCTCTCTGGGCTTCCTGCTGGTCGAATTTGGTTGCCTCATCGGCGTTGAAGTAGTCAGCGCGACCTGTTCTGACCTGATCGATGAGGTGAGGAAATCCCTGCTGAAGTGCCTCGATGGCGGCATCTTCGTCGTAGGCACGGCCTGGGCCTTTCAGGAAACGCAGAAGCAGGACCCGGGTTCGGCGCTGTTCGCAGATCCCGAGCCCGATGGTGCGCAGAACCACGCCTAGTGCTGCCTGGCTCTTGCCTTTGCCTTCTCCGTCATAGACATGCAGTTGGCCAAGACTGCGCTCCCGGCTGTCCGCGGCTGTGACGATGCCGATGCCTGGATTGCTGCGGCGACGAGCTCCGCTGGAGCTATCGGATGACCGGACTGCGTCCATCGTCAGTTTTTGGATGGCGCTTCTTACGATCGGAGCATACCGAGATTCCCGCTTTCAGCAGTGGCTTTCGAGACCTTCCGCCTGCTGGAGCCTCTCTCCATCGAAGACGAGCAGAGGCTCCAGCAGCTTCGCAAGTGGATTCTTCGATGCGATCGGGTGTTCGTGGCCTACTCCGGTGGGGTGGACAGCACCTTGGTTGCTGCGATTGCCCGAGAGCAGCTCGGTGATCAGGCATGCGCCATCACCGGCGTCTCTCCTTCGCTGGCTCCGCATCTGCTGGCAGAAGCTCGCCAACAGGCGCATTGGCTGGACATCCAGCATCGCGAAGTGGAAACCCGCGAGCTTGAAGACCCCGCTTACAGCAGCAATCCCAGGGATCGCTGCTACGCCTGCAAACGCGAGCTGCACAGCCATCTCGCTCCAATCGCTCAGGCAGCTCAGGGGGCGAGGGTGCTGGATGGTGTGAATCTCGACGACCTCGGCGATCATCGCCCTGGTCTGGAGGCGGCCATTGAAGCGGGAGTGGGCTCTCCCCTGGCGGATCTGCAGATTGACAAGTCGTGTGTGCGGCGCCTGTCGAGAGCCCTGGGATTTCCCTGGTGGGACAAGCCCGCTCAGCCTTGCCTGGCCTCTCGGTTTCCCTATGGCGAAGCCATCAGCCATGACCGGCTCAGACAGGTCGGTCAGGCTGAAGCCTGGCTGATCCAACGGGGGTTTGCTCGCGTCAGAGTTCGCTCCCAGGGACTCTCGGCACGGATCGAAATCCCTCAGGAGCGCCTGGCTGAACTGCTGGTTCCTGAACTCAGGAAGGATCTGGTTCGGGCCATGCTCGAACTGGGCTTCACCAGTGTGAGCCTCGACCTTGAAGGCCTGGTGAGCGGCAAGCTCAACCGGGTCTGACCCGGTTGAAGGTGGGTTCATCCGGCCTGGATACTCGGTGTTCGTTGAACTTCAGCCACTGCTGCGGGTGTCTCACGCAGAAAACTGCGCAGGGCATGCCTCGTCGCACCAAGCTCTGCCCGCAGGTGTTCACAGGCTGACTCAGGCATGGTGTGATCACCGCAGGTGAACACATCAACAGCGGCGTAGCCATTTTCAGGCCAGGTGTGGATTGAGATGTGCGACTCAGCCAGAAGGGCGAGTCCGGTCACACCCTGTGGTTCGAATCGGTGGGTGATGAGATTGAGAAGAGTGGCACCGGCACGTTTTGCTGCCGTCGTGATGGTGGTTCTCAGGAAGGCTTCGTCGTCGAGCTTGCGCTGATCGCAGCCGTAGAGCTCAAGGATGCAATGTTTGCCCACCATGTCAGTCGCACTCGCCTGGTCGGCGCTGGGGGCTGAAACGGTCAACGCGTCGTCCCATCCCGGGTTGGGATGCAGGCATGACAGGGTCTGCTCCATCAGGGCATCAAGGCAAAGGGCTCCAGACCCTAGCTTTTTCTCATCCCGTTTCTCAAGTGATCAGCGTTGAGAATCTGCGAGCGTTGGCGCCAACCCCCCTCGAAGGCGTCCAGATGTGTGGCGCTCACGAGGCATTGGTGGGAATCACCCACGGCCTCCAGCAGGGCCAGCTGGCGGCGTGGATCCAGTTCAGCCAGCACGTCATCCAGCAGCAGCAGAGGCGGATGGCCACAGAGCTCTCCAACCAATTCCAGTTCAGCCAGCTTCAGTGCCAGCACAACCGTGCGCTGCTGACCGGCGGATCCGAAGCGGCGCGCCGCAGTCCCATTCAGCATCAGGTCGATTTCGTCGCGATGGGGACCCACCCTGCAGCTGCCCAGCCTCTCCTCTTCCGGCCGCTGCCGGCGCAGCTGTTCCTCGATTGACAGCCTCCAGGGTTCCTCGGCTTCCTCCCCTTCGAGCAGGCTCCCTGGGTTGTACCGCAGCTCCAGTTGTTCATGGCCCTGGCTGAGACGTTGCTGCCAGGCAGCGGCGAGGGGTTCCAGTCGAGCCAGTGCGCGGCGACGGCGGCGATGAATGCGTGTGCAGACCAGTGCCATCTGGGTGTCGAAGCTGTCCA
>CAJXFG010000136.1 GCA_913052185.1 uncultured Synechococcus sp. | reverse complement strand
CGGCAGCAACTGCTCCAGAAAATGTTCTCAGCCTCCTCCCGGCAGCTTGATCAGCTTGGCCGTGGTGATCTGCTGGCCTTGCTGATGGCAGACATCACGCGCTCCGCCATGAGCCTGGATCAGGCCTTGCGCATGATTCAGGCGCTGCTGGCCATGTTGATCTACCTGATCAGTGTGCTGTTGGTGGGGCGAACTGCGGCATGGCCATTGCTGTTGGCGCTGGCCGCAACCGCCAGCGCGGCCCTGCTGAAGCGCTCCGGAAGTTGGGGACTGGGCAGAATCCAGAGCCGCCTGAATGCAGCCCTGCAACGCACCGTGGGGGATGGGCTGCACGGCCTCAAAGCCTTGCGTGCCGCTGCCGCTCAAGACTGGTTGCTGAACCGCTTTGCACGGGAGACGGCCAAAGGCCGCTGGCTGCTGAGGGAACGGGTGCGCAGACGAGCGGGCTACAACGCCTGGCGCGACACGCTGGTGGTGGCGATTGCTGGCCTCTGGATGCTGCTGCAGGGGGAAGCACTCAAGGCCGAGGTCCTGGCCACAACCCTGGTGCTGGCCTACCGAGCCGGCACATCCCTGAGTGCTGTGGTGCAGGCCCGACGCCTCTGCCTCGGCAGCCTGCCGGGATATGAGGCTCTGCGTGAGCGCCGCAATCAACTGCAGGAGAAGCCTTTACAGAGCGGCGGAACACGTCTGAGCGAACACTCGCTGCAGAAATTCGGAGGGGAACGCTGGAGCCAGCTTCACTGGCAGGGCACTGATGCTGACGCAGCTGCACCGAACTGCATCAGCCTTCAGCAGCAGAGGCTGATCGTCATCACAGGGCCTTCTGGCTGCGGCAAGACCCACCTGCTGGATCGCATCAGCGGACTCCATGACGAAGAGAACAGCCACTGGACGATCGACTGCAATCACACAACATCACAGCTTTCAGGTCTGCCCGGGGCCCAGCAGCTGCGCTGCCTGATGGCCTGCGCGCCGCAGCATGCCGTGCTGTTTGAAGCCAGCCTGCGCGACAACCTGCTGCTTGGCGATGACCAACCCGACACAATCGTCGAGGCATGGCTGCACCGCCTGGGCCTCAGTCATCTGCTGAGCAGACCGGACGGTCTGGATGCCCCTCTGTCGCTTGCCCAGACACCGTTTTCCGGTGGTGAAATCCATCGACTCGGCCTGCTGCGTGCCTGGTTGCGGGATCGACCGGTGGAAGTGCTGGATGAACCCACTGCCTTTCTCGATGCGCAGGCGAGCGAGCAGGTCAGAGCCGTGATCCGGGAGCGATCTCAGCAACGACTGATCGTGGTGAGCAGCCACGATCCCGCTCTGATCCACGACGCTGACACCCGGATCGAACTGACGTCATCACGGTTGAAAGCCTGAGTCAGGGAGCCACTCCACGGATCGCTGCATGGCCGCCGTCAGCGGTTCGAGCACGAAGCTGCGCAGGTGCAAACGGGGGTGAGGCAGCACCAGCCGCGGATGATCCAGCCGCCATGCCCCCCAGAAGAGGAGATCAAGATCCAGGGTGCGCGGGCCCCATGGCAGCTCCTGGTCTCGATCACGACCGAATCGTTGTTCAAGCTGATGCAGCTCAGCGAGCAGCTCCAAAGCACCTACCTCAGAGAAAGGACGCTGCACCCCGTCGAACAGCACCACGGCATTGCAATAAAGCGGCTGGCCTGAAGGCCCTCCCACTGGAACCGTCTCCAGGAGTGGCGACCAGGAGCAGCGAATCTCTCCCGCCGCAGCATTGGCCCAGCCGTTCACAAGCTGCTCAAGCTGGGGACGCACCACAATCAGAGTCTGTCGGGGGACACCCACAGCACTCGGCAGGTTCGCTCCAAGGGCGATGGCCAGACGATGATCCTGATCAGCGAGACTGGCGCTCACGCGCAGGGCCGGCAAACATTCATGGTTTCAGGTGGAGGGGTCGCCAGCGGTATGGCCAGCACAGCTGCTCAGGAACAGGCGAACCGCGCCTTCCCCCTGGCAGCCATCACAGGCCACGGAACGCTGAAGCTGTCACTGATGCTGGCAGCGGTGGACCCTGGTTTGGGGGGCGTGATCATTGCCGGTGGCAGGGGCACCGGTAAATCCGTTCTGGCAAGGGGTCTGCACGCCCTGCTTCCGCCGATCGAAGTGCTGGATCAGGACAATGCAGGCGTCCCGGCAGGCCCCGGGCTCAACCTCGATCCAACCCGGCCCGAGGAATGGAATCAAAGCTGCCGCGACCGGCTGAGCAGCGACCCACCCTCCAAGGTGATTCCCGCTCCTTTCGTGCAGGTGCCTCTGGGCATCACCGAGGACCGACTGGTCGGTGCCGTGGATGTGACCGCATCACTGGCCAGCGGCAGTCCGGTGTTCCAGCCGGGGTTGCTGGCGGAGGCACACCGCGGGGTGCTGTATGTGGATGAACTCAACCTGCTCGATGACGGCATCATCAACCTGCTTCTGGCAGCCGTGGGCGCCGGAGAGAATCAGGTGGAGCGGGAAGGCCTCAGCCTCAGCCACCCCTGCAGACCGCTGCTGATCGCCACCTACAACCCGGAGGAAGGCAACGTTCGCGACCACCTGCTCGACCGCTTTGCAATCGCCCTCTCAGCCAACCAACTGGTGAGCACCGAAGAGCGCGTGGAAATCACCAATGCTGTGCTGAGCCACGGCCAGTGCAGCCGCAGCTTCGCGGAGCGCTGGAAGGAGGAAACCGATGCCCTGGCCACCCAGCTTCTGCTGGCCCGGCAGTGGTTGCCGGATGTGCGCATTGCGCATGAACAGATCGAATACCTCGTGACCGAAGCGATCCGCGGAGGCGTGGAGGGCCACCGTTCTGAGCTCTATGCCGTTCGCGTCGCCAGGGCCCATGCAGCCCTCAGCGGCCGGGAGCAAGTGGAGGCCGAAGACCTGCAGGTGGCTGTGGCCCTGGTGATCGCACCTCGCGCGTCGCAACTGCCACCGCCGGATCAGCAGATGGAGCCACCACCGCCGCCGGAGCCGCCCCAAGACCAGAATCCCCCACCACCGCCGGAGTCAGGCGAGCAGAACCCGGAGAACCAACCCCCTCCGCCCGAAGGCTCTGATGAGGATCAGAACGACCCTCCCGAGGAGGACTCCAACGACAACAACGACGACGACAACAACGAGGAGTCAGACCAGGACGAGGCACCACCCTCGGTCCCCGAGGAATTCATGCTCGACCCGGAGGCGGTGTCCATCGATCCCGACCTGCTGCTGTTCAATGCCGCCAAGAGCAAGAGTGGCAGCAGCGGCAGTCGCTCGGTGGTGCTCAGCGACAGCCGTGGCCGCTATGTCAAACCGATGCTGCCCAGAGGGCCCGTGCGGCGCATCGCCGTGGATGCAACGCTGCGCGCAGCGGCGCCTTATCAGAAGGCGAGGCGCGAGCGCCAGCCCGAACGCAGCGTGATCGTTGAAGAAGCCGATCTGCGCGCCAAGCTGTTGCAGCGACAGGCTGGAGCCCTGGTGATTTTCCTTGTGGATGCCAGCGGTTCCATGGCCCTGAACCGCATGCAGAGCGCCAAAGGTGCCGTGATTCGGCTGCTGACGGAGGCCTACGAAAACCGTGACGAAGTGGCGCTGATTCCCTTCCGTGGCGATCAGGCCGAAGTGCTGCTTCCCCCCACACGTTCGATCACTGCCGCTCGCCGGAGGCTGGAATCGATGCCCTGCGGCGGCGGATCGCCGTTGGCTCATGGCCTCACCCAGGCGGCACGCGTCGGGGCCAATGCCCTGGCCACCGGAGACCTGGGTCAGGTGGTCGTGGTGGCGATCACCGATGGGCGCGGCAATGTGCCACTGAGCACCTCACTGGGCCAGCCGGAACTGGAGGGCGAAGAGAAACCCGACCTCAAACAGGAAGTGCTGGATGTGGCGGCGCGCTATCGCATGCTGGGCATCAAGCTGCTGGTGATCGACACCGAGCGCAAATTCATCGGCAGCGGCATGGGCAAGGACCTGGCCGAAGCAGCCGGCGGGAAATACGTGCAACTGCCGAAGGCCAGCGATCAGGCGATCGCTGCCATCGCCATGGATGCCATCAATGCCGTGACCTGACGCTGCAGGACTACTTCGATGTGCCGCCGGTCTGTGCCGGATAAACCTCATCAAACAAGGCACCGAGTCCGATCATCACG
>CAJXFG010000135.1 GCA_913052185.1 uncultured Synechococcus sp. | reverse complement strand
CATTGAGCAGTTGCTGGCAGGTCTGCACACGTCGGAAGCGCGTCACCTGCTCTTCAAGAGCGATCCTCTGGGCTAACGACAACCCTGCGTTGCACCCGTTGAGATCAAGTCGACGACGGGGCGCCTGACGTTCACCGAGGTAACGCCCCAGGGCAGGGAGATCTTCAACCCCCTTGTCCCGGTGAAGCCTCTCGATCAACCGTTCCACAAGCAACCATCGCACTTGCTGGCATCGCCAGAGACTCAGGCACTGCGGCCAATGATCGCGTTCGAGTCGCTGCACATGCCTAGGCCCCAGGCTCATTTCCACGTTGATCAGCCGTTGCAGCTCCAGAAGCTGTCTGGTGATCACGGCGGGCTGAATCTCCGGTGGCGGTGATCCTTTGCCCTGCAGTGCCAGGCTGTGGGCCTTGATCCTGGTTTGCAGCAGGTTGGTGAGTTGTTGATCCAGGTCCTGCATGCGCGCCAGTCGGTTCTTCGGCCAGAGCAGACGACCCATCACCAGAGCCACGATGATTCCAACCAGCGTGTCGACGCTGCGGTTGAAGACGTAGTCCCAGCTGAGCGTCGCGTAGTCGTGAATGCCCAGAAACATCACGGTGACCGTCACCGCGGTCGATATGCCGCTGGTCCAGCCAAACCGCCGCAGCAGGGGAATGGAGATCAACAAGCTCACAAGAATGCCGATCCAGCCGGTCATGATCGTGTGCACCAGAAAGGTGACAAGCCCACCGCTCACGGTTCCGAGAATGCGTCCCCGCGCAGCGCGCAAACTGTTTTCGTCCTGGTCGTCGACGATCAGATTGACAGCCAGCAGCGGGTACCAGAGGTAGGTGATGCGCTGGAAGTGCTGAGCGATGGCGCACGTGATCAGGATGCTTACCCCGAGCCTGACGCTCTGTCGCAGCAGATTCCTGTCCACGGATGCAAACGCCGGCGTCGCCATTGTGGTGCCCTCAGGCGAGGAAGGCTCGTCTCTCGCTCAGTGCTTGCTTAGTAGAGAAAGCGGTAGCGCCCGCTGTTCGATTCGCTCGCGTCAGCACCGCTCTGGTGAGCAGGCCAGGCGGTGTCGAGATAACTGATGCCGTTTCGGTAGAAGGGCCGTGCATCAAGACGTTCGGTTTCCAGTTCCGTCAGACCCATCGCCGTGATCAATCCACCCAGCTCCATCGCACCAAGATCGGTCTCGAGATTGTTGCCAGCTTCCTTGATCAGGGCGGGCAGTTTCACGAGATTTTCAGGCCTGGTGAGTCGACTGAACAGGCTTTTCAGCACAAGCTGCTGTCGTGCCAGGCGACCAAGGTCACCTTCCTCGTCGTGACGCCAGCGCAGAAAGCCCTCGAGGTCGTGGCCCTTGAGCAGCTGAGGGCCGGGTTGAAGATCGATCAGCAGTCCCTGGCTGTTGTCGCGGTAGTAAAGGCGTTTGGGCACATCGACTTCCACACCACCCACCAGATCACTGAGTGTTCGAATCCCATTCAGATTCACCAGGATGTGATGGTCGATCGGTCGTCCCATCAGTCGTGATAACTCGGCTTTCACGGCTTCATGGCCCCCGTAGGCGTAGAGGGCATTGGCTTTGACAGGGCCGAAACTGTGGGAATCGATAAAGCTGTCTCTGGGGATCTGAGTGATCGAGGTGCGACCTCCTTCCACTTTCAGGGTGAAGATCGCATCGGTGTTTCCACCACCATCATCAACGCCCAGAACAAGAATCTCCCGGTTGTCGAAGACTGACCATGCTGAGAACGGATTGCTGACAGGCAGCAACAACGGAGCCTCGGACTCCGGCATGAGCGAACGGCTGAGCGGAATCGCCAGCAAAAACCCTCCCGTCAGACCGATCAGGGCTGAAAGGAGCAGGGTTCTAGGCCGTACTTTTTTCGCATCATCCATTGGCGCACTTTAAGCCTAAATTCTCCATTTCTTAATGATTCCTTTCTTGGTTGGCCGGGTTCAGGTCAGGGGCTCACTGATCACCATCGAAGCGCAATTCAGCAGAGACACCAGGTTGCTGGTTCGATCACTTGCTGGAATCGGCAGTCCTGCAACCTGTCGGCGCTGGGAGCGCAGAATCACCAAATCGTGATCGCGGCTGCTGCGTTCGATCTTGGCTTCCACGCCTGGCCCCGTGGCGAGCTGGATGCGAATGACCGACCCTGTGTTGTGGCGTGGTTGCCAGCGCCGCAGCTCCTGTTCGATTCGGAGCCGCCCGTATCGATTGAGGCGAGGGTCAACGATGTGCAGAAGCGTGATCAGCCCCTGTTCCCTGGATTGGCTGGCAAGAATTCTCTGGGCCAGTTCGAACTGTTCACGGGCACTGGCGGAGAGATCTTTGATGGGAACAAGGATCCGTTGCAGGGTTTCAACCTCGCGTTCCGCCAGGTTGACCACCACAACAGGACAGTGCGCGGTACGGCAGACCCCGTCCACCAGGTCGCCGAAGAACCAGCGCCTCAGTTTGTCGGGTCGTCCCGCGCCGATCATCAACAGATCGGCACCCTGTTCCAGTGCACTGCGACTCATTCCTCCGGCGATGTCTTCATCCAGCCTCAGCAGGCACCGGGTTCTGACCTGCAGCTGACTGCCGATGGCGGCAGCCTTTGACAGCCGCTCACGTGCAGAGACCAATGCACGATTCAACCCTCCTCGCGCCTCTTCAAGGCTGGGACACACCAGAGCAAGGGGCAGCAGTTGACCCTGCGTTTCGGACCCACCGCTGAGCAGCCGCGACGCAATGCTCATCAGACCTTGTTCCGTCGAGGGATTGGCGACCGGAACAACAATGGTCAGTGGACGACTGACGACATCGATGGGAGCGTCATCGCCTGAGAAAGCATTGTCTTCAGGATCAGCACGGCCGCGCCATGGTCTTGCCGGCTCCACCAGTCGCCTCACCGATCGGGCAGTGAGAACGGGCCCCAGGGTTGCGGTGACCACCATCATGGCCAGAACGGCGTTCAGCACCGTCTGATTGAGCAACCCCGCTTCGTACCCGATGAATGCAGAAGCCAGTGTTGCTGCGACCTGTGGCATGGCCAGCGACCACATCATCACCATCTGGTTGCCGTTGTATCGGAAGGCCCGACCAGCAATCAGGCTCACCACGCCCTTGCAGCAGATCACGCCAATCACCATCAAGACGGGCAGCTGAAACTGGGTGATGGAGTTTCGGAGACTGCCCAGATCCAGCAGCAGGCCGAGATGGATGAAAAAGATCGGGATGAACAGCGCCGCACCCACCAGAATCACCTGTTGCTTCGACTTCCCCTCCGGAAGCACGGAATTCACCGCCAAGCCAGCCAGAAAGGCTCCGACGATCTTTTCCACGCCGGCCACCTCAGCTCCGAGTGAGGCCATGAAAAGGATGAGCAGGATGGTGAGGAAGACACGGCTTTCGTCGTTGATGCTTCCGCGAAAGATCCTGCGGCCCAGCGTGCGAATGATGGTGACGACTGCCAGTGCAAAGATCGCAACGCCGGCGATCAGACCGGCGAGGTTGGCCAGTGAGAAGGACTGCCTTCCCAGGCCGATGGCGATCGCCAGCACAACAAGCGAGGCGATGTCGGTGAGGATGGTGCTGCCGACACTGACCACAACCGCTTCATCACGCTGGGCTCCATAACTGCGCACGATTGGATAACCCAGAGGGGTGTGCGTTGCAATCAGCGTCCCGATCAGCAGACAGGGCACCAGTGGGTAGCCGAGCAGGAAACCGATGGCTCCACCGGTCGCCATGCCGCCGACAAAGTGCAGCACACCAATGATCAGGGATCGACTGCGGACGCGGTTGAATTCCTCGAGATCAATCTCCAGCCCGACGATGAACAGGAGGTAGATCGCGCCGATGTCGGAGGCGAGTTGCAGTGTTTCGCTTTCCGGTCGCAGCAGATTGAGAACGCTGGGGCCTACGAGCACGCCCGCGAGAAGCAGGCCGACGAGATCGGGGAGGCCTGTTCGCCTGAACAGTGGAGGAACCAGCATGGCCAGCGCCACCAGCAGGGCAAAGGTTCCGAGTGGCTGATGCACCAGATGGGACAGCGATATCAGCCCCGGTGACGCCGCAGCGAGCAGAGGAAGCATCAAAGAATCAGGGCTTCATGGCTGCGAAGTCCGGCCTGTACACGCCAGAGATCGGCATAGGTACCGGCTTGATGCAGGAGCTGTTCATGGGTGCCGTCTTCGACGATGC
>CAJXFG010000134.1 GCA_913052185.1 uncultured Synechococcus sp. | reverse complement strand
GATGTGATCTGGATCATCCTTTATGTGCTCATTTATGTGTGGCAGCGAACCAGCTGATCGCCGATTGCATCAATCCGTTCTCAACGACATGAGCCATCCATGATCATCGACGACCGCCATTACGACATCATCATCATCGGCAGCGGTGCAGGTGGGGGAACGCTCGCAGGAGCTCTCAGTCGTCAGGGCAGGAGCGTTCTGCTGCTGGAGCGTGGAGATGCCATGGCTCTCAATGATCAGAACGTGGCCGATGTGGATCTGCTCCGCAAGGACCGTTATCACCCAAAGGAGGAACGCTGGTTCGGTCCTGATGGAGACCCGTTCGCACCACAGACCTCCTACAACCTCGGTGGCAACACCAAGATCTGGGGAGCCGTGCTCGAACGCATGCGCGAGCGGGATTTCACTGACTTATCTCTGCAGCAGGGTGTGTCACCGGCCTGGCCGTTCGATTACTCCCATCTGGCTCCCTACTACGACCAGGCCGAGACGCTCTACCGGGTTCACGGTCAGGCCAGTGTCGACCCGACGGAGCCATCACGCAGCAAAGACTTTGATCACGCACCACGGCCGGTGGTGCCGTTTCTTGAACAACTTCGCGAAGGGTTGCAACGTCACGGCTGCCAGCCTTATGACCTGCCCCTGAGCTGGTCCGACAGCAAGGAGGATCCCAGTGGTGACGCCCAGCTATTCGGTCTGGACAACGCCGACCCCGACAAGCTGGAAATCAGGCCCCTGGCCAAGGTTCTGCGACTGCATGTGAGCCCCACTGGACGGGAGGTGAAGCGGGTGGAGGCAGATGTGGACGGGGAGATCTGGCTGTTCTCCTCCGATCTGATCGTGCTGGCTGCCGGTGCGGTCAATACTCCGGCAATCCTGCTGCGATCAGGGAATGAACGTCATCCCCGAGGTCTCAACAACAAGTCCGACCAGGTGGGCAGGAACCTGATGAACGTTCAACTCACCTCGATCCTGCAGCGTTCCTCGGAACCGAACAGTGGTCGCTATGCCCGCTCATACGGCGTCAACGACTACTACTGGGGAGACAAGAACGTGGATTTCCCACTTGGGCACATCCAGTCAGCCGGTGGAGTTCTGCAGGACGCACTGTTCGCCGAATCACCACCTGTGCTGTCGCTGGTCAGCAAGTTGATTCCCGATTTCGGCCTGGAGCGCCTGGCCTCGCGCTCAGTGGCCTGGTGGGCCATGACCGAGGTGCTTCCTGATCCGGAGAACAAGATCTGGCTGAACAAGGAACAGATCCGCGTCAATTACCTCCACAACAACCGCGAAGCCCACGACCGACTCGTTTACCGCTGGATCGACACGCTCAAATCTCTGGAGGCCGATCCGGTGACCAAGGTCGTGACTGCAGAACCCGTGCATCCCCGCGGTGAAGCTCCTCTCAGCGTGGTGGGCTTTGCATGCGGCACCTGTCGCATGGGCGACGATCCCGTTGCATCCGTTGTCGATGCAACGGGCAAGTGCCATGAACTGGACAACGTCTACATCGCTGACACCAGCGTGTTCCCAAGCTGCCCGAGCGTGGGGCCGGGGCTCACCACCATCGCCCTGGCCCTGCGCATGGCAGAGACACTGCACCAGCGCCTCCAGACCTGATCAGGACCTGACTGCAGCAAGGTGTCCACGGGCGTCAGGCCATGGTGACGAATTCTTCAGAAACCGTGGGGTGCAGCGCCATGGTTCGGTCGAAGTCGGCTTTGGTCGCCCCCATCCCAACGGCGATCGCCGCCATCTGAATAATCTCCGCGGCATGTTCTCCGACCATGTGACAGCCCAGCACACGCTCGGTTTCCACTTCAAGCACCAGCTTGAGCAGACAGCGCGGTCCACGCTTGGGCAAAGCCTGTGCCATCGAACGGAAACGAGCCCTGTGGATCACCACCCCATCCGCCCCGTATCGGGCGATGGCCTCCTCCTCCGACAACCCAAGCGTGGCGAGCTCCGGCTGACTGAAGACGGCACTGGCCACCAGCTCATGGTCCACCTGTCGCGGACGATCTCCGTAAATGCTGTCAGCGAAGGCACGACCTTCATCCACTGCGACAGGTGTGAGGCAGATGCGGTCGGTCACATCACCCACAGCGAACACGTGGGGCACATTGGTGCGTTGATCCGCATCCACGGGAATGCGCTGGCCAAGGGTCGTGACTCCCGCGGCATCGAGATTGAGACCTTGCAGAAAAGGTTTTCGTCCCGTCGCCAGCAGCACTCCACCACAGGCGATGCGATCGCCACGATTCGTTCGCACAACCAGATCCCCAGGCTTGCCCTCAATGGCTTCAGGACCAGTTGAAAACTGAAGATTCACGCCGTTCTCGGTCATGCCCTCCTGAACCACCGCGGCCAGCTCGGCATCGAAGCCGCGCAACAGATGCTCTCGACGCACAAGCTGGGTCACTTCAACACCCAGACCGCTGAGGATGCCGGCGAATTCACAGGCAATGAAGCCGGCACCCACCACCACCATCCGCTCGGGGAAACGCTCCAGCAGAAACATGTCATCGCTGACCCAGCCCAGATCGACCCCCTGGATGTCGGGACGCTGAGGTCGGCCACCAACGCCGATCAACACCCTTTCAGCATGGAGACGTCGCTCCGGTTCCCCACCTGGATCGGCCGAAACAAGGATGTGATGGTCATCCTCGAAGCGCCCCCAGCCGTTGATCAGGGTGACACCGGCCTTCGCCAGAAATTCGATGTGCATCGCATTGAGACGATCCACCTCAGCACGCACATTGGCCAGCAACTGTGCCGAATCAACCCGAACGTCTGACGGATGGACGCCGTAGCTGGGGGCCTCCTGCATCTGCTCAGCCATCTGGGATCCGTAGACCAGCAGTTTCTTGGGGACGCACCCCCTGATGACGCAGGTGCCGCCAACGCGATCGCCTTCGACAATGGCGACATTGGCACCATGACGTGCCGCCCGCTTGGCGGCGGCCAGGCCCCCGGAACCGGCACCGAGCACCACAAGATCAAACGACTGGTCCACCGCAGCTGAGGCTTAACTCCTGCTCATTCTGAAGCGTTTTGTGGCCAGTTCTTCAGAGGATTCGATCCACATCTCCAAGCCAACCAATCCTGCAGATCCGCATAGTGTTGGGTCAATCACCCCCTGGAGTCCGGTGTGCACCTGGCCCGCTACGACCGGATTCCTGACCACAACGACGATCGCAGTCTGATCGAGGTCAGAGTGGATGGTCTGCAACCCACCCAGATGTGCGTCGGGCTGGCTGAAGTTCGGAGCCGTCAGCGAGATTTCAGCCTGGAGAGCAGAAAGGAACGTCTCGACTATCTGCGCGGCAAGCCGGTTCCCC
Source organism: uncultured Synechococcus sp. (assembly GCA_913052185.1). Taxonomy (GTDB): domain Bacteria; phylum Cyanobacteriota; class Cyanobacteriia; order PCC-6307; family Cyanobiaceae; genus Synechococcus_C. The sequence goes on along the minus strand of CAJXFG010000134.1, from coordinate 851 downwards.
TGGTGCGCAATCGTCTTGGGCAGCTCTGGATGGTCGATCGACACCACCGCCTCAGGGCTCTGCTGGAGATGGATCCCGAGGTCACCACCTATGGCTATGTGGTCGCCGAGCTTGAGAGCGAGGGCCGCGACGAAGCCCTGATGGCTCTGCAGCAACGGGGTTGGCTCTATCTCCATGACGGACGCGGCAATGGTCCCTGGGGACCCGCGAAGCTGCCTCGCTCACTGCTGGGCCTTGAGGACGATCCTTACCGCAGCCTCGTGTGGAAACTCAAGCAGGAGGGTGTCATCAAACCGCAGCGCCTGATCCCCTATCACGAGTTCCGCTGGGGGGCATGGCTGCGGACCCGCCCCCTTCCTCCGTTCAGCTCCGCCCAGCTGGATCCGGCCCTTCCGGCATCCCGCCGCCTGGCCCAGTCAGCAGCTGCGTCCCATCTGGCCGGCTGGACCGGTAAAAGCTGAAGCATTCAGCACTGCTGTTCTCACGGCTGCACACTTCAACGACGATTCACCCATCAAACCGCGACCGATGCGCCTGCTGACCTCCACCCTGGCTGCCGCCCTTCTGATGACGACCACACCCGGGGGGGCCGTGGAGATCAACGGCCAGACCAGTTTTGTTGCCGTGCCGACGAAGGCAAAACTCACCAATTACCGCTGGTATGCCTTCGAATGTTGCGCCGTTTACTACGTGACCCTGGAATTTCCAGAGGGTGCTGGCGCCGACCTGGGAGGGGTTGATCTTCAACAGATTCGTGGCGCCCAGGCCGCTTTCTATTACGGGCCCGTGCCTGTTCAGGCCTTCATCGGGACCCCGCGCAATCAGGGAAAATCCATCGAGGCCACAGCGGA
>CAJXFG010000133.1 GCA_913052185.1 uncultured Synechococcus sp. | reverse complement strand
ATGCCACCCACGCCGTGTCGGTGGCACTGCCTCGATGGCGTGATGTGATCGCCTATGAGGAGCAGGATCCCGCCTGCCGAAGCGCCTTGCGGGCGGTGTACCCAAGATTTGGTCAGCATCCGCTGGTCGCCGAGTTGGCCGTTCAGTCGCTTGAGGCATCCGCAGCTCACCCCTCAGACGGAGCCAGCAGCTGGCCCTACCCCAACCGCATGGCGGCTGAGGCCGCCCTCGCCCACTGCCGCAGGACCAGCCCGGAAGCACAGGCACAGCTTCTGCCGATCCACGGGCTGACCTGCCTGATTGCTGATGCCGGCGGCACCGCCGCGGCCAAGGCTTTCTGGCAACACACAGGGCTTGGAGCATCGTCCCGCCTGGCCGCCGTTGCCCTCGGGCATGAGCAGAACAGCAACAGCGCGGCTGGAGAGGCCGCTCGCAGCAACGTGATCCAGCGCCTGGCGGAGATCTACGACTGTCCAACGGATGTGGTCAGCCTGCATCCCTCAGGCATGACCGCGTTGTACAGAGCGCTGGAACTGATTTCGGCATTGCGTCCGAACAGACCTGTCCTGCAGATCGGCTTCCCCTACGTGGATGTGCTCAAGCTTCCCCAGGTGGTGTTCCATGGGGCCGAGCTCCTGCTGGATGACAGTGAAGCCAGCGTGCGTGCCGCCCTGGAGCGACTGAAGCCGTCAGCTGTGGTGGTGGAGTTACCCAGCAATCCCCTGTTGCGCTGCGTGGATCTGCCCAGCATCGCCAGGCTTGCCCACGAGCAGGGCATCCCGGTGATCGCCGACGACACCATCGGCTCCGGGATCAACATCGATGCCTTGCCCTATGCCGATCTGGTGTTCAGCTCGCTCACCAAGAGCTTCGCCGGCCGCGGGGATGTGCTGGCAGGAAGTCTGGTTCTCAGCCACCACTCCCGATGGCGTGATCAGCTCGCTGCATCAGCACGCTCCCGGCAACCGCTTGCGGAGCTTGCCGGCATCGATGCCATCGCCCTCGACCAGGGCAGTCAGGACGTGGCCGAGCGAGTGCATCAGCTCAATGCCAACACGCTTTCCCTGGCTGAACAGCTACGCCGTCACCCAGCCGTGGCGCAGGTGTTTCATCCGGGTGAGTGCAAAAACTTCAGGGCTCTGCAGCGCCCTGGTTCCGGCCACGGCTGTTTGCTCTCCTTTGCACTCAAAGGAGGCACCCCGATGGCGCAGAAGGTCTACGACGCTCTGGCGGTCTGCAAGGGGCCAAGCCTCGGAACCGCCTTCACTCTGGTCTGCCCCTATGTGCTGCTTGCCCACTATGAGGAGCTTGCCTGGGCACAACGCTGCGGTGTGCCGTCCCATTTGTTGCGCGTCTCCGTGGGGCTCGAGAATCCGCAGGATCTCTGGGAGCGTTTTCTGAATGCTCTGGAGATCGAGTGAGCAAACCGCAGAGGTGGCTTGATGACTCGGTGGCTCGGATACGGCCTGATTTGGATGCCTGGTTATCAGAGTTTGAACAAGCCCTTAAGAGCCAGGCACCTGAGAGAGAGTCTCCCTAAATTGCCAAAATTGGCCATTTTTTCGACTCCCCATGTCTCGCGTTTACGCCGATAACAGCCAGGCCATCGGTAATACCCCCCTGGTGCGTCTGAACCATGTCACCAAGGACTGCAAAGCCACCGTTCTTGCCAAGATCGAAGGGCGCAATCCCGCTTACAGCGTGAAGTGCCGTATCGGCGCGAACATGATCTGGGATGCCGAAAAGCGTGGTGAACTCACCGAGGGCAAGGTGATCGTCGAGCCCACATCCGGCAACACCGGTGTTGCCCTGGCCTTCACCGCAGCCGCCCGCGGTTACAAGCTCGTGCTGACGATGCCTGAGTCGATGTCGATCGAACGTCGTCGCGTGATGGCCGTCCTCGGCGCTGAAATCGTGCTCACCGAAGCCGCCAAGGGCATGCCCGGCGCCATCGCCAAAGCCAAGGAGATCGCAGCCAGCGACCCCGGCAAGTACTTCATGCCCGGGCAGTTCGAGAATCCGGCCAACCCCGAGATTCACCAGAAGACCACTGGCCCTGAGATCTGGAACGACTGCGATGGTGCCATCGACGTTCTGGTGGCCGGCGTGGGCACCGGCGGCACCATCACCGGCGTCTCCCGCTACATCAAGAATGACCAAGGCAAGGCGATTGAATCGGTGGCGGTGGAGCCCAGCCACAGCCCGGTGATCACTCAGACCATGAACGGTGAAGAGGTGAAGCCAGGGCCTCACAAGATCCAGGGCATCGGCGCAGGCTTCATTCCCAAGAACCTCGACCTCTCCGTGGTCGACAAGGTGGAGCAGGTGACCAACGATGAATCGGTTGAGATGGCTCTGCGTCTTGCCAAGGAGGAGGGCCTGCTCGTAGGTATCTCCTGCGGAGCTGCTGCTGCGGCCGCCATCCGGCTCGCCAAGCAGGACGCCTACGCCGGCAAGACCATCGTGGTTGTTCTCCCCGATCTGGCTGAGCGCTATCTCTCCTCTGTGATGTTCGCCGATGTTCCCACCGGGATCATCGAGCAACCTGTGACGGCCTGACCCCAGCCTTTCGATCCGCATCAGCCCCGGTCAAACCGGGGCTTTTTTGATGCAGATGCCGAACTCACTGATCAGCCATCAGCGCTGGACGTCACCTCGGGAAGCACAGCATCCGGAGCGATCCACATCGCATCGCCGTAGGAGTAGAAGCGATAGGCCTCCTGAATGGCGATGTCATAAAGCTCAAGCAATCTCTCTCGTCCGATCAGAGCACTCACCAGCAGAAGCAGCGAGCTCTTGGGCAGATGAAAGTTGGTCAGCAGACCTTGCACCACCGCGAAACGAAAGCCTGGCTGGATCACCAGATCAACCGGCCCCCTCAGGGGTTGAAGGGTGCCTCCACCGGCGGCTGCCGCTCCCTCGAGAGCCCGAACACTGGTGGTGCCTACGGCAATCACCCGTCCCCCGCGCTGCCGGCATTCGGCCACAGCACTCACCAGCTCAGGGGTCACCTCCACCCATTCGCTGTGCAGACTCAGATCACTGAGATCTTCGGTCTCCACTGGACGAAATGTGCCCAAGCCAACATGCAGGGTCACCGTGGCCAGCTGAACACCGCGACCGCGAATCGCCTTCAGGAGCTCATCACTGAGGTGAAGGCCAGCCGTTGGCGCAGCAACCGCTCCCGGCCTTGAGGCATAGCGGGTCTGATAACGCTCCTGGTCCGACTCGTCATGGCGAGTGATGTAGGGCGGTAACGGCACCTCGCCGTAGCGCTCCAGAAGCGTTTCGATCGCCGCAGCATCGACATAAGCCGCAGGGAACTGGATGATGCGGCCGCCACTGGCACCATCAGCGGCCAGCACCTGCAGAGGGATGGGCTCCTGTTCAAGGGCTTCAAGCCAGACCTGATCACCGGGCTTGAGTTTCTTGCCGGGCCTGGCGAGGCAGAGCCAGCGACCTTCATCGCGGGGTTCCAGCACCAGGAGCTCCGCAAGCCCACCACCGGAGCGCCGCACCCTCAGCCGAGCCCTCAGCACACGCGTGTCGTTGACCACCAGCAGATCGCCAGAACGAAGCTCCTCCTGCCAGTCCCACACCTGCCGATGCATGAGCTCGGTCATGGGGCTGTGCAGGGGAGGGGCCATCAGCAGTCGTGCTGCATGGCGTGGCTCCACAGGCGCTTGCGCGATGCGCTCTTCGGGCAGCCGGTAGTCGTAGGAGCTGAGCTGAAGATCCCTTGGATCGGTCACATCCTGTGATCCTGATCACTCCATGCTGCCTGAGGGCGTTGCCCCGCCCTTGTTGGTTGAGCGTGGAGGCACGAAATAGCGCACAATCGAAAACACCCGGCTCTGGTCGGTGGAGAGCGCCTCGAACAAGCTGCGAGCCCTTTGGTTGAGTAAGGCCACATCCAGTCGATCCCTGGGAATGGCCACAGGCATGACCACCGTGGTGATGCGCTCAGGCTGACGTCGCTCCTGTTCCATCACAAAATCACAGAAGGGATCGATCAGCGAACTGAACGGGCTGTCAAGCAGCACCAGCTCAAGCGCCCCGGTGTCCGTGCCCGCATAGCGATCCCACTGCTGGCTGAGCTGGCCGGCATCCTCGTCCTTCTGCACGACGATCACTGCCGTGACGGAATCGGCGAACGAACAGGCGTAGCGCACCGCCTCAAACGACGGTTGCATCACGCTCGCAACCCAGACAATCGCATGGTGCCCGGTGGGTGGATCACGGGGCACCAGCTTCAGGGCTGACCGCTCAGAGTCGAGAGCGAGGGCCGCGAAAATCTCCCGGTAGCGGCGACGGATCAAGGCCAGGCCCCAGACCAGCAGAGGAATGG
>CAJXFG010000132.1 GCA_913052185.1 uncultured Synechococcus sp. | reverse complement strand
TGGGCAACCCTTCTGCTCAGCATCGGCTGGATCAACCGGGGCTCCCGCACCGCCTTGCTGAGCGAACTGACTGGCTGGGTGCTGACGGTGCCGCTGACCCTCACGGTGTTCACCAATCTGCTGGGACACATCGGCGGCTTTCGCGTGACACCGAAGCACCAGAGACGAGACCGGGGCAGCTTCAGCCTTGTGCTGGTGATGCCACTGCTGGGGCTGCTGCTGCTGAACCTGTTCAACATCGTCGGTTTGATGACGACCGTTTCACTGAACAGCGAGATGCTCGATGCACGGCCCCTGGGCCTGACCTGGGCGGTGATCAACCTGCTCAGCCTCTGGATTGCACTGCGCGCCTGCTGGGATCCAGCTGCCCAGGATCCAGCCCCCTGGCAGGGCGCTTGCCTGCCAGGAGTCCTGGAAGATCACGCAGGACAGAGTCAGGAGTGTCGGATCACAGCTCTCAGTGAAAGCGGTGCGGAGCTGGAGATCGCCACTCCAACGTTCGCAGCGATGCCCCTCATGACGCTGCACTGGACAGACGAGGTGCCACCACTGGCGGTGGAGCTGGAACGCATGCAAGGCAATCGAGTGTCGTTGCGCTGGCAGCAACTCGACGACCAAAGCCGACAACGCCTCATCCTCTGGTTGTTCTGCAGGGAGGACTGCTGGCCTGACCGACAGGCCCTACCTGAATGGCGCAGCTTTCTTGCCCTGATCAGCAATCTGTGCACACTGCCGACGCGGCGCCCATTCCATCGCTGCCTGATGCCACAGACAACACCGCACTGAGACGAGGACTCAGCCAAGCCAAAGATCACGGGTGCCCGTGATGGCCTGGGTCGCCAGCAAAAGGGCCACGAGAACGTTGAGCGCCACATGGATTCGGCGCATCCAAAGGCGCGCGGCGATCTCCCGCTGACAGGCCATGGTCAGCAGCAGAAACGCGATCAGCAACAGCCCGCCCCAGGTGTGCGATTGCCAGACCGCAGGCGCAGCCAGCGCACGATCGCTGACCAGCAAAGGCTGAATCGTGAACAGCAGCAGAAACAGCCAGCAGCTCCAGGCAAAGAGCAGGCGCAGCACCAGTCTGCGGGTGCGCAGCAGGGCCACAAACGACACCACAACACCCGATGCCTGGAGAGTCGCCGTCACCCAGCTGCTGAAGCCTGCGCCAGCCACAGCCAGGCCATGACTGAGCGCAAACAGCACAGCCACCAGCAGACCAGCCGTCGCCCAGCGACCGTGATCGACATGTTCAACGGGCACTGTCGGAGCGATGGGATTGAGCTGCAGACGGCGCTCTCTGGCCAGGATTCCAAGGCGGATCGTGGCGCCGATCACCGGATAGACAAACAGGATGATCAGCACCGGATGCACAAGCGCAAGCCATTGCAGGGGTGTCAGCGGTTGCAGAGCGGCGATCAAGGCAACACCTCAGGCCAGAACTGCCGGATCAGCAGCAGTGAGAAATAGGGCTTCAGATCGTCGGGCACCGACTGAGCCGGGGCCACCCACTGATCGGGCCAGCCAACCCGTTGAGCAAAGAGGGCTTGACCAAGCAGCTTTTCCTGCTCCAGCGCAGCCCGCACCCACGACCAGCGCTGCCCCACCTTGAGCAGACCCAGCACCGTGGAACTCTTGCGGGCGCTCTCAAGCAAGGCGATGAACTCGGCATGGGTTTCCGGGCAGGGACGAATCAGCAGGCCCTCCCGCTGAAATGCCAGAGGAATGTCGGGAGATCCTTCGGCGGCAGCGGCAGCGGCGGCGGCGGCACACACCGAAGGAATGCCGGGAATCAAGACGAACGACACATCAGGGTGACGGCGACGCAGTGCCAGCTGCACGTAGCTCCCAGTGGCAAACAGCGACACATCCCCTTCGCACAGCAGGACCACCCTGTTGCCAGCCCTGACCTCTTCGGCCAAGACATCAGCTGCCTGCCTCCAGGCTTCGATCCGTGGCTGAGGCTCAGCCACCATCGGAAACAGCAGAGGCAGACATCGCTGATCAGAGCGGATCCAGCGGGACGCAATGGCGAGGGCCATGCTCTCCGCGCCTTCATGAGCAACGGGATGAGCAACGACATCGGCTGCCTCCAATGCACGAACAGCAGCCACCGTGAGCAGCTCGGGATCGCCTGGGCCGACACCGACCAGCATCAGCTGATCAGGGGAACACTTGGACGTGACGGACAACGGCAATCGAACCCAACCAGCCAACCAGCATGCTGAACAGGGTGACAGCGGCCCTGATTCACTACTTTCAGGCAGACGTTCAGCAGCATGAGTGAACTGACTCTGTATTCGGTCCAGTCCAGTGACTTCCTGCTGAAAACCCGTGAGTGCGCGCGAATTCAGCAACTGTTGAAAGACCGGGGAATCGGCTTCGAGCGCTGGCCGGCACACCATCAGCTGGAGATCAACGCGTCGCCCGCGCAGATCCTCACGACCTACAAACGGGAAATTGAACAGACGCAGGCCCGTGGCGACTACCCCATGGTCGATGCAATCCGGGTGCGTCCCGATCACCCCGATCGAATCGCTCTACGCCGCAAGTTTCTGAGTGAGCACGTTCACGCGGAAGATGAGGTCAGATTTTTCGTGGAAGGCTCCGGTCTGTTCTGTCTGCACATCGGCGATGAAGTGGTGCAGGTGCTCTGTGAAGCCAATGACTGGATCCAGGTTCCTGCAGGGACGCGTCACTGGTTCGACATGGGTGAAACACCTTGTTTCTGCACGCTGAGATTTTTCAACAATCCCAACGGCTGGGTCGCCGAATTCACCGGAGACACGATCGCCGATCGCTACCCATGCCTCAACGTGCTTTGAGAGCTCAGGCTGCCAGAAGCAGACGGGCATCGACGGCGGATTTCAGCGTTGCAGGTCCACAGCTGGTCAGCTCTGACACCAGCGGCCCATCGCTCAACAGCATCGCGGCTTCCAGATCAGCACAACGACCGATCAGATCTCGCACCAATGGGTTGGACTTGAGCCCATCCCATTGCTCATCGGTGGTGCCGTTACGCAAGGCCTGCAGCGAATCAGCAACAGCGGTCACAGGGTCAGGCATCGACATCGCAAAGTGACTGGGTCAATTCTAGAAGTGACCCACTTTCCATGGCGCGTCTCTTCAGACTTCTTTTGGACCCTTGTTACGAACCTCACTGCGAACAGCGTCGGCCCACGTGACGATCTCGAGGGCAGAGGTCGTGCAGTCCGTGATCAAGCATCGACGCCGACCGAGTGCATGCGCACCGCTTCAGGGACAGTGAGAACGCCTCGCAGCGCATCGACCTCTGCCGCGGCCAATTCCTGAAGGCGAGGCACGATCACATCCCTCGGATAACGGTCGGCGCAAAGCACCCAGTAGAGGCCGAAATGGCGCGCCTCGCTTTTCAGCAGATCGCCATAAAGCATGCGCAGGTCTGGATCAGGGCTGTGCTCAGCAAGCAGTGCCATGCGCTCATGACTCCGGGCTTCAATCAGCCCAGCCACCAAAAAGGAATCGAGCATCCGCTCGGGCTCTCCGCGGCGCACCTGTTTGGCCAGCAGTGCGCCATATCCAGGTGCAGGCAGAGGCTCCAGATAACGACCCCGATCCTTGAGCAGCCTCAGCACCCGTTCAAAATGCTCCAGCTCCTCTCGCGCCAGCGGACTGAGAGCCTCTCCCAGGCCTGGCTCACAGAGATAACGGAACATCAGCTGCACCGCAGCGCCGGCAGCTTTGCGTTCGCAGTGGGCGTGGTCGATCAGCACCTCCATCGGCCTGGCGATGGCCTGTTCAACCCAGCGGCGACTGGTGGGTGCCGCAAGCCAGCGGATGCTTGGCACCGATGAGGCGATGGTCATGCTGCGGTCCTGCGCAGGTGATTCAACAGGCCATCGAAGGCCAGGTCATAACTGAAGGCTCCGAAGCCGCTCACCACACCAACGGCACGGTCAGCAAGGAAGGATTGATGGCGAAAGGCCTCACGGGCATGCGTGTTGCTGAGGTGGAGTTCGACGTAGGGGATGGCCACCCCCAGGAGGGCGTCACGAAGGGCAATCGAGGTGTGTGTGAACGCGCCTGCATTCACAAGGATCCCGTTCACCTCGCCCATGGCCTGGTGCACACGCTCCACCAGCGCACCCTCGAAATTGCTCTGGAAACAGTCCAGCTGCACCCCAGCCTCCGTCGCGCGCGCGCACAACTCCCGCTCGATCTCCTTGAGCGTGTGATGTCCGTAAAGGCCAGGTTCTCGCTGCCCCAGCAGGTTGAGGTTGGGGCCGTTCAGGAGCAGCAGGCGCATGGCCTTACGAGATTTCCCACAGGCACCGATCGTATCGAGAACCAACGAGCGGCACAGATGGCTGAAAGGATCGCCAGGCCGACTGGTAAGTTCTTCGGGTGGTTCGGGTCGGTGCCCGAGTGGTTAATGGGGGCGGACTGTAAATCCGCTGGC
>CAJXFG010000131.1 GCA_913052185.1 uncultured Synechococcus sp. | reverse complement strand
AGCTGACGGATGTGGAGGGTGAGGCCGCTGTTGTTGACCACCGCAACGAAAAATTCCTTGACGAGCTCGGTGTCGTAGCGACCAATCTTCTCTTTCGGAATCGTGAGGTTGTAGGAGAGATGGGGGCGACCGGAGCAATCGAGCACGACCTGCACCAGCGCTTCATCCAGCGGCGCGACGAAGTGACCGAAACGCACGATGCCGCGGCGATCACCTAAAGCCTGTGCCAAGGCCTGTCCGACGGCAATTCCCACATCCTCATTGGAGTGGTGATCATCGATATGGGTGTCACCCACCGCATTGATCTCCAGATCGATCAGGCCATGGCTGCTGATCTGATGGAGCATGTGATCCAGGAAGGGCACGCCGGTGCTGGCCTGGCACTTGCCACTGCCGTCCAGATCCAGGCACACCTTCACATCGGTTTCACCGGTGACTCGATGGATCTCACCCGTACGCATGCTGTTCGGCTCCGGAGGCGGCGACGTCGCTGTTCCGATCATGCCGAAACAGGCGACGCTGACCAAGGCCTTTCACCAAGGAATCACATGCCATTGATGCAGTAACCGGCATCCACGTAGATGGTTTGGCCGGAAATACCGCTGGAGAGATCACTGAGCAGGAATGCGGCGGTGTTACCCACTTCCGTCTGGGTGACGGTGCGGCGCAGCGGAGCTTTCTCCTCGACATTGTGAATCATGTCGAGGATGCCGCCGATGGCGGAACTGGCCAGCGTGCGGATCGGGCCTGCACTGATGGCATTCACGCGAACCTGCTTGTCGGGACCCAGCTCTGCAGAGAGGTAGCGAACCGACGCTTCCAGAGCGGCTTTAGCCACACCCATCACGTTGTAGTTGGGAATGGCTCGCTCGGCGCCGAGATAGGTCAGCGTGACGACACCGGCTTTTTCACTGAACAACGGCTTGGCGTGTCTGCAGAGAGGGGCGAGGGAATAGGCACTGATCTCAAGCGCACGGGCAAAACCCTCCGAACTGGTGGCGCTGTAATCACCGATCAGCTCTTCCTTGCCAGCGAAGGCAAGGCAATGCACCAATCCATCGAGAACACCCCATTTCTGCTTGATCTCGGCAAACACGGATTCCATCTGCGCGGAATCCTGAACATTCAGCGGCAGAAACAACGAGGGTTCCAGAGGTGCGGTGAGCTCACGCACCTTGGTCTCGAAGCGCCCCTTGTCGTCGGGGAGGTAGGTGATGCCCAGTTCGGCTCCCGCTGCTTTGAGCTGCTGAGCGATTCCCCAGGCGATCGATCGATTATTGGCAATGCCGGTAACGAGGATCTTCTTACCCGTGAGATCGAGAAGCATCGGACCGGTGTTCGCTGAACTGTTGGGCGATTCTCCACCATCCCCGACCCGAACTCCCAGGAGCGGTCGCGTTTGAGCCGCAGGATCGACAGGATGACACCCACAGATTCATCGCACGGTGCCCCCGCAACCCAGCTCAGCTCCTCTGTCATGGTCTGAACAGCCAGGGGATTTACCTAGAGATCTTCCAAATCGCGGGGCCCTCGAACGCCTGCTGGAGAACGAGTTTCCGGAAGCCGGCGGAACGCTCAGTCCATTGCACGGAGGGCGTCAGGCTGCCCTCGGGAAACTGACTCGCATCGATCCCAGGCGTTACACCAAAAGCCGCAACCACCTCCGAGGTGCCGTGACCGGTCTCTCGCCATATATCCGCCATGGCGTGGTCACCCTGGCCGAAGTGCGTGACGCCGTCTTCAAGCGCATTCGCAGCCGCGATGAGGGAAGCAAGTTGATCAACGAGCTGGGCTGGCGGGACTTCTGGCAGAGAATGTGGCTGGACCTCGGGGATGGCATCAACGACAGCCAGGAGGACCTGAAGACCGGGCATGATCCCGCCTCCTACGCCCGCGCGTTACCTGAGGACATCCGCGAGGGCAAAACGGGGCTGGCCTGCATGGACGCCTTTCAGCACGAACTCACCACGAGCGGCTGGCTGCACAACCACGCCCGGATGTGGATGGCGGCGTATGTGGTGCATTGGCGCAAAGTGCACTGGAAAGCCGGCGCTGACTGGTTTCTGGAGCACCTGCTCGATGGTGATCCCTCCAGCAACCACCTGAGCTGGCAATGGGTGGCCAGCAGCTTCAGCCACAAGCCCTACTTCTTCAACAAAGGCAATCTGGAGCGGTTCAGCGATGGACAGTTCTGCAGGTCCTGCTCCAGCAGCGAGCGCTGTCCATTCGAGGGCAGTTATGAGCAACTGGAACATCAGCTGTTCGCAGGTCAGGCCGCCATCCGCGATGTTCCCACCCGACGAGGTCGCCAGCATCAGGGGCGACGCAAGAGCGGGGGCAATGCGGCGATGGCCCGACCGAAGCGATAAGCCATGACTCTGCAACGACCAGTCCTCTGGGTGCATGAAGAAGCACTCGGTGCACGCAATCCAGCCCTGCTTGAGCGACCGAACAGCCCGGCCATCTTCGTTTTTGATGCCCGCTGGATCCGAGAAGCCTGCATCAGCCGCAAACGGCTCGGCTTCCTCTACGAAAGCGCCCTTGATCTGCCGATCACACTGCGCAAGGGAGATGTGGCCACCGAAGTGATCGCCTTCGCCGAACGGCACCACGCCGACGGCGTGGTGAGCAGCCTCCCCGTTGATCCCCGCCTGGAGCGGATCGCAGCCTCCATTGAGCAGCACTGCCAGCTGGAACTGCTGGAACCCGAGCCGTTCGTGACCATGCCGCGTCCACCGCGGCTCGGACGTTTCAGCCGCTACTGGCGAGAGGCTGAACCCGTGGTCTGGGAAGGGTTCTGACCGTCACCCAGCAGATCATCCTCAAGCTGCTTCTCCGCGGCAGGATCCCTGAGTAGATCGTGCTGTTCGTAGGCGGGAAGCTGAACAGGCATCACCGCGGAGGCCTCGGTCGGCGGCTCGGTCCATTGCCAGCGAGCCTGAGGAGCGCGCTGCTGACAGAGAGCCTTCAACTCACTCTGCAGAGCTCGGCGCACATCGCGGCGACGAACAACGGCAAAGAATTCCTGACGCGGTGCCAGCCCTGCACTGAACGGAGCTGATCCGTTGCCATTGAAGAGACGGGCGGCATCAGGAAACCAACGAGGCGTGCACACCGCTGGATCATCGGTGTCGGTTTCGAGAAAGAGATGCAGACCGAAACCGTCGGGCTGACTGACCACCGCCAGGCCGTCATGGGGCAGGCGCCGCTGCAGTGGAAACACTTTCCAGCTGGGGCTTGGCGACGCCGAACAGGCCGCCAGCATCAAGACCACTGTGATACCTGAGATCCCACCTGCCGGGGCACGCCTGAGCACGCGTTCTCTGAACCGAAGGGCGGAGTCTGAACCAGGATGAAAGCTGACGCACCAATTGTTGCTCGTTCGCCATGGCTCTCACTCCCTCGACCATGCTGCCCCTGGGCGAACGGCTGCCTTCCTTCCGATTGCCCGTGGTGAGCGGAAGCCTGAGGGGTGCTGAGGCCACAACCACTCTCAGCGACAAGGTCCTGCCAGCAGAGCCACTGCTGGTGATGCTGATTTGCGCCCACTGCCCTTTTGTGAAGCATGTGGAACCTGAGCTGAGCAGGCTGGCTGATCATTACGGGCAATCCGTGACCCTGCTGGCCATCTCAAGCAACAGCCTCACCACTCACCCGCAGGATGGTCCCGAAGGCCTGCGGCATCAGGCAGAGCAGCATCAGTGGCGTTTCCCCTATCTGCTGGATGAACAGCAGACCCTGGCCAAAGCACTGAAGGGAGCCTGCACGCCGGAGTTCTATCTGTTCAGCCCTGACAGCACCGGCCTTCAGATCCTTCGCTACCGAGGCCAGCTCGACGGCAGCCGCCCAGGAAACGAGGTTCCATTGGATGGCCGCGATCTGCGCAGTGCACTGGATGCAGTCCTGAACGGTCAGCCGGTCAGCGATGCGCAACACCCCTCCGTTGGCTGCAACATCAAGTGGCATCCCGGACAGGAGCCACCATGGTTCGGGGCACCGGCTTAAGGTGCCACCCATGCAGGTGCCTCCCTTCAGTCTCAGTCAGCAGCTCGCCGACCTGGGGCCGGAACTCGATGAAGCCGTGCTGCGGGTGTTGCGCAGCGGCCAGTACATCGGTGGCAGCGAAATCAAGACTTTTGAAACGGCGTTCGCGTCAGTTGTGGGCACAGCCCATGCCGTTGGTTGCAACAGCGGCACGGATGCCCTGATCCTTGCCTTGAGGGCTCTGGGAATCGGGGCTGGTGACGAAGTGATCACAGCCTCCTTCAGTTTTTTTGCCACAGCCGAAGCCATCAGCGCCGTGGGTGCGACCCCCGTGTTCGTGGATGTGGATCCAATCACTTACCTGATCGATCTCGATCAGATCGAACCGGCGATCACTCCAGCCACCAAAGCCCTGATCCCTGTGCATCTGTTCGGGCGTCCTGTCGACATGACCC
>CAJXFG010000130.1 GCA_913052185.1 uncultured Synechococcus sp. | reverse complement strand
AGGCCACGCGTGATCTGGCCCGCACCCGCAAGGGCACCCGTTTCCGCATCGCGCTCACCGGCACGCCGGTGGAGAACCGGGTGAGTGAACTGTGGGCCCTGATGGATTTCCTCAACCCACGGGTTCTGGGGGAGGAGGAATTCTTCCGGCAGCGCTACCGCATGCCGATTGAGCGCTACGGCGACATGTCGTCCCTGCGTGATCTCAAGTCACGGGTTGGACCATTCATCCTGCGGCGGTTGAAAACCGACAAGGCGATCATTTCCGATCTGCCGGAGAAAGTGGAGCTGAGCGAATGGGTGGGGCTGAGCAAGGAACAGAAATCGCTCTATGCCAAGACCGTTGAAGACACCCTCGATGCCATCGCCCGTGCGCCGAGGGGCAAGCGCCACGGACAGGTGCTGGGGCTGCTCACCCGCCTGAAGCAGATCTGCAACCATCCCGCCCTCGCTCTCAAGGAAAAGGAGGCAAGCGAGGATTTCCTGCAGCGTTCAGTGAAGCTGCAGCGGCTGGAGGAAATCCTCGAGGAAGTGATCGAAGCCGGTGACCGGGCCCTGCTCTTCACCCAGTTCGCGGAATGGGGAACCTTGCTGCAGGAGTATCTGCAACGCCGCTGGCGCAGCGAAGTGCCCTTCCTCAGCGGCAGCACCAGCAAGACGGAACGGCAGGCCATGGTCGATCGCTTCCAGGAAGACCCTCGCGGACCGCAGCTGTTCCTGCTCTCACTCAAGGCCGGTGGGGTGGGACTCAATCTCACCAGGGCCAGCCATGTATTCCACATCGATCGATGGTGGAACCCGGCGGTGGAGAACCAGGCCACAGACCGGGCCTATCGCATCGGGCAGACCAACCGGGTGATGGTGCACAAGTTCATCACCAGTGGCTCGGTGGAAGAGAAGATTGACCGGATGATCCGCGAGAAGTCCAGACTGGCGGAAGACATCGTGGGCTCCGGCGAGGAATGGCTGGGAGGCCTCGAAATGGGCCAGCTCAAGGAGCTGGTGAGCCTTGAAGACAATCCGTCCTGACGGCCATGACCATCACCCCCAACAGCAGCGGCATCAACACCTCCCTGAGTGAGGAGGGGCTCGGGCAACAGCCCTGGTGGGTTGAACAGTGGATGGAGCTGATCAACTCCTACCGGTTCAAGAAACGCCTGGAGCGCGCCTGGACCTATGCCCGTGAAGGCCACGTGACCTCCATTCGGTTCGAAGGCCGACGGGTGCATGCCCGGGTTCAGGGCACCGGTGAAGACCCCTACAAGGTGAAACTCTGGCTCGATGTGCTGAGCGATGAGGACTGGGGCTTCGTGCTGGAAGCCCTCACCCAGAAGGCACGCTGGTCCGCACAGCTGCTGGCGGGAATCATGCCGGCGGACATCGAACGAGCCTTTGCAGCCAGTGGTCGTCGACTGTTCCCCTTCAAGCTCCAGGAGGTGCGCAGTGAATGCAGCTGTCCTGACAAGGCCAATCCCTGCAAACACATCAGCGCGGTGTATTTCCTGATGGGAGAGCGCTTCAGCGAAGACCCCTTCGTGCTGTTTCAGCTCAGGGGTCGGACGCGAACGAAGCTGCTGGAAAATCTTGCGCAATACAGGCTCAAAGCCCTCGAGGCCAGGGCCGAACAAGCCAAGGCTGAGAGCAAACCACCGGCAGCAGCGGCTGCTGGCGAGTCGAACACCGACGACACCATCACCCCACCGCATCCAGCTGTTGTGGACCCCACACTCTGGTGGCGTTATGAGGCCAACCTTGACGGCGATCTGGTGGTGATCACCCCTGCGATGGAAGGAGACACGGGCCTGGATGCGGCGGGTGATCTGCCGCTTGCGGAGGAACCACGTTTCCCCGAGGCCAGACCACGCTTTCTCCAGCACCTGCGCGATCAAGGTCAGGCTCTGGCACAGCGAGCCATGCTGGAAGCCATGGCAGCCGGTGGCTGACTCAGCCCCCTGGCAGTCAGCGGAAACCCTCTGCCTGGTCTCGAGGCTGCTGCGGTCTCACCAAAAGGCGTTCGATCGGCCACTGCTCGACGGCCGTGACCAGAACCAGCAACTGTTCAACAGCGCCATGGCCGTGCTGGCCCATGACAACAGCCATGATCCGCGCCTGATCTACGCCAATGCCACCGCTCTGCGCCTGTGGGAGAGATCCTGGGACGAGATGATCGGCATGCCCTCCCGCTACACGGCGGAGGAAGAGGAACGTCAGCAACGAACCTCCGCCCTGCAGCAAGCCAAGCAACAGGACGCTTTCGAGGGCTACAGCGGCGTGCGGGTGTCACGAACCGGGCAACGATTCATGATCAGCAACGCAAGGATCTGGACGCTCTGGGATGAAACAGACAGCAACTGCGGGCAAGCGGCAGCGTTCGCAAGCTGGCGCTGGTTGTGAGCACACAGCAGTGATGTTCGGTTGACGCGACAACCTTTTCGCAACAACCGAACTGGGTGGTCCAGACCGAACAGAATCGGGCGGTTGTCACCCTCTTCAGATTCAATCAGCACACTCATATTGGCGTTGTGGGTGATGCCAACACCCCATCAACATCACTCTTCAGGAGTTACCCATGATCACCCTTCGTCAATCACCCTTTGATCTGTTTGAGCGGCTCGACCAGCAGCTTTCACAGGTCGAGCGTGTACCAGCCGCTGAAATTCACGAAACCGAAGATCACTACACCGTTCGCCTTGAGCTGCCCGGTGTGGCTCACGACAGCATCGACGTGAAAGCCAGCGACCGCAGTCTCAGCGTCAGCGCTGAGCGCCTGAATCCCCAGGCCCAGGAAGCGGATGAGGCCGGCGCTGCGGCAGACAACACCCTGCTCAGCGAATTCCGCTACGGCAACTGGAGTCGCAGCTTCCGCTTCGCCCATTCGCTGGACCGGGATCAACTGCGAGCCAGCTACCGCGACGGCATTCTCACGATTGAGGCTCCAAAGACCGACAACCGCACCACCGTGTCGGTGAAGGTGGACAGCTGACGACATGCGGGTCAGTCACAGGATCGCGAGAACGAATCAGCCCTCTGCCAGCGCAGGGGGCTTTTTTTGATTGCGAAACCGGGGCCAAGCCATGAACGATCGATAGCCTTCCCGAGACACGTGTCGTCTGATTGGACGACCCCAGCAGGAGCACGCCATGCAACGTCGGCAGTTGCTCCGGACCAGTGGGCAAGCGCTCGCCGCTGCAGCCGGAGCCGGAGCACTGAGCGCCTGCACGATCCGTCGTGCTGAAACCAGTCGCGGCAGTGGTCTTCCCCAGGTGCGCTGGCGGATGGCCACCAGCTGGCCGGTCTCCCTCGACACCATCTACGGAGGCGCTGAAACCATCTGCGAGCAGGTGAAAGCGATGAGTGGCGGAGGGTTCACCATCGAACCATTTGCCGCGGGTGAAATCGTCCCCGGGCTCGAAGTGCTGGATGCCGTTCAAGCCGGCTCGGTGGAATGCGGCCATACCGCCAGCTACTACTACGTGGGCAAGAACCCCGCGTTCGCCTTCGGCACCGCCGTGCCCTTCGGGCTCTCGGCACAGCAACAGAATTCCTGGCTCTATCAGGGAGGCGGCAATGAGGCGATGGATGCCCTGTTCGCCGATTTCGGCGCCAAAAGTTTTCCGGCCGGCAATACCGGCGGTCAACTTGGCGGCTGGTTCAAACGGCCTGTCAACAATCTGGATTCCCTCAAGGGCCTGAAGATGCGCATCCCAGGACTGGGCGGCAAGGTGATGGCCAGCCTGGGAGTGAACGTTCAGGTGTTGCCTGGCGGCGAGATCTACCTGGCACTGGAGCGGGGAGCGATCGACGCTGCGGAGTTCACCGGTCCCTATGACGACGAGAAACTCGGTCTTCCCAAAGCGGCGAAGCACTACTACTACCCAGGCTGGTGGGAACCCGGACCGAGCCTGACCGCACTGGTCAACCGCAAAGCCTGGGCCGCACTGCCGGAGGAGTATCAGGCGATGTTCAGCACAGCCTGTTATCAGGCGAATCTGGGCATGCTCAGCAAGTACGAACAGCGCAACAGCGAGGCGCTGCTGAGACTGCGGCAACAGGGAATCAAACTCGAGGCCTACAGCAACGACATCCTCGAAGCGGCGAAGGAAGCCACCAGCGTGATGTTCGCTGATCTGGCGGCTGGCGATGCCGGCTTCCGGGACCTGCTGGAACGTTGGCGTCTGTTCCAGCGGGAAACCCTGAACTGGAATCGCATCAACGAGCTGCCACTGGCGAAGTTCAACACCAGCGCCGAGGGAGGTGAGGGATGAGCGAACGACTCTCCGCTGTGGTGCGCCTGTTTGATCGCCTCAACGCCGCGGCCGCCTGGCTGGCCCGCTGGGCCGTTCTGCTGATGCTGGCCATCGGAATCTGGAACGTGGTCGGCCGCTATCTGGGTTCGGCGATCGGCATCAATCTCAGCTCCAACGGATTGATTGAGGCCCAGTGGTACCTGTTCGATCTGATCTTTCTGCTTGGCCTGGGCTGGACCTTGCAGAAACAGGGCCACGTGCGTGTGGATGTGCTGCAGAGCCGCTGGTCACCACGCCG
>CAJXFG010000129.1 GCA_913052185.1 uncultured Synechococcus sp. | reverse complement strand
CCGATGCCCTGGAAGATGCGGCGGACTGTGATGGTCTGATTGACACCACCGTGGCGCTTGGCGATCACAACGCCCTCGTAGGGCTGAACACGTTCCTTGTTGCCTTCGCTGATCCGAACGCCGACCCGAACCGTGTCGCCGACATAGATGTCAGGGAGATCCTGCTTCTGCTGCGCCTGCTCAAACTCCTTGATCAGGTCAGCGGGGCTGAGGCGTTCTGCTTTGACGGCTGGAGTCGCAGCCTTCGGGGACTCGCTCTCGGTGCTCACAACCTCTGCGTTGTCCTGTACAGAGGTGTCTTTCTGATCCGCTGCCATCCCAGCTCCGGGTAATCACGCCAAACAAACACTTTACCCTGCCGACCCGCCGCCCATGGAGCGCTTTTTCCAGGCGGTTCTCCAGGACTGCACCATCATCCCTCCGCCGGTGATCAACATCCAGAGCACCCCCAGTGCATTGAGGATGACCACCACCGGCTCCAGCTGCGGCCCAAGCCATTCCCCTTCGTGCAGGCTCATCAACCAGTGGGCGCTGTCGCGACTCACGCCGAACCAGTCCCGCGCCACCCGGTAGCTCAGCCCCGTGATCACCGTCGTCATCAACGGCAGCAGAACGAAAGGGGCCACCCTGCTGTGCCATCGACGCAGTCGTGCCATCCAGAGAGCCACCGGCATTCGCCCGTCACGATTGATAGCGTGACAGGAGGACGTCGGGACTGCCCGAAGGAATCACCGATGAACTTGTTCGCCGATCTGCTCGCCTCGACCAAAACCGGCAGCGTGACCGCCACCGGACCGCGCATTCAGCAGCGTCGGGGAGTCGAGATCAAGTCGGCGAGAGAACTCAAAATCATGGCCAAGGCCAGTCGCATTGTGGCGACGGTGCTCAGGGAGATCATGGAGATGGTCGAGCCCGGTCAGACCACCGGCGACCTCGATGCCCATGCGGAGCGGCGCATCCGGGAAATGGGAGCCACCCCCAGCTTCAAGGGCTATCACGGCTTTCCCGCCAGCATCTGCGCCAGCATCAATGATGAGGTTGTTCATGGCATCCCCAGCAGCAAGCGGGTGATTCATGCCGGCGATCTGCTCAAGGTCGATACCGGTGCATTTTTCGAGGGTTACCACGGCGACAGCTGCGTCACCATCTGTGTCGGCGAGGTGAGTGACCAAGCTTCCACGCTCAGCAGGGTGGCTCAGGAGTCTCTGATGGCTGGACTCGCCCAGATTCGCTCCGGCAACACGCTTCTCGATATCGCGGGAGCTGTCGAGGATCGCGTCCTTGAAGGAGGTTTCAGTGTGGTGGAGGATTACACGGGGCACGGTGTAGGCCGCAATCTCCACGAAGAGCCCTCCGTGTTCAACTTCCGGACGGACATGCTGCCGAACGTGAAACTGCGTCCGGGCATGACCCTTGCAGTCGAACCCATCCTCAATGCCGGCAGCAAGTCCTGTCGCACGCTCAAGGACCGCTGGACGGTGGTCACCCGCGATGGCAGTCTCTCCGCGCAGTGGGAACACACCATTGTCGTCACGTCCGACGGATGCGAGATCCTCACGGATCGTGGCGATTGACGCGCAGGCTTCTGTTGTAGATCCACCTCCCCAACTCGATCAGAGGCATCGCCAGCAAGGTGATCGGATTGGGGGTGACGATGATCAGGGGGAGACCCAGGTCCGCTTGCCAGAGAATCTGCCCCGCGACGAAATCCGCTGACATCACACCGATCGGATTGAGATCCGATCGGAAGGGCCCCAAGACCAGTTTGCGCAGTTTGGGCAGATTGCTTCGCTCCCGACTGGGGGCACTCCAGCGCAGGCTCACCAGCTGGCCGATCAGGCGCTTGCTCAGCTCATAGGCGGGGCTCAGGGCTGGTTGAATTTCGGCTTCCGACGTGTTCACCCACAGCTCAGGAGGATGGGCTTGTTGATCGCTGGCTCTTTCCAGTTGCTCAAAACGCTGCAAGAGCCTCCACTGGCTCAGGGCATTCACCTCAAGAGCCTGGTTCAGGCTCTCGGGGCTCTGATCACCTCCAGGATTGATGCCGTGGTTGAGCACAAGGACATCAAGACCGCGCAAGGTGGAATCGAGCTCTTCTTCCTTCCCGCAACTCCAGCGAATCCACTCCTGAGGACCGGTCAGGGAGTCCTGACCGGTCGGCTGTGAGCGGTGACTGAGACCGATCACCCAGGCACCGCGCTCTCTGAGATGGCGTGTCAGTGCGCGGCCCAGCTCTCCGCCAGCGCCTGTGATCCCCACCCGGCGGCCTTCCCAGGCCTCTGAGCTGGAGCTGGAGTCGGTCGTGCTCGGCACGGGCTGGGCCATCGCGGTGAACTGATGCATGCTTGGGACAGCTCGACGGTATGACGTTGTCCAGTCCGTCCGGAGAAGCTCAACTGGCGTTGTTCGCTCCCTACTGCGGTGGGCTTCGGCGGGAACAGGCCTTGCGTGATGCACTCGATCATCTGCCCCTGGGCCAGTTCGAGGGAGAGCGTGCATGCCTCAATGCCCAACCCCATCGGTTCGTGCTGAGCTGGAGCCCTGCCACTGCTCCCCTGCAGACGTGTCGCTGTGAACTGCTCCTGAAGGAGCAGCCTCAGCAGCGGTATGCCTTCGAATGTCCTGCCCACCAACTGCTGGATTGGCTGATGCATGCTCTGGAGGCTGGTCGGCGGGATTTGCCGGACTCCTTCTGGCAGTGGTTGTTTCTTGAGCGGGTTGGGGAGGATCATGCCCCTTAAATTGTGGGCATCAACATCAGACCACCCGGATGGGCTCAACGCTGCTGATCGGATCCTGTGAACCCTTCAGTGGCAAGTCTGCACTTGTTCTCGGGATCGCAAGGCATCTTCGCTCCGTCGGAACGAGGGTCCTTTTCGGTAAACCGCTTGCAACCAGTCTTGACTGGGCATCCGGTCAGGGCACGCTGCCCTCACCGCTGATTGATGACGACGTGCGGTTCGTTGGAGAGACCCTCGGTCTGCCGGCGCAGGACCTGATTCCGTCCCTGCATCTTCTGTCCCCGGAAACAGCCCAGCAACGACTGGCCAAGGGCACCCTGGCTGCAGGGGAGGGGTTGGAACAACTGAAGGCCAGCCTTCAGCAGTCAGAGACCTCAGTCACCCTGCTGGAAGCGGCAGGCAATCTCCAGGAGGGCCTGCTCTACGGACTGAGTCTGGTGCAATTGGCTCGCGACCTCGATGCACCGGTGGTTCTTGTCCATCTCTGGGAAGACAGCCGCAGCGTGGATGCGCTGCTGGCCGCCAGTCAACAGCTGGGAGACCGACTGCGAGGGGTCGTTCTCAATGCCGTCACCCCGGACGATGTGGAGAGCCTGAGGCGTGATGTTGTGCCCTCGCTTCAGGCACTTGGCATCAAGGTGTTCGGTGTGATGCCCCGCTCTCCACTGCTTCGCAGCGTCACGGTGGGTGAACTCGTCCGGCGCCTCGATGCGCGCGTGATCTGCTGCAGGGAGAAACTCGACCTGCTCGTCGAAACCCTGAGTATCGGAGCGATGAATGTGAACTCCGCCATGGAGTTCTTCCGTCGTCGCCGCAACATGGCGGTGGTCACCGGTGCAGACCGCACCGATATCCAGCTGGCGGCGCTGGAGGCCTCCACGCAATGTCTGATCCTCACAGGGGCAGGAGATCCTCTCCCTCAGCTGATCAGTCGTGCGGATGAGCTTGAGGTGCCGTTGCTCAAGGTCGAGCAGGACACGCTGGGGACGGTTGAAGTGATTGAACAAGCGTTCGGCCATGTGCGTCTGCATGAGGCCGTGAAAGCGACTTATGCCTTCCGTCTTGTCGAGGAACACTGCCGCCTTGCTGATCTGCTCAGCGCCGTTGGATTGGAGGACCTTGCAATCGGCTCAAAGTGATGGTCCCGACAGGGTTCACCGCTGCTAGCTTCTAGGAACGCTCGCAGGTTGTCATTGAGCCGATCCCTTGACCTTCCTGCATTGGACAGGGTGGATACCCTTGCCCAGGAATTGGCCTTGCTCCAGGACAAGGGAGCACGGAGGATTGCCATCCTCGGCAGCCGCCATGTTCCTGTGGTTGCCATCCATCTGATCGAGCTGATCGCTCGTTCCCTGGCACAGGAAGGTCATTCCCTGGTCACCTCGGGCGCCCAGGGGGTCAACGCGGCAGTGATCCGAGGCGTCCTCGCCGTTGATGCCTCCAAGCTCACAGTGCTTCTGCCGCAGAGTCTCAGTCGTCAGGGGCCGGAGATCCGTGATCAACTTGAGAGTGTTCTGCATCTGATTGAGAAGCCTGAACATGACGATCTGCCTCTGCCGATGGCCAGCAGCCTCTGCAACCAGGACATCATCAGCCGTTGCGATCAGTTGATCTGTCTCGCTTTCCATGACAGCGAGACACTTCTGGCCAGCTGTCGGAATGCCGAAGACATGGGCAAGGTGGTCAGTCTGTTGTTCTTCGACTGACGTTCAGAGCGAAGGCAGGGTCGGCAGAACCTGCAGCCGTGTTCCCTCCCTGCTGATCACCAGCACCCGGTCTCCAGGCTGCAGTGGTGTTTCCACATCGAGTGAACTGGCAGCCCAGCTCTGCCCATGCCAGCGAACCCTGCCTTCGCCTCCGGGCTGGATGGTGTCCAGCACCTCTGCGGTGTCCTCTTT
>CAJXFG010000128.1 GCA_913052185.1 uncultured Synechococcus sp. | reverse complement strand
ACGATGCGCGCCATGCGGCGTTTGGACTTGCGGCGCCACAGCCACCCCATGATCCTCCGTTCAACTCGCCGGATCTTAAAAAGGACCCTGTCGGCTGACTTTGATGACGACGCTGCAGCGCTGGTTGCTGATGGTGCTGCCCTTCGCTCTCTGGGGCACGGCCATGGCGGCAATGGCCCCACTGGTGCAGTCGGGTGGTGCCCCGCTGGTTGCGTCCCTGCGATTGCTTCCTGCAGGCATCGTGCTGCTGGTTGCCGTTCCCTTTCTGGGACGACCCCTGTCCATTGCTGCGGCGGATCGCGGCTGGTTTCTGCTCTTCACCCTGGTGGATGCGGTTCTCTTTCAGTTCTTCCTGGCCAAGGGACTGCAGGGAACCGGTGCCGGCCTCGGATCGGTGCTGATCGATTCGCAGCCCTTGATTGTGGCGTTGCTCGCACGCTGGCTGTTCTCGGAGTCGATCAATCCGATCGGCTGGATCGGCCTTGTGGTGGGACTCGCCGGGATCGTCTGCCTTGGAGTTCCGGCACCTCTGCTCCAGCACTGGTGGTTGCAGGCCGATCTCTCCGATCTGCAGGCGGGGTGGCAGGAGGGCACCGGCTGGATGTTGCTGGCGGCACTGGCGATGGCCCTGGGCACCGTGCTGTGTCGCTTCGCCTGCAGGACCAGTGATCCTGTGGCGGTGACGGGATGGCACATGGTGCTGGGTGGCTTGCCCCTTTTTGCCTGGCATGTCCTTGATGCCAGCTCAGCGCTGATCCCTCCCTGGACGGCCGTCGACTGGGCTCAGATGGCCTACGCCTCGCTGCTGGGAAGCGCTCTGGCCTACTCCCTCTTCTTCTGGTTTGCCAACAGGGAGGATCTCACCGGTTTCAGCACCCTGGGCTTCCTCACGCCTGTGTTTGCACTTGCCTCCGGAGGGGTGTTGCTGGGTGAACGCCTGGAGACCCTGCAATGGCTGGCGGTGTTGCTGGTGCTGATGTCCGTGCTGCTGGTGAGTCAGCGACAGCGTCTTTGGGAGCCATGGCTCTCGGCCTCGATCACGCGTCCCGGAGACCTGAAGGCATGACCGATCGCGCACTGAATCTGGTGCTGGTGAGCACACCCGTCGGACAGCTCGGCAGCGGCAGGGGTGGCGGCGTCGAACTCACGCTTGCCTCCCTGGTGAAGGGCCTGGTGCAGCGTGGCCATCGCCTGCATCTCGTTGCTCCTGAGGGCTCCTGTTCACCGGTTGCCGATGGGAGGGTGACACTCCATCCCGTTCCAGGCGTTGATCAGCCGAGTTGGCAGCATGCCGACCGCAACGCTCCGATGCAGATCCCCGGAAATGCCGTTCTGCCTCGACTCTGGGATCATGCACTGGACCTGGCCAGCGACGTTGATGCGCTGATCAACTTCGGATACGACTGGCTGCCGCTTTGGCTTACACGCCACGTGGACGCTCGAATTTTCCATCTGGTGAGCATGGGATCCGTCTCCGCGGTGATGGACCAAGCCGTGGCTGATCTGGCCCGCTGGGATCAGCGCCGGCTCGCCTTTCATACCCGCCGTCAGGCCGATGACTTCGCTCTTGTCGAGCCCCCGGAAGTGGTGGGAAACGGGTTTGATCTCTCTCGTTATGACCTGCAGCTCTCGATGGACGGCCCCCTGGGCTGGGCTGGGCGCGTGGCACCTGAGAAGGGGCTTGAGGATGCGGCAGCGGTTGCTGCCCTGCTTGGCGAGAGGCTGCGGGTCTGGGGGCTGGTCGAGGACCATGACTACGCCAAACGTGTGGAAAGTGCTGTCCCCGCTGGAACGATCGAGTGGTGCGGTTTCAAACCCACCGCTGAGCTGCAGCGTGAGCTGGGCGGCTGCAGAGCTCTGCTCAACACCCCGAAATGGAATGAGGCTTACGGCAACGTGGTGGTGGAGGCGTTGGCCTGTGGTGTTCCGGTGATCGCCTACGACCGCGGTGGTCCTGGAGAGATCATTCAGGATGGCGAAACAGGATGGCTTGTCCCTCCCGATGATCGGGAAGCCCTCGCTGAGGCCACTGTCCGTGTGGCTGCCATCGATCGTCAGGCCTGCCGCCGCTGGGTGGAGCGGTGTGCAAGCCAGGAGGGATTGGCAGCTCGGGTTGAGGCCTGGATCCGACGAGGGCTGACACCGGCGGATGGCACCATCTCCTGATGACAGCGGATTCATCAACTCCGATCCTTCCAACCGGTCGGCAGCGCCGGCGGGGAATGCTTCTCATCCTCGCGCTGGCCCTGGCGATCTTCTGCTGGCAGCTCGGCAGCACCGGTCTGGTTGATGAAACGCCTCCTCTGTTCGCAGCGTCTGGCCGTGCCATGGCGGAGACCGGGGACTGGCTCACGCCACGGGTCAATGGCTTACCCCGTTTCGACAAGCCACCACTGGTGTATTGGCTCATGGGCCTCGGTTATGCCCTGCCTGGCAGGGAGATCTGGGACCCGCTCGGCACATGGGCGGCTCGTCTGCCCTCGGCCCTGGCTTCAGTGGTCACCATGCTGGCTCTCGGTGACACCCTGCTGCGTCATCCCTTTCAAGCCGATACGCATCCCCGTCGGACGGCCGTCGCTGCGGCGTTGGCTTTTGCACTGTCTCCACTGGTGCTGATCTGGAGCAGGACCGCTGTGAGCGATGCATTGCTGAGTGGGACGCTCGCTCTCAGCCTGCTCTGCCAGTGGCGCTGCTACGCGAGTGGATCAGGTCGACGGTGGTGGCTGGCCTGGATTGTTCTGGCCTTCGCCGTGCTGACCAAAGGCCCAGTGGCGGTGGTGCTCACAGGCATCACCCTGGTGCTGTTTGCCCTGATTCGCCGTGATTTTTCGGGTCTTTGGGTCTCTCTGAGGCCTCTGCAGGGACTGCTGATCACAGGTCTGATCAGTCTTCCCTGGTATGCAGCCGAGTTGCTGGTGGAGGGCCAGCCCTTCTGGGACAGCTTCTTCGGTTATCACAATCTCCAGCGCCTCACGAGCGTTGTGAATGACCATCTGCAGCCCTGGTGGTTTTTCGGTCCCGTGCTGGTGGTGGCGTCGTTTCCATTCACCCCGCTGCTGTTGTTCGGACTGGGGAGAGTGATTGCCTCTTTCTCAGGTGGCGCCTCCCAGCAACGCATGCCGACCCGCGACAGCCTGGCCTATTTCGCTGGCAGCTGGTTGCTGGCGGTGTTGCTGCTGTTCACGGCCGCTGCGACCAAGTTGCCCAGCTACTGGCTGCCAGCCACACCGGCCGCGGCATTGCTGATTGCCGCCACAGCCCGTCCTGCGTCCCTACGGCAACACAAAGGTCTGCTGATCGCCTGGAGCTCCACCGCTGTCTTCACCGCGATCCTTGCGGCTGGCTTGTTTGCATCGCCTGTCTGGATTCCCCTGATTCAGGATCCGGAGATGCCGACTCTGCCCGCCGAACTGATGGCCAGTGGGCTGGTGATGAGGGCTGCTGTCTGTTTCATCGTTGCCCTCCTGATTGGAGTCTGGAGTCTGCGGGGGGCTGTCAAAGGTCGTCTGCTGGCCTGGCAGGGCCCGATGGTGCTGTTTCAGCTCATCGCTCTGGTGCCGATGATCCAGCTTGGGGACAGGGTCCGCCAGATGCCCGTCAGGCAGGTTGCTCAACAGGTCGTGGAGCAACGACGGCCTGGAGAACCTCTGGCGATGATCGGCGTGCTCAAGCCCTCGCTGCACTTCTACACCGATCAGGTGGTTGTCTATGAAGGCAAGTCAAGGTCTGCCCTCGCCAACCTCGCTGATCGTCTCAGCCATGAGCGGCGCCAGGGTTTCCAGGGCTTGCCGCGCACCGAGGAGGATGCGTCGCCCTCGGTGTTGGTCGTGATCGACCGCGGCACGGCATCCAGGCAGCATTGGCTTGACCTCGAGCCGCAGAGGCTGGCGAGCACAGGCATCTATGAGTTGTGGCGTCTGGACCGGTCCCGGCTTGAGCAGCGTGCAGCGGATCTGCTGGATGAGGGTGTGGATCTCACCTGGAAAACACCACGGCCGGAGCGTTACTGATCGCGATCGTCCTGCGCTGACAGTTCACTCAGTTCCATACGGCGGCAGAAGCTGCAGTGCCCCCACTGCGCCATCTCTCCCATGGGAGAGGGGGTTCCGCAACGCGGACAGGCGTCGATCCCATGCACATCAATCCGGCTTGGGTGACGCTTCCATTCCTCGAGGGGATCTCCAGCCAGCTGACGCGGGGCAGGGTGGTGCTGCTGAATCCTCAGATCACGAACCGGATGGCCGGCCGCACGGATGGCCGCCAGCAGCTGAGGTTTGCTGTAAAGCAGTGCCTGTCTCCACTGGGGATGGCTGGCTCCCACGGTCAGCATGCCGTTGCGCAGCGCAAGCGGCTGGCAATGACTGGACAGCGGATCACCGGCCAGTTTCGGCCAGTCCTGCCAGAGTCCTGCCAGTGAGCCTTCCTGCCTCCAGCTGTTCTTCAGAGCTTCCAGGCAGCCACTGACCGACTGCACGGGTGCGGGTTCCGGTGGCATGAGCACTTCACCCTTCCCGAAGCGGCGCCGCTGCGATTTCGGGGCCCGACCCATGCCAATTGCCGATTTTTGAATCGACCTTAGGCAGGCGCTGTTGATTTGCTCGCTACCCTCAGGCTGCTGCTCGCCCCGATCCATGGGTTTCTTCGACCGGCTCAGCCGACTGCTGCGCGCCAATGTCAA
>CAJXFG010000127.1 GCA_913052185.1 uncultured Synechococcus sp. | reverse complement strand
GCTCCGCCACGCTCTTGCCGTCACGGGCGCCTTCCAGCACCAGAAAACTGAGCCAGGCCACTGCTTCGGGGTGGTTGAGCTTGAGGCCACGGTTCAAGCGCCGCTCGGCCAGCAGTGCTGCGGTCACGATCAGGAGCTTGTCCTTTTCCTGAGGACTGAGATGCATGGCGAAGCTCGGTCTTCTTCAGTGTGTCGCTGTCGGTCTGAGTGCAAGGTTCGTTCTGAACATCGATCCTTGTAACGGCTGTTCCTGCAATGGCCAGACCCGTGGAATTTTCGGTTCCTTCAGGTTTCTCAACAGACGGGTGCGTCTCCAGATGCGGCTGAACCAGAAACGGGCGTCTCTGCTTGATGGACCCGCATAGCGGGCGATGAATCCCTGTTGGAGAACCCCGCATCGCATCGTTCCCTCAAGCCCTTCGCGGTCTTCACGTGCACCGTTGACCAAGGCCCTCATGGCCTCGTCTTGCAGTGGCATGGGCGCGGCCCAGACCAGAGATCCGAAGACCGGTTGATGCTGAAGGCCATGGAGATCGTGCAGGCTCGCGTTGTCCAACTCGAGCCTGTCCACCAGTTCCCAGCGCTGTGGTGCTGAGCTGTTTTCGTTCACTCGTTGAATGCTCAAGGCTGAGCGCCAACGGCCTTGTTGCAGGGTTTCTCCAGCTGCTGTTCGGCCAAGACGAACAATCTCAGCCCCAAGAAATGAGGCGTTCTCCGGCAACCGCACGGTGAGTTGCTGTTCGTAGAGAGCATCGGCGTAGACCACGAGCTCCTGGGGCAGCCATTCCAAATCGCTGTTGCTGCTGAGTTGGCAATTGACCTGTTGCTGTGCCCAGGATCCCTGTGGACTGAGATGGCTGCGGCCGATGGAGCCATACACCTTTTGGGCGGCGACGCTGGTGATCAGGCTGCGACTGCTGGCCTCGAGATCAAGACTGATGTTGAGCTGGTCACCGCCCACCAGTCCTCCAGCCGTGTGCAGAAGCGGGATCTCACAGCGGCCGTTCTCGCCGTTTTCAGCGCGCAGCAGTTTGAAGGGAGCTCTCGCTCCGCCTTGATGGATGGTGCGATCAGCGTCTTGAAAAAACTGCAGCCGGCAGTCTCCAAGCCAGGGATCAAGGCGTTGCATCACACCAAGGTCGATGGCGGCCACCGATCACTCTGTAGCAACGCACACGAAATGAAGGTGTGATTCCCGGGCAGGCTCATGGCACGACTGGGAAGGGTGGTGGTTGAACGTGTGATCGTGCTGGAGCACCGTCAGTCGACTGGCGGCTGGACCCATGCCCAGGCACCCGATCGTTTACAGCTGCCGCTGACTGCCGATGAGCGCACGGTGTTGCGTGGACGCCGTCGCACCCTCTGCGGCAGGGAGCTGTTGCTTCAGTTGCCCCGGGATGGCGCCTTGCAGCCGGGTGATCTGCTTCTGGATGGATCGCGAGCCTGCCAGGTGGAAGTGACCGCAGCATCAGAACCGCTGTTAAGGGTTCGGGCGGCTTCGCCACTCGAGCTCCTGCAGGCCGCTTATCACCTGGGAAACCGTCATGTGGCGCTTGAACTCCATGAACAGGAGCTTCTGCTGCTTGAGGATTCTGTCCTGGCTGTGATGTTGAGGAGTCGTGGTCTCCAGGTGAGTGCCTGTGAACGGCCGTTTGTTCCCGATGGTGGTGCTTACGGCAATGGCGCCTCGCATGCGCATGGCCCCGCTTCTGCATGACATCTCTCTCCTTGCTTCAGATGGTCAGTCCGGCGCTGCCGGTGGGCGCGTTCAGTTATTCCGAGGGCCTGGAGGTGTTGATTCAGTCGGGAGCTCTCAGCGATGAGCATGGGATTGAGCAGTGGATGGTTGCTGAGCTTCAGCGGGGTGCGTTGCGTTTCGAAGCTGCTGCACTCCCTGCACTCGCGGTTGATCTGAGGTGTTGGCATCGCAGTGCTGATTCAGTGGCGAGGTCGCGTGTGATCGACCTGGATGGCTGGCTGCTGGCCATGCGTGAAGCCGTGGAGGTGCGTGCTCAGCAGCTTCAGATGGGTGGTTCGCTGCTTGAGTTGCTTGCTGAGATGGGGCATCCCCTCCCTGACGTGCTTTCCCTCGCTTGGCCTGCTGCATGGGCATGGGCATCCGTTGCCCTCCAGGTGGCTGAGAGGCCGATGGTGGAGGGTTATCTCTACGGCTGGGTGGCAAATCAACTCAGTGCTGCGGTCCGACTAGTGCCTTTGGGTCCGACACGAGCGCAGGTGCTGCAGCAACGTCTGTCATCCCAGATCGTTGATTTGGCCGAGCACCTGTCGGGTGTTCATCCGCAGGAGATGTGGAGCGGTGGTGTTGGCGCCTCGATGGCACAGCTGGCCCATGCTGAGTTGTATTCCCGCTTGTTTCGGAGTTGATGGCTAGCAAGCTTCGTCTCGGTGTGGCCGGTCCGGTTGGCTCTGGCAAGACCGCTCTGGTGGAGGCTCTTTGCAGGAGGCTGCGCGATCAGCTGCAGCTGGCTGTTGTCACCAACGACATCTACACCCAGGAGGACGCTCAGTTTCTGACCCGGGCTGGGGCTTTGGACCCCGAGCGGATTCGTGGCGTTGAAACAGGCGGGTGTCCCCATACGGCGATCCGGGAGGATTGCTCGATCAATCGGTCTGCGGTGTCTGAGCTGGAAGCCCAGTTCCCCGATCTCGATGTGGTGTTGGTCGAAAGCGGCGGCGACAATCTGGCGGCCAGCTTCAGTCCTGAACTGGTGGATCTCTGCATCTACGTCATTGATGTGGCTGCCGGTGACAAGATCCCGCGCAAAGGCGGACCTGGGATCACCCGTTCCGATCTGCTGGTGATCAACAAGATCGACCTGGCGCCGTTTGTCGGAGCCGACCTGGGGGTCATGGAGCGTGATGCGCAACGGATGCGTGCAGGTCGCCCCTGGTGTTTCACCAATCTCCACAGCGGTGAAGGCCTGGATGTCGTTCTTGAATTTCTGATGCAACAGTTACCCAGCTAAAGATGTATTTAGAAAACGTTATTGGCTTTTGCTGCCGTTGATACAAAAACAATATCTTGAATCTGTATTGGGGCAAAACTCTGCCGACTTACTGCGTCTTTGTCGCAATAGTTACTGTACTTATGCTCTATTTATGAGCCTTAACGTCATTGTGTTCCCGTTAATACAAAATTGATTACTGATCAGTCTTACTCAGTCACTTCCGCCATACGGCGAGCATTCTGATTTGTGGATTTCATGAGTAATTCTTTGTCCAAGCGGTTGTTTTCTGGCTTGGCTGCTGCCTCTCTCGGTCTTGGAATCACCGCTTGCGCTGGTGGAGGTCAAGCGACCAACGCAACCTGTGATGACGACGGCAATTGCACGGTCACGGTTGGCATTCTGCATTCTCTGACCGGCACGATGGCCATTTCGGAGAAGACGCTTGTCGATACCGAGAAGATGGCAATTGCAGAAATCAATGCCGCCGGTGGTGTTGAGGTTGATGGCAAGAAATACATCATTGAAACCATCGTTGAAGACGGTGCATCCACATGGCCTACCTTCGCTGAGAAGTCGAAAAAGCTGATCGACCAAGACAAGGTGCCCGTTGTTTTTGGCGGTTGGACATCGGCTAGCCGCAAGGAAATGTTGCCGGTGTATGAATCCAAGAATGCATTCCTGTATTACCCGATTCAGTACGAGGGACAGGAGTGTTCAAACAACATTTTCTATACAGGTGCAACACCTAACCAGCAATCGGAGCCTGCTACCAAGTTCATGTATGAGAAGTCGCCTGCTGCAGGCAAGGACTTCTTCCTCGTGGGTTCTGACTATGTCTTCCCTCGCACTTCCAATACGATCACCAAGTCTCAGGTAGAGCAGCTCGGTGGCAAAGTTGTTGGTGAGGACTATCTGCCTCTTGGCAATACAGAGGTGGCCCCAATCATTGCCAAGATCAAAAAGGCATTGCCTGACGGTGGCGTCATTATCAACACCCTCAATGGCGACCAGAATGTTGCTTTCTTCAAGCAGATTCAAGACGCCGGCATCACGCCTGCCAATGGCTACTACGTGATGAGCTACTCGATTGCTGAAGAAGAGATCAGCACGATTGGACCTGAATTCCTCGAGGGCCATTACGGCGCCTGGAATTACATGATGTCGATCGACACGCCTGCTTCGAAGAAGTTCGCCGCAGATTTCAAGGCCAAGTATGGCGCTGATCGCATGGTTGCTGACCCGCAGGAGTCGGCATACAACATGGTTTATCTCTGGAAGGCTGCTGTCGAAAAGGCCAACAGCTTCGACGATGACAAGGTCCGTAAGGCTCTGATTGGTATCGAGTTTGATGCACCTCAGGGTCCTGTGAAAGTGATGCCAAACCATCACCTTTCTCAGACGGTGCGCATTGGCCAGATCACCAAAGATGGCCAGTTCGCGATCCTCGAAGAGACCGATGGCCCTGTGTCACCGCAGGCCTGGAACCAGATCCACCCCGATTCCAGCGGTTATGCCTGTGACCACACCGATCCCTCCAAGGGCGGCAAGTACAAGCTCTGATTCAGTTTCAAACCCTGACTGACTGCTGATTGGTCTGTGGAGGAGTTCCTCAACGGGGCTCCTCCTTTTGTTGTTCCACCGACTGTTCCAGTCCCGACTTCCGTGCAACTGCTTTTTGAAAGCCTGTTCAATGGTGTCGCCATCGGTTCGGT
>CAJXFG010000126.1 GCA_913052185.1 uncultured Synechococcus sp. | reverse complement strand
AGGGCGATGGTCCTGAGGGGTCGTTGCCCGGTCAGCTTGTGCTGCACCCCGAGCCGATTACCACGCTGGCGTTTGCCCATGAAGGGTTGATCCTGGCCTCGGGTTCACGCGATGGCTCAGTCTTTGTGTGGCTGCTTGATCAGAATGGTGATGGCAATCCCCTCGGTGGAGCATTCACCGCTGAACGGATCAGTTCGCTGAGCTGGAACCCGAATGACACCGTTCTGGCCGCCACGGATGCCAATGGAGGCGTTGCGGTGTGGCCCTTCAAGATTCGTGGGTGATGATCGCTGTGTGATTGCGCCCCAGACAGGGCATGTTTGAAATTCCACGGCCCATTCAACGCAGCAGGATCCGGCAGCTGCTGGGCCGGGAATTCCATATCGCGCGACGAAAGATTCAATGGCGCACGGGGGGGCAGTCCTGGGCAGCTCGCGCTGATTCCCTGACCACCCCTTACGCGAAGTTCAGACATCAGTCGTTGATCCTCCGCCCTTTAAGAGGTGTGGATCTGCAGCTTCAGCACAACAAGCGCAGGAATCTGGAGCTGGCCATCGCCAGAATCGATCAGGTGGTGATGCGGCCCGGCGAAACCTTATCGGTGTGGAAGCTGGTTGGTCGCCCCACCCGACGCAAGGGGTATCTCGATGGCCTGGTTCTGAATCAGGGAACGATTGCCAGTGGTCCGGGAGGGGGGCTTTGCCAGCTGGGGAATCTGTTGTTCTGGATTGCAGGGCACAGCCCACTCACGATCACGGAGCGCTGGCGCCATGGATTTGATGTGTTCCCGGATGTGAATCGATCCATTCCTTTCGGTGCGGGAGCAACGCTGGCTTACAACTATGTCGACCTGCAGTTGACGAACCACACGCCCTACTGCTTTCGCATGCATCTGTGGCTGGATGACACCCATCTGCAGGGTGAGCTCTTCTGCGACACGAACTATCCGGCGACTTACACCCTCGAGGAGCGCCATCACCAGATCAAGCAACAGGTCTGGGGTGGCTATTCCAGGCACAACCAGATCGTTCAGATCCGAAAGAACAGCGATGGCTCCACTTCGGAAAAGCTGCTGGTCGAAAATCATGCCCTGATGATGTACGAGCCTTTGTTGACGTCAGCTTGAGCAGTGCGTTGGTCGTGGCTAGCTAGTTGGGTGAGCTGAATCCCTGGCGATGGACCGGATGCTGCTGCTGTTGATTGTCGTTTCACATGTGGCCAGCGCTTTCCTGGCTGCGACGATTGCCCGCCAGAAGGCCCGCAACAGCCGAATGTGGTTTGTTGGCGGCCTGCTGTTCGGCTTGCTGGGTCTGATTGCGGCGGCGGGTCTTCCCGACCGTCACCAGATCGTCTATCTGCGTCATCTGGCTGAAGCACAGGGGTATCGACATCGACACGGATCCGGCGATCAGCGCGGTGGGAAGGCCCGCAGACGCTGAACATCCACAGCCCAGGGGCGGGCTGAAGGGTGGCGATGGCTACCGGTCGTCGACGCTGGTCCTCGCTGGTTCGCCGATCGGTTGTTGATCGCACATCCCGGAGTGAGCCGACGCGGTGTCATACATCCATCTGTTTCGATCCGATGGGTTCTGCCTCCCATGTTCAACGCAGTTCAACTGCTCAGACCGCCAGCGGCGGGGCTGCCGAGTCGGCGTGTCTGCGCCTCTGGATGAACGATGACGAGACCTGCGACAGGAGGGGCTCTGAGCCCAATCAAGCCAGCAGAGACCTCACAGCTTTTCCAGGTGTTTCCGCCGTTGATTCGTGCCCACTGACGCTCGGCAAAACCGTGACTCTTCACGCCTATCAAGGTGGCGTGACACAGGCAGTTGTCGTGCCTCCATCAGACGTGCGCAGGAAGTCCGTGGAACTACGACGGATGGGTTGGACAGTCATACGGGCGGACACAGTGAGCCAGAGAACTGACTCTGTTGCTTGATGCCTTGTTCGTCGAAATGCTCAACAGGAAGCTGTCATTCAACTCTGTGTTTGTGGAAACAGTTCCTTCGATTCCAATTGATCGATCTGATGATGTCTTCGCTGAGGTTGCTTGCTTGATCTAGGTATTCACAGGTCTTGTTGTCATTGCGCTGCATTGGTTCTAATCTCAAAAGTAAAAAAAATGATCGTTAACCATCGTTGCCGAAATTGACAGACAGAGCCATGAGCGGAACAAAGGAGTTCAGGGTGATCAAAGGGGATGACTGTTTAGGTAGTTGGACAACGTATGAACCTGCATTAAGTCGCTTCAATCAATTGAAAGCAGGTTTGTCGAAAGGTGAGCGACTGGAAGTTGAAGCGGTCAAGGAAGGCTATTTAGAGACAGTTGTCTCGGCGGTCGGTTAAGCAATCATCAGCAAGAGCCTGATTGTTTTCTGTTGCAAGGATCCAGCCCTGCCGTTGATGCTTTTCAATCTCCTGCTGGTTTACGCCTTCTCGGCTAGTCCACGCCCGGCGTCGTCCTTTCGGAAACCCTTTGGTGCATGAGTAGTTTGAGAGTGGCATCCAGTGCTGAGTCGATAGTGCTGTGATCCTCCAGAAACAGGCGCAGGTATCCACCGAATGTCGAAGCAGCGTATTGAGTGGCTTCAGAGCTGTTGAAGTTTGATCGATATTGTTTCAGAAACAGGTTGTGTATCTGTTTGAACTTTGCGGCTAATTGTGAATCACTGGCGACTGCTTGCTTATAGGTTTCATAGTTTTGCAAATCCCGCTCATGGATTGACCACTCTGCTTCCCATTTACCAAAAGGATCAAAGGGCATGCTGCGATCTTCAGGAGTTGTGAGACGGTTGTTGAAAGTGGTCATTGTCTTCAGCCTGCTCCCGATCAGGGTGAAACAAGACCCTTCAGGGTGCAATTCATTTCATACAAGACTTAGGCTCCTGCGTTGCGCTTGATCTATGCGGTTATGGGCTCCTGATCCCCGTCTTGCCGGTGGATCAGACCACAACGAAGCCAGCGATGATCAATCCTGACCGTGCATTAGTCCAGCCCATCAACCTCAGCTCATCCTTCCGGTCGTGATCTCCAGCTGTGAGCAGACGCTGGACGCTCTTGAGGATGCTCAGGAGAGGCAGCCATCGCTGACCAATGGGAGCTGCTGCAGCCCTGGGTGATTTCCTGGAGTGATCAATCCGGACAGGCCCTTGGACCCTCTGCTGATCTCGGCGCTGTTGCCGCTCGCGACCGCGTTTGCGGCCTGTTCGGGGTTGCTGATTGCTCTTCTGGGCTTGCAGAGGGTGTTTGCGGTTGCCCCGTCACTGGATCCGCTGCCGCAGGATGACCCGCCGGACACGTCGCTGTGCGTGGTGATCCCGGCCTACAACGAAGCCGACAACATCGGTCCCTGCCTTGCCAGCGTGCTCGCCAGTGATGCGCCCTGCCGTGACTGGCAGGTGCTGGTGGTGGATGACGAGTCGTGCGATGCCACTGCCGAGAGGGCCACGCTCACGGCAGCCGAAGCCAAAGAAGCATCCAAGTCGGCAGCCCCGTCGTTTGAACTGCTCAGGGCTGGTCCCCGCCCCACCGGTGAGCGCTGGGTGGGCAAGAACTGGGCCTGCACCCGTGCCATGGACCAGGTCTCCAGTGACTGGGTGCTGTTCATCGATGCCGATGTGCGCCTGCGGCCCCAGACCCTGCGTCGTGCACTGGCGCAGGCGACCCGTGAGCAGGCGGATCTGTTCAGTCTGGCGCCGCGACTGGTCTGCGGCTGCCTGGCGGAGTGGATGGTCCAACCGATCATGGCCAGTCTGCTGGGGCTGGGCTTTCCGATGCAGGCCGCCAATGATCCGAGCTCGGATGTGGCCTTTGCAGCAGGGCCGTTCATGCTTTTCCGTCGCGACGCCTACGAGAGCGTCGGCGGTCATCGCGCTTTGGCCTCCGAGGTCGTGGAGGATCTGGCCCTGGCCCGGCGCATCAAGGCCGCTGGCTTGCGCCTGATGTATCAGCTCGGCCTCGATGCCGTGGATCTGCGCATGTATGCCGATCTGCCCTCACTGTGGGAAGGCTGGACCAAGAACTGGTTCATCGGTCTGGATCGCGACGTGAGCAAGGCGCTCGGTGCTGCCGGTGTGGTGGTGCTGATGTTCAGCGCCCCCTGGCTGCTGTTGCCTTCAGCGCTGGTGCTGCTCGTGGTTCTGCCGCAGCTGTCGTTCTGGTGGTGGCTGCTGCTGGGACTGTCGCTGCTGGCGGTTCTGGAGCAGCTGGCTCTGCGTCTCTGGCAGCGCAGGCGTTTCGACGTGCCGCTCAGTTACTGGTGGCTGATGGGTGCCGGAGGTCTGTTGCTGGGCGCGATCGGCCCAGTGTCGGTCTGGCGCACGCTCACCGGTCGCGGCTGGACCTGGAAAGGTCGTCAGCTGGCCTGATCAGCGCTTAGTCATCCAGCACCTGCGCTGGTTTCTTGTCCTTTTCACCAGCCTTTCTGCTCTCGGCCTGCCAGGCCTCCAGCACTTCCGGGAAGTGCTCTTCAATGCAGCTGTCGCAGATGCCATGGGAGAAGCTCAGCGTGCTGCGCTTGGAGAGGTATTGATCGAGATGCACCCAGGCCCCCTTCTCATCCTTGGCTTTGCGGCAATAACTGCAGGTTGCGATGATTCCGGAGGGTTGGCTTTCGGAGCAGAACGATTCGAGCAGATTGATCGATCGCTTTCTCAGATCCAGAAAGGCCACCACCTGGCGGGAGAGGGCTTCCATGATCTGGAGTTGATTGTCTGAAAGCTGGCTGGGCTTGCGGTCAATCACAC
>CAJXFG010000125.1 GCA_913052185.1 uncultured Synechococcus sp. | reverse complement strand
AGATCGTCGAAGCGGCTCAGACCATTGTTCGTCAGGGGCTCTGATTGATGGCCCGGCAACAGGGCTGGTTCGCCCTCATCCTTGCGCTCGCCATCGCTGCGGCGGCAGTGCTGTCAAGCTTTCCGCTGCAGCTCGGACTCGATCTCCGCGGGGGCAGTCAGCTCACACTCGAGGTTCAGCCTGCAGGGGAGATCACCGCCATCGGCGCCGAGCAGATGGAAGCGGTGAAGGCTGTGCTCGATCGCCGTGTCAACGGACTCGGCGTCGCTGAATCCACCCTTCAGACGGTTGGTGACGATCAGCTGGTGCTCCAGCTGCCCGGCGTCACTGATCCAACCCGTGCAGCCGATGTCCTCGGCAGCACGGCCTTGCTCGAGTTCAGAGCACAGAAGGACGGCACGCTGGAGGAGGTGCAAAGCCTGCGCGAGCTCAGGGCCCAGCTGCTCAGCGTGCTGTCCACACGTTCAGAGGCCGAAGAGTCTGAGCTGGATCCCGTTGCTCTTGAGGAGCTGGCGAAACGACAGAAAGAGCTCGGTCTTCAGGGAACGGCCAAGTCCGAAACGGAACAACTGGAGCAGCTGCTGGCGCGCACCAACCGGGAAATTCTCGATCGATTCGAGCCCACGGCCTTCACGGGCAAGCAACTGGTCAGTGCCGGTCGCCAGCAACAACAGAACGGCACCGGTTGGGAGGTCACACTGAGCTTCAACGCCGAGGGTGGCGAGAAGTTCGCCGAGCTCACCCAGTCGATCGCCGGCACCCGCCGCCTGCTTGGCATCGTTCTCGATGGTGAGCTCATCAGTGAGGCCAGCGTCGGCCCTCAGTACAAGGCCGCCGGCATTTCCGGTGGCACCGCTTCAATTTCGGGGAACTTCACTGCTGAAGCAGCCCGTGACCTGGAGGTTCAGCTGCGGGGTGGTTCTCTGCCCTTGCCTGTGGAGATCCTGGAGGTGCGCACGATCGGACCTTCCCTTGGTGCTGAAAATGTTCGTCGCAGCCTGATTGCGGCGCTCTCAGGTCTGGTCCTGGTGGGTCTGTTCATGCTGTTGATCTACCGGCTTGCAGGTGCTGTCGCCGTGATGGCCCTCAGCCTCTACGCCCTGTTCAACCTGGCGGTGTATGCCCTGATCCCCGTCACGCTGACTCTGCCTGGAATCGCCGGTTTCATCCTCAGCATCGGCATGGCGGTGGACGCCAACGTGCTGATTTTTGAGCGGATCAAGGACGAACTGAGGCGCGGCAACACCCTGATCCGATCCATCGAAACAGGATTTTCCGAAGCGTTCTCCTCCATCGTCGATGGTCATCTGACCACGCTGATCAGTTGTGCCGCTCTGTTCTTCCTCGGCACCGGTCTGGTGAAGGGCTTCGCGGCCACCCTCGGCATCGGCGTTCTGCTCAGTCTGTTCACAGCACTGACCTGTACGCGCACCCTGCTGCGCTTCCTGATGAGTTACCAGAGCCTGCGGCGCCCCACGAATTTCCTGCCTGCAAGGCAACTTCCATCGACAGCCTCCTGAGCCATGGCGTTTACCTCACCCGCAACCGATGAGCGACCCTTGCGCTTGCCACTCACCAGCCGGCGACGGCAGGTCTGGTTGGTCTCCGCTGTCTGCCTGCTCCTGAGCATTCTTGGAATGGTGCGCAGCTGGACTGACCCTCAGATCGGATGGCCTCTGAGGCCCGGTCTTGATTTCACCGGCGGCACGCAGATCCAGCTGGAGCGCAGCTGTGGAGACACCTGCGACCAGATCAGAACCATTGCCATTGAGGACGCACTTCAGCAGGTCAAGCTTCCGCCGCAGGATGACAAGCCACTGCCCAAGCTGGACAACGCTCGGGTTCAGCTTCTCGATGGAGGTCAGTCGATCGTTCTGCGCATGCCTGCTCTGACAGCGGGCCAGGGGCAGACCGTGATCGAAGCACTTGGACCGGTGGCTGGTCCCTTCGAGCCGGGTGGACAGTCGGTGAACACGATCGGCCCCAGCCTGGGAGGTCAGCTGCTGCGCAGCAGTCTGATTTCGCTGCTGGTGGCCTTCACGGGCATTGCTCTCTACATCACCGTTCGCTACGACCCTCGTTACGCCTTTCTGGCCCTGGTGGCACTGGCGCATGACGTTGTGATCGTCTGCGGTGTTTTCGCCTGGCTCGGCCTCACCACGGGGTTGGAAGTCGACAGTCTGTTCGCCGTTGCACTGCTCACCATTGCCGGTTACTCGGTGAATGACACGGTTGTGGTCTTCGACAGGATCCGCGAACGACAGCGGAAGGATGCTGAACTGCCGCTCTCCGTTCAGGTCGACCGTGCTGTTTCGGCCACGCTGACGCGCACCATCTACACCAGCGGGACCACCCTGCTGCCCCTCGTGGCCTTGATTCTGTTCGGTGGTTCCACGCTCTACTGGTTTGCGATTGCCCTGGCGCTCGGTGTGATCGTCGGCAGCTGGTCCAGCATTGCCCTGGCGCCGTCGCTGTTGAGTATCTGGCCATCCCGTTCCGGTGTCGCAGCCGGTGCCTGAAAGCGCCGCTTCGTCGCGGAGTCGTTCACAGCGCTGGATTCCGCTGTTGCTGCTTGTGCTGGCTCTCAGCGATCTCAGGACGGAGCTGCGACTGCTGGCAGACCAGCTCACCCTCACCTCAGTGATCTTCGCGGTGCGCCACCACCTGCTCGCTGTGGCAGTGCTGGCGCTTCAACCCTCACTCTGGAGCCATTACGGCTCACGGCGTCGTCGCGTCAATAACGAAACTGTCGATAGCCCTTGACCTGCAGAGAGTTCTGCTGCTCGGGGTCAAGTTCGGCATTCCTCTCAACGTCGAATTCGATGCAGTTCAAGCGTCGATACGACGTCACCGGTGTGCATCGCCTTCGCGGTTGTTCACGGGTCTGAATGCGAACGTCCTCAATCACCCTGGTGGTGGGAATGTCGCCGTTCTGGCCTGATGACGCCGCTGGCCCATCGTCATTGCGCGGCATCTGCTGAAAGGAACAGAGCTCCTTGGCAAGATCCGTTGCCGCCTGATCAAGGCAGACTTCGTAGTCGGCTTCAATCCGTGCTCTGCGCTTCTCATCAGCCAGCAGCTCGAGCTTGCGCCGTTCCTGACGGGTGAGCGGAATCGACCTGCGCACCTGTTGCCGGGTGGTGACAGTGAAGGTTCCACCCTCCTGAATCCAGCGTTTGGCTTCCCGTTCGGCCTGCGCCTGGGTTGGGTAGATGGGGCGAAGCGTCTGCGCCTCATCCGCAGAACTGGTTCGCTTGAGGTTGGCGTAGAACACGCCGGCGTAAATCAGCAGGCCGACCACTCCGCTCCCTGCCACCGTTGCGAACACACTCAGGGAGGAGGGCCGCGCCACGGATCCCGCTCAGAAGCCGTCGAAAACTAGCAGTCTCCTTCCGCTGTCTGCAGCGCTGCGACGATGGGCTGTCTCGCTGCTGCCTATCCTGCCCGCATCGTCAGCACTAACCGCGATGTCGCTTGATCTGGATGCCAAGAAGACACTGCTGCGCAAGATCCCCCACGGTCTGTTCATCTGCGGTGTCGCCGAGGGTGATGAAGTGAACGGTTTCACCGCCAGTTGGGTGACCCAGGGATCCTTTGAACCGCCCCTGGTGGTGATGGGAGTCCGGGCCGACAGCACCAGCAACGGCATGATCAAGCGCACCAGAAAGTTCTCCCTGAACATGCTGGCCGCCGATCAGAAAAACCTGGCTGCGACATTCTTCAAGCCCCAGTCCGCTGTGGGTGGTCGTTTCGAGGTTGCACCGTTTGAGCTGGGCTCGCTTGGTCTGCCGATCCTGAAGGACGGCCTCGGCGGTGTGGAGTGCGAACTGGTGGGTGAGCTGGCCCACGGCGACCACACCGTGTTCATCGGTGAAGTGAAATCAGCGGTGCTTCACCGTGATGGCGATGCCCTCGAGCTGAGCACCACCGGTTGGCAGTACGGAGGCTGACGGCTTCCGTCAGCTCCAGCGGTCCATGATCTGTTTGACCACGACCTGCTCCATGCCCACCTGAAGCACCACCACAAGTGGCAGTGCAAGCAGGACACCAGGCACTCCCAGCAGAGCACCCAGGCTCAGCTGGGAGGTCAGAGCCACCGTGGGCAGGAGATTCACAGTTCTCCTCAGCAACAGCGGAGTGAGCACAAAGGCTTCCAGGTTCTGCAGCGCCAGACGCAGCACCAGCACCTGCAGCATCAATCCCGGCGAGATCATCAGCGCCAGGCTGAGGGGCAGCAGCGTTGCGGCTGTCGGGCCGATTGTGGGCACGAAGGTCAGCAGGCCACACACCAGTGCTGAGAGAAGGGCCAGAGGAACGCCCAGAATCGCCAGGCCGGCCCAGGTGCACAGAAACATCGCCAGGGCGGAGAGGGTCATGCCGGCGAGCCAGCCGCCCAGAGCGGTGCGGCACTGATCCAGCAGATCCTCCAGCGATGCGCGTGCAGGACGCGGCGTGGCTGCGATCACCATGCGGCGGTGTGCGGACGGATCCAGGGCGAGCAGCACAGCCAGCAGGCTCATCAGCAGCACCTGGACCAGGCCGTTGGCGGCCCCACCGGCGACGCCGAGCAACTGAAATCCGAATGGTTGAATTCGTTCCCAGCTGACCTGGTCGGGCAGGCTCCGCGCCAGCTCACCCAGCAGGGGCTGATCGGAGAGCAGCGCCTGAACCTGCGCGAACAGCGCAGGCAGCAGGGTCGTGAGCTGTTCAAACTGGTTGATCAGCTGAGGCAGCAGCTGCTGCATCACCAGCAG
>CAJXFG010000124.1 GCA_913052185.1 uncultured Synechococcus sp. | reverse complement strand
AGGAGGTGTCCATGAGTTCCAGTTCTTTGATGCAGGGTCTGCTGATCGCGGAGAATGCCGGCTGATAACGGCATCTGATTCCTAGATCATTCGGTTCCGTGCCATAGCGGACCCGGCGAGAGCCCCCAAGGCAGCATGCAATTGCTTCTGCTTTGGGGGCATCGTTTTGGGCATGTTTTGCAATGCGCTATGGACCTCAGGCGTAGTCTTGGCCTATCGACTTAGAGATGATGAACGAAACTTCAGCTCCTCAACCGACGCGTCTGATTCGAACGCCATGGGGTGATCTGGCACCGAGGGTTGATTTGTTTCCTCTCGTTTATCTACTCCTTTTGTATGGAGTTGTGTATTTCTTGCCCTTTGGTCTGTTTGATCTGTGGCGCAAGGGTGAAGACGGATTAGCGGAATGGCTGCAGTTTCTGGCGTATTTCGGGGCGGCTATTTGTGCCGCATCTTGTTTCATTCGCTCCTTGGTCAAGGGAGTTCCCAAGCAGTGGTTCTGGTGGCTGCTGATGGCCTTGTTCTGCTTCTATGTGGCAGGAGAGGAAATCAGCTGGGGAGAAAGGTTGACGGGCCTTGGGTCTGACTATCTGCGGCAGATCAATGCCCAGGGTGAGTCTAATTTTCATAATCTCGAGGGCGTTCAGAATTACCTGCATGTGTCCTTTATGGCCGCAGGGGTATTTCTTGG
The DNA here is from genome assembly GCA_913052185.1 of uncultured Synechococcus sp. Classification (GTDB taxonomy): domain Bacteria; phylum Cyanobacteriota; class Cyanobacteriia; order PCC-6307; family Cyanobiaceae; genus Synechococcus_C. Next base: position 4,144 of record CAJXFG010000124.1, on the reverse strand, counting down.
CTGGCTGGGTTGGCGATTTTTTCCGGCGATTGATGCTTTCCCGGCGCGTCGCTTCAGCCTTTATTTTCTGATTGTTGCCTCATTTTATTTCTATTGGGACGTTTCATGGATTACCCATGGGGATCGCATTCGTAATGATCAGGAGGCAATTGAGCTGCTGATGGCATTGGGGCTCTGGATGCACTGCTTCACATCACTTCGGCGTCCACTTGGCCCGCGCGCAACGTCGAAGGCTTAAGGGGACTTCCCTTCGATCGACTCAACAATTGTTGTGACGGCTGGCTTGAGGCTGGAGAACAGACTGATCGGCCCGCGTGGATCCAAGCAGCCTGTTCGGGCCAGGTCACGCAAGGCCGTGAGCACCTGTCGTTGTTGGTCGGATTTCAGGTTCTTGAGCTGATCTGATGCTGACCAGGACGCTTTGCAGGTTTGCCAGTTTGCGATCAACACGAACAACCGATAGGTATGGGCCCAGCTGTCTTCCCCGTCGGCGTTTTGGATCCGTTCGAACCAGTGGGTGGCCTGGTTTGGGCGATTGCGCAGCACATTGATCAAGGCCAGGCTCCATAGAGCGTCCCGGTCGTCAGGTCTGGACTCCAGTGCCGCCAACGCCCAGCCCTCAACCCGATCCTGATAGTCAAATGCCGGGTCGAGCAGGTGCCAGGGCTCGATCGCGCCAAAGATGGCTTCGAGGGCTTCAGGGCCATACTCCATGCGGCGTGCCAGAGCGATGAAGAGCTGGTCGAAGCGTTCCGGTTCGGGCGCTGTTGCCTTCCGTTTCCAGAGTTCAATTTCTCGTCCTTTGCTCCAGGGCCAGCTCTGAACGCGTTCAAATCGGGAGTCCTGGCGAACCGCTCGGCTCAGTCGTCGTGCTGATTTGCGAGAGGTGCCCTGATCCCCTGTGGCCAGAATCCACCAATGGGCCTGTTCGCGCGCGAGAGCGCTCTGACCTTTGGAGCGTCCCAGTCGCCTGGCGTCGATCGATCCACCATCGACGTTGCCGAGGTAGCTCAGGGTCTGTTCATTCAGATTGCGGTCGCTCGCTGCCATCAGCACGGTGAGTTGCCCGTTCCCTCCCCGTTCCCTGAGGTTTGTGATCACATCGGCGGCTGGAGATCCGGGCTCTCGCCGAATGTCACTCCACTGAACCTTGACCAGGTCGACTGCGCTGAGTACGGAGGCCAGGAGGAGCACGATCGCGCTGATGGCCCGTTGCCATGCTTGCGGGCCGAGTGGGAGCAGCATCAGCCAGCCCCTGGCCAGCATGAGGCTCAGCAGCGGCAGCAAGGGCGCGATGTAGCGAGCATCCTTGTTGGGGCTCAGGCTTGTAGCCAGTAGAACGCAGACAGCCGTGCCTGCAAGCCAGCCCAGCCCTTCGGTTGCTGGGTGTCCGGCACGCGTCCTTGGCTTCAGAGCGTGCAGGATCCAACCGGCCAGTCCACCGCCGAGCACCAGCCCTCCCATCTGCCTGGGCAGCAGTCGCGGGTACCAGATCCACGACTCCAGCTGCAGCAAGCCAGGGTCACCTTCTTCTGCCGCTGAGGTGATCACGGCGCGCTGGGTGCCGCCCAGTGTGGTGATCCAGTTGTGCTGCAGCCAGGGAAGAATTGCGACCATGGCAAGGCCGAAACCTGCGACGAGCTGAAGACTGCGTTTGCGCTCGTTCAGGGCTTGGAAACCGGCCCAGAGGGTGGGTAGGGCCACCACGAGCAGGGCGCTCTGCTTGATCAGAATGGATGCGGCAATGGCTGCTGCGGCAACGAGTGACTGGCCCCATTGGCCGCCCCGTGGACCGGGTCGCTGCCAGCGATAGAGCATGAACAAGGCCAGCGTGGTGGCGCCTGTCAGAGGCAGATCAAGGGTGAATTCAACGCGATGCTCAGCCAGACCAGGAGCCATTGCGAGAAACAGTGCCGCGAGGAGGCCGAGTCGTCGGCCGCCGATGCACTGCCCCCAGTTGGCCACGGTCAGCAGCAGGACCCCATGCCAGAGGCTGAGGATCCATCCGGCATCATCCGGGCTTTGACCCACCACGGCCATCAGGCTGCCGCTGATGATCGACGAGAGCGGGGGGATCTTTGGGGATAGATCCAGCAGTGCTTCAACGCCCTCCCATCGTCCGGGGCTCAGCAGCCCCAGCTGCCGCCCATGCTCAATCGCGCTGCTGAGGTATTCCGCCTGATCCCAGGAGGGAAGGCGTTGGTCCAGCCGCAGCCAGGTGTGGTCGAGCACACAGCTCAGGCACCAGATCAACCCGAGGGCCAACCACCAGAGCAGGCTTTGGTGCCGCCTGACCATCAGCTGACTCTGCTGAGGCAGGTTTTGATGCCCCGCCTCCGGCACCACCAGCGTGTGTGTAGGTAAAGCCCAGCGATGATCAGCAGCTCATAGATCTCCTGATGATTGGCGACGGTGATCAGGCATTCACCGGCCTTTCTGCAGAATTCGAAGCCCAGGTACCAGATCCCTGGCAGGGTGAAGTAGAGCGTGTAGCGCCTGGCGGGGATCAGAGGCTTGGGGCCGAGGACAAACCCTCCGAGGCCGAGCACCAGCCCCATGCCTGCCCAGCCGAGATGCAGGAGCCCTTTCCCCTGGAAGGCGGCGATGTTGTGCAGGTTCGTTTCCCCCTGGGTGTTGATCGAGCGGATGGCGTCGATGCCGGCTCCGTGCAGGCGCTCGCCCCAGCTGATCTCTTCACCGATGAACAGACAACAGAGAGTAAACAACATCAGCCAGCCCAGTCTCTCCCATCCCTGCTGGGATTGCTTCTGAAGACGAAACGCATTGATCGCCGAGAGGATTAGCAGAGCCACGCTTCCCCACTCCATCAGCCCGTCTTCGTTCTGAAGCCAGCCGAAGATCCCGAAGGGAAGAAAGGCGATTACGCCGTACATCACGGCGAGCAGCAGTACGGGTCTTAGGTCGAGGTGGGCCTGAACGGTGTTCAGGCAATCGCGAAGCGTTCGCACAGACATGGCTTGCAAGGCTTACGACGAGATCCTGGATTGAGCTTTGTTCAGGCTCTGTGCACTGGCCTGCCACCAATAGAGAACCCAGGTGGCGATGCCAAGGAATTTGGCCCCTTCTTCCACCAGTTGAACGGTTTCGTACCTGAAAGGAAAATCGCGTTGAAACTGGTCAATGCCTATGGATGCACCGAGCAGAGCTACGGCCAGGAGGAAAAGCTCGCCTCTGCTGGCCATCAGCTGTCTGCGGTAGCGCATGGCGATCAGTGCGGCGAACACCATGTACACCACATAAAGGAAGGTCTGGCCGATATAGCGATCGTGGAGCAGGAACATGTCGTCAATGCAGAGGATGAAGGAGAACCATCCGCCGCAGGCCAGCAGCTCGCGTTGCTTGCCGCGAACGCCAGGTTGTCCTGAGTAGGCCGTGAACAGAGCCACAGCTCCGGCAGCGAGCCACAGCAGATAGCCAAGATTGGAGAGCAGCCCCACCCCTGCTGGGGTGCCGCAGGTCTGCGCCAAATCCCTCAGCACTAGTTGCCCCTTGATTCCGGCCAGGCCGCTGAGGCTGAGGGACGCCACATAGACGAGGAGTGCTGGGATCAGGGACCATCGCAGGGCTTTGTTGATGCTGTCTCTCATGAAGCACCACATGCAATCAGAAAAACCTACGACCAGTTCTCTTCTGCAATCCCTGGTTGGGTGTGGAAATGATATTGGCGTGAATGGTGCGATCCCTTCGTCTTGCTAAAAAACATCTCCGTGGGAGGACGAAGAAAGTGCCGCCACGCTTGTTTCTCGCTCTGAATTCGAGAGGATCGGCAATTGGAGCTGGATGGCTTGGCTCCGAGGAAATTGTAATTGCTGATACATGTCGATGTAAGGACCGGCACAAGCTGCATTTGTTTACGAATGCACGGCCCTCAAAATGCGGGGTGGCGCTCTCGCGCCTATTTCCTGTGTGAGGAATCAAATGAAGCTTTTCCAGCAACTGCTGGTGGCTCCTGCCGCCCTTGGCCTTCTGGCCACCGGCGCCAATGCCGCCGAGCTGAACATCAACGGCGTTTCTGATTACGCGGCTTCCGCTGATCAGGTCACCAGCGTCACCCAGTTCTCTGACGTTTACCCCACCGACTGGGCCTATCAGGCTCTGGCCAACCTGGTGGAAACCTACGGCT
>CAJXFG010000123.1 GCA_913052185.1 uncultured Synechococcus sp. | reverse complement strand
CCGCTCTGGCGCGGAACCGATTGATCAGTCAGAAGAAGTGGCCGTCAGCCGGCGTTCTCCGCGATCAGCAGACCCTGCATCAAAGAACTGGAACTCATGAACACCTCCTCCCGGATGGCTAAGTGAACGCCGGTGATGCCTTCGAAGCCACCCCGACCGCGGACGATCGAAGATGCCTTCACACCACTGCGATCAGGACACTTGAACCATAACGGAACCGCAAAGCCTGTGCTGTTGTGGCTCCTCACGCTGTGTCTTTGGCTGCCAGGCCTGGGGAACCTGCCGCTGCGCGACTGGGATGAAGGCCGGGTCGCCAGTGTGGCTCGCTCCACCATCTCCCGATGGGATTGGGGCGCAACCGGAGGCGACTGGTTGATGGCCTGGAAATGGGACGAGGCCTATCTGAACAAGCCACCTGGCCTGCACTGGCTCATCGGAGCATCCACTCAGTTCCTTGGCGAGAACGAGTGGGCCGTTCGGCTGATGCCATGCCTGATCTCAAGCCTCGCGATTCCTTTACTGCTGCAGCTGCGTCGCGAGCTTGGAGGTCGTGATGCAGAGAACAAAGCCCTGCTGGCCTCAGTGATCCTCATGACCCTGATCCCCATGGCCCGGCATGGCCGGCTGGCGATGCTGGATGGAAGTCTCGTCACCAGCTCGCTGTTGCTGTGGACCGGATGGCTCAGCAGCCGTTCAGTGCCTTGGCATGGATTACTGGCAGGACTTGGGGCCACCGGCATCTTGATGCTGAAACCACCTGCCCTGATTGGCTTCCTGCTGATCACCGCAGCCATCAGCAGGCTGGATCGGCACCAAAGCCGCTGGAACGCCACTGCCCTTGCCTGGGTTTGCGCAGGGATCAGCCCGGGGCTTGCCTGGCACGGATGGCACCTCGCCCAACGCGGGAGTTCTGCACTCGTGATGTGGGGCGGACAGGGATTCGGTCGTGTGGCTGGTGTGGTGGGCGACAGCACAGGTGCTTTTGTCATGCCGCTCACCGAAGTGCTCGAGGGCGGCTGGCCATGGCTGCTGCTGCTTCCTCTCGGCATCAGCGTGGCCTGGCAACAGCGAGGTGATTGCGCTGGACGCTGGGAACTGGGTCTGCTGTTGGGGAGCGCTGCGCTGGTGCTGCCTCTGCGCAGCCAACTGCCCTGGTACAGCCACCTTCTTTGGCCTGCCATTGCATTGCTCTGTTCCGAAGGTCTCCATCAGGTGCTGATCTGGGGTCGACCCCGATGGATTGGCAAACTCTGGATGCTGATGGGAGCAGCCCTGCTGCTTGCAACTCTGGCGCTGATGATCAGCAGCCCATCGATTGCACTGCCGCGATTGGCCCTGGTCTGCGCTGGCGCTGGCCTTGTCGCAGGAGGTCGCCAACTGATTCAGACCACACAACGACAGCGCCGGCGTGGGTTGATCACACTGCTCATGGGATGGGGAGCTGCTCTCCTTGCGCTTTGGCACAGCCAACTTTGGCTATGGGAACTGAATGAAAGCTGGGACCCTCGCCCAGTTGCCAGCGCGATCCGGGAGCTCCCGAACGAAGCCAAAATCATGCTCAAAGGACCCACACGTCCGTCACTGGGCTGGTACGCGAATCGAAAAATGCTGGACGAGACGGACCAAGTGCTCGGCAACCACTGGGTGGTAAGCAACAAACCTCCCAAGGGATGTGAAGCGAACGGGTTGCAGCTGAGAGCAACCTCAGGCGAGGAGCCGTGGCAACTCTGGTTCTGTCCAGTGTCTCCGGAGAGCCTCGAGGCAGACCATGAAGGGCAGTAGCCAATCGCTGAAGCCACCGCAGCAACTCTGGCTGATCAGTCTTCTGATCGGACTGCTGGGCTGGAGCTGTTCCGCCGCCCGCCATTGGCTTCTTCAGAGCAACGCCTATGACCTGGGTCTGTTTGACCAATGGGCGTGGTTGGTGAGCCAGGGTCTGCCACCGATGTCGTCGATGGAAGGCGTCCACCTGCTTGCAGATCACGGCGCTTGGTGGCTGTATCTGGGTGGAGCGCTCTACACCATCCAACCGTCACTGCAATGGTTGCTGGCATCCCAGGCACTGGCGTTGAGCTGCACAGCAATTCCGATCTGGATGCTCGCAGCACAGGCGCGACTGCCAACCAGGCTCTGCTGGCTGGCCTGTCTGCTGTGGTGGCTTCAACCCGTGGTCTTCAACAGCAATCTGTTTGATTTCCATCCGGAAGTGTGGGGGATGCCAGTGCTGGCGCTTGCTCTCTGGGCCGAGAGGGCCGATCGTCCATGGCTCTGGATGACCTTGCTGCTGACTCTGCTGGGCTTCCGGGACGGGCTTCTGCTGGTGATTGCCGGCCTGGCGATCGAACAAGCCTGGCTGCGGCGCTGGCGCTGGAGCACAGCTGCCACAGTGCTTTCTGGAGGTTGGCTGCTGATGCTCAGCCGCTGGCTTTATCCCTGGCTGCGTGATGGCGAAGGACCCAAAGCGGCAGGCCAGATGTTTGGGCACCTGAGCGGCAGCCCTGTTCAGGTCCTGAACAGTCTCGACTGGCTCGGAGGAGCCTCTTACCTCCTGCTTCTGGCACTGCCCTGCGGGGTTCTCTGGCGACGCAACTCATTTCCGGTGTTGCTGATCGGCTTACCGCTGGTTGTTGTCAATCTGCTGTCCGCATCCAGCAGCTACCGCACGCTGGTGCATCACTACAGCCTGCCGCTGGCTGTCATCGCCGTTGTTGCTGCTATCGACGGCCTTGCCGCAGGCGAGCGACAGGGGCGATCTCTGTCCTACCGCCACCGTTTTCTGGTGGCGGGCTGGGCAGTTCTCTGCTGGCTGGCCCTGGCAAAACCATGGTTTTTCACTGGGCCTTACCTGGAACGGCTTGGCATGCGTCAGGACGTGACAGAGGCCATCAGGCTCGTGCCACCTGAGGCACGCGTGCTCAGTACCAGTTATCTGGCACCTCAACTGAGTCAACGCCAATGGATTGCCTTCCCGAAGAAGAGCTTCGACGCGCCACTCAAAGCCAGTCACTGGACGGTGCTTCTGCTGAATCCAGATGACGCCGGCTGGGGGTCAGCCAAAACCGTCCAGAAGGAATTGCTCAATCAAGCGCATCGCAATGGCTGGGATTGCCGGAAGTGGTCTTCGGGTCTGGAACTCTGTCTTGCACCCGGCGAAGCACGAGCGCACCCCCTTCGCAATGAATGAGCTTGTAATCGCCTTGCGCGAGTAATTGCTGAACCTGATCGCGAATTCTGATCTGCACGCGTCGCTCACGCTTGAACACTGGCGCCAGAGGTGAGTAATAGCCAGGGAAGGCCACGACATAGTCCACGGAACGGACAGCACCCTCCCGGTCCTTGAAGCGCACCGAATTCGGGAATCGGATCAGCGCTTCCCGCTGTGCAAGCAAGGGCAAAAGGGGGGTATCGGCTGCGACGCTTGCCCCGTCAGGCACTTGGGCCACGGCCTTGCGTGCTGCTTCGCGTCGAACCAGCATGCTTTTCGGGGAGATATGAATCCAGGGAACAAAGCTGTCAGGAATCACCGCAGAGAAACTTCGGTGAGGATTGCCGACAACGGTGAGAACAAGCCCGAGAGCTACCGCACCAGTCCAGGCCGTGCGCATGCGGCGTTGATGCCAGGCACGGGGATGCGCCTGCCACCACAACACGGCGCCCAGATACAGACCAGGCACAAGCGCCAGGACGTAACGCAGCGTGACCGCAAGGGCGGTGCGTCCTTGCGAGACAAGGGCAACGAAGAGTGGCGCTGAGACCAGCAGCAGAGCATCCAGTGAAAGCAGTGGGATGAACAGCAGCGGCAGCGTGAGCGCGAGCACGAAACCGAGCGTGGCGCCAGGCGGTGAAACAAGTGCTTGCAGCACAGCCAGGGGCTCACGAAGCATCGCGAGCATCAGGGCAACCGTGCCACGGGACGGATCCTCGACAAGATGGCCAAACTTCTCGGCAAGGAAGCGGTCGGCCAGGGAGGAATCCACCGCAGGCTGGATCCACCCCGTGACGATCAACACCCATCCCAGAGCTCCCAGCATCAGCGCAACGCCCCAGTAGCGCTCGGATGGACGGCGTACCAGGGCCCAGAGACCCAGGGAAAAAAGGACCAGCCCACTGTCCTCTCTCACCAGCAACAGCAACACAGCTGACAGCAACACCTGCCACCGATGGCGTTCCATCAGGCCTTCCACCACCAGGAAACCAAGCAGAGGAATCCAGATCAGGTCGTGAAAATTTTCGATTGCAGGACCGAGAACGGCACCACTCAGGAAGAAGGCCACGGTGATCCTGAAGGCGAGATCAGACTCCAAACGACGTGATGCGATCCGCCAGAGAACCAGCCCAGCAGCCGTGAGCGCTGAAACCTGGATGAAAGGCAGAGCCCAGCAACCCATCAACAGCACCAGTGGCGAGGTTGCCAGGGTGAGGAAATTGGCGTGCTGGCCAAGGTGGAGATAGGTGACCCACGGCAGTGCATCAGCAGTGGTCACTGCTCCGGAAAGCACCGAAGAGAGACTGCTCTCAAACGGACGTCCCTGTGACGTAGCCCAAAGTTCCTGCAAGAACAGGGCCTGGTCATACGTGGCGCTGAGGGTTTCGAGGCGCCAAACCTGAATGAGAAAAGTGACTACCCAAAAGCCGCTGCTGAGCAGAAGCACAGATCTGGGCCAAGTCACAGACCTGAGAGCAGGAGCGCGCATCGGATAACGGCTTGATTTGGGAAATAAGGCCATTCAAAACCGGCCAATAAAAAAGGGATGCCGGTTGGCATCCCATCGACGATCGGAGGATCAGCGTTTCCGAATCAAAGAGCGTTGCCGCGGGGCAGAACCTCTTCAGGGAAGACGAAGTTTTCGTGCGGCTGGTCAGCCGGTG
>CAJXFG010000122.1 GCA_913052185.1 uncultured Synechococcus sp. | reverse complement strand
GCGTCGTTCACGTAATGTCACATCCGTGGTGTTCGCGTCGAGCACTGCATGCGCAACTACGGGACGAAGGCTGAGGGGCCTTCGTCCCGTATTTTTTGCCTAGCGGCTGCTCTCCAACCGGCCGAGGGAAGCTTCCACCATCTGCCGGCACAGCGGATCGGTGGAGGGATCAGCCAGCACCTCTCTGAGACAGGCTTCTGCACTGGGATCAGGAATTTCAGCCAACGCCATGGCAGCTGACTGCACATGGGCGATGTTGTCTCCCTTGCAGATCTGAATCAGCAACGGAAGCGCTTGAACACCCACCTGGCCAAGGGCCATCACCGCCGACTGCGACACCACGGGGGAGTCGTCCGACAGTGCCTTCTCCAGCACAGCCATCGCGGCAGGAGAGAAGGTCTGATCCGGGTAGTTGGATGCAATCTGGGCGTAGGCCTTCACGCAGCTGGCGCGCACCGTGCCATCCGTACTGGCTTCAAACAGCTCCGCCAGGGGTTGCAGTGCTGTCGCACCAAAGGCTCCGAGCCCTCGCACAGCAGCGCGACGCAAGGACACATCGGGTTGATCCAACAGCGAGATCAGGCGTGGCATCGACTCGTTTGGCCAATGGTCAACCATCGCCAAATAGGCCTGGGTCTGCAGATGGGGGTTGGGATGGGCCAGATCCGCAAACAACGCATCCAGATCCGGACGTTCAACCTGCGACTGCGAAGTCATCAGAACTTAAAAACTGCAAAGCCCCCTGAACAGCAGGGTTCTTTGCAGCCTAAGTGGAGCACTGCTGCCAATGAACATCATTCAAGTTGAACGACATCCGTCGACATGAGCATAAAAAAGGAGGCCTTTCGGCCTCCTGATTCCTATGAATGAGTGACGCGAAACAGGCGCTCAGGAAAGAGCGTTGATCACGTAGTCCAGGTAGGACTTGAACTCGTTCAGAGCCTGGGGGCTCATGTCGCGAGGAGCGCAAGCGCGGTCGCGGGTGTAGGTGAGAGCTTCGACGTAAGGACCGGTGGGCAGACCCAGGGTGCGGTACACCTCACGAGCGCCGGCGATGCCCCACTCGTCCAGAGGGCCGGTGCCGCCGACAACCAGGCAGTAGTTGATCAGGCGCAGGTAGTGGCCCAGATCGCGGTAGCACTTGTCCACCTTGGTCTGGTTCTCACCAGCCTCACCGGGCTGCTTGAGGTAGGGGTACTTGTTGAAGCAGGCATCGCCAGCTTCCTTGGTCACGGCGTCGAGGCCAGCAGCCAGCTTTTCAGCGGCTTCGAGGCGAGCGGCGGCGCGTTGGATGTTGCCCTGGACGGCCTCGAGGTCGTTCTGGGAGGGGAAGCGACCTGCTGCGTCAGCAGCGGTCACGATGGTGGTGACGACGGATTTCATCGTTGAGATCCTTTAGATGGAGGGTGATGTTGAGGAAATGGGAAAACCCGATTGACTCAGGCGACGGCGCTGATCACGCGATCGAAGTAAGAGGCAGCCTCAGCAACAAGAGCGGAGCAATCGCCTTGGGTGGTCTCCATCTTGCGGAACTTGGAACCGCCGTTAGCCGGGGTGTTGGTCTCGCCGATGTGAGCGGTGGCGGAGGCCTTCATGATGGCCACAGCGCGGGCAGCGGACTGGGTGGGAACGCCCAGAGCGATGTAGGTCTCCTTGAGGCCGTTCAGGCAGCGGTCATCCAGCACGGATGCATCGCCAGCCAGCAGGGCGTAGGAGATGTAACGAAGAACGATTTCACCGTCACGCAGGCAAGCAGCCATGCGGCGGTTGGGGTAGCAGTTACCACCTGCCTGGATCAGGCCGGTGTTCTCGCAGATCATGCCGGTGACTGCATCGGACACGATGCAGGAGGCATTGGAGGTGATGGCGTTGACAGCGTCCAGACGCTTGTTGCCTTCAGCAACGTACTGACGGAGAGCGGCGATATCGCCAGCACCCACAGCAGCAGTTTTGGCGTCAGCGCTGACGACGGAACGGGAGAATGCGTCGAGCATTGGAAAGCCAGACAAGGGGGAGGGAATGCTTCTCGACTACCAGGTGAGAAACGACGGCGCTTTCCTCAAAAAGAGAATCGAGCTGAACGTTTCAGGCTTGGCCTGCGAAGCGCCCTAAAAAAGTAACTGGGTCAACGGGCCACCCCTGCGAAAGGGGGCTGTTCACGCAACGGTTCGTCACTTAGCCGACAAATATTGCGAGTTGATGCAGAACTCTCCAGCGGCGATAGGGCCATCTGGCGAGGAATCAGAGGGCTTTTCCGGCTTGATTTCAGGTTTTTCGACCCACATCTATTAATAAGTGGGTCGCCGTAGAGGCATCACCAGCAGATCCCTGATGCGGCTTACCCTCGTGCCACCGCAGAGCACCGATGGCCGAACCCACGCTGCAAGAACTGAACGATTCGATTGCCGAACTCGAGGCGTACCGCAACCGCCTGCGCGAGGACGTGATCGCCATGGGGAAAAAGCTGAAGCTGCCGCAGAAGCGAATCGACGCCACTGTTGCTGAGCATGCGGAACTGCAACGCCTCGAAGAGGTGCTGGAGCAACTGCTCAAGCAGCAAGAGATCATGACCAACGCCTGAGCGATGACGTCGTTTGTGCCGCCAATGACCATGGCGGACTTCCTCCAGGCCAGCCGCGGCACCTGGTTGAACCGCCGCTCGATTCATCACCTCGACCATCAGGACGATGAAGCGGCTGATTCCAATCTGGTGATCGAGCCATTCGATGCCTCCGACCCCGTTGTGCAGCGGGTCTGCGACGCACTGCAGGTGGCGACAGACCGCGCCGCCGGTGGAGGCCGCTTCTGGTGGGAAAGCAACCTCAAAAAGGCGGTTCGAAACGATGACTACGCCGCCGTCATCGTCGATGTGCCTGAACAAGGCAACCCCCGTAAGGGCTTTTTGCTTCGAGACGTGGGTTACGTCGAGAAGAAATCGGTGGTGAGCACTTACACCTTCGCCGAGGACGGCGTTCTCACCATCACAACCCGATACGACACGAACGTGGGAACAGAGCGTTGCTGGTTCGTGACCGATCAGGTGCGCATGCGCGTGAGTTCCGTGCAGTGCCTCGATGGCGTGTCGATGACGACGTACTGCACTGAACTGCGCTGCCCCAGCGACGACGACATCAAGGCCATGGCCGACAAGGCCCGCCAGGTCGCTGACTCACCCGTGCTGGAGACCACACACTGATGTTCGATTCCTTCCTCGACCAACTTCATCAGGGCATTCAGGAGCGGGGGGGCCAACCCGCTTCTGTACCCGAGGGATTGCAACACTGCCAATCCAGCAAAAGCGGCGGCAAGATCGAAAGCTGGCTCTGGAGTGTTCCAGGCTTCCGCCGTTGGCGCGTCACCCGGCTCGATGCCGGCGACAGCCTGCAAGTTCTCAATTCAGTGGCCTATCCCGAACACGGCCTGGACCACCCACTCATGGGGGTGGACCTGCTCTGGTTCGGCGCCCGTCAGAAATTGGTGGCCGTTCTCGACTTTCAGCCGCTGATTCAGGACAAGGAATACCTGGAGCGCCACTTCACAGGGCTCAGGGCTCTGCACGAGCAGTACCCCGAGCTGAACGGTGAGGAAACCATGCGCTCCTTCGATCCCAACCAATACTTCTCTCCTTGGTTGCTGTTCTGCCGCGGCGGTGCCGACGAAGCGGAGGGATCGCTTCCCCAAGCTTTCGATGCCTTTCTCTCGGCTTATTGGTCGATGCATGACCAAGCCAAAGGGCAGTCAGCATTGGCGGCATCCGAGGTGGAACGACTCCAGAACGCCTACGACGTTTACAGCGCTGAACGCGATCCAGCCCACGGCTTGTTCACCAGTCACTTCGGCAAGGACTGGTCCGACCGATTCCTGCACGAATTCCTCTTCCCCGCCAGTCAGCCCGCATGAGCCTCCCCCTCCGCACGTCGAGTCTTGAACCCGTCCAGATCCCTGGATGGCGCTGGCAGCCTTTTCTCGACACCGCCGTCGCCGCTCTGGCCCCTCTGCAGCCGAAGCCTTATCCGGTGGCAGAACGATTCCTCCAAAAAGAGGGGAGCACGGGATCCAAGGCGAAACCCGTCCCCGTCAGCACGGCCACCTGGGCCTGCTCAACCGAAAAGCTGCGCCAGGTGCGCTGTGCCTGTGTTGAAGCCGGTGCCGCTGCATCGGTGCTCAATTTCGTGATCAACCCCAGCAGCCGTTTTGATCTTCCGTTCTTCGGAGCCGATCTGGTGACGCTGCCCAACGGGCACTTGCTTGCTCTTGACCTGCAGCCTGTCGACAAGACAGATCCCGATCACACGGGACCGGTCTGGCAGCGACTGATGCCCCTGTTCGAGCGCTGGCGCGCCGAACTGCCCGACGGGGGCCCCATCCCTGACGAGGCACAGCCGTATTTCTCACCTGCCTTTCTCTGGACTCGGATCCCGCTGGGGGAAGAAGGTGATGCGCTGATTGACCGCGTGATCCGTCCGGCCTTTGCGGACTACCTCCAGCTCTACCTGGCGTTGGTGGAGGAGGCACAGGCCGTGGACGATGAGCGTGCGGCACTCCTGCTCTCGGGCCAGAAGCGCTACACGGCCTATCGCGCCGAGAAAGATCCAGCCCGCGGCATGTTGACGCGCTTCTACGGCAGCGAATGGACGGAGTCGTACATCCACGGCGTGCTGTTTGACCTCGAAGAAGCCGCCGCCACTTCCTTGTCGCCGCAAGGGAGTTAAGCATTATGAACAGCTTTCGGGAGGCTCCCGAGCAGTTGGTCAGAATCGCGGACGTCGGGATCGAGGCAATAGCCTTCTGCCATCCCTCCAAGTCTGAAATTCCCTTCCAGACGTAGTTCACAGGAACAACAACCATGTTCGACGCCTTCACCAAGGTTGTCGCCCAGGCCGATGCCCGGGGACAATTCA
>CAJXFG010000121.1 GCA_913052185.1 uncultured Synechococcus sp. | reverse complement strand
GAGGCGATGATCTGGCTGGCCTGCACATCACTCAGCCAGTGCACATTGCAGATGTAGCGGCTTTTGCCGTACTCGATGCCCCTGGCGAGAACGGCGTCGCGCCTGTCCGGTGCGATTTCGCTGAGCACCAGTGCCCAGGCCCAGCCCGCTGCGGTATGGCCTGAGGGATAGGAACCGTCGCCTCTCAGCAGCGTCTCCTGATCAGGAGAGCAGATCGGCTTGCCGTTGACCATGAACGGTCTGGGGCGCTGGTAATTGATCTTGGCTTTATACGTGGCCAGACCCGCATCGGTGAGAGTGCGTTGCAGCAGTGTGTAGAGCCGTGGTGTCCCCTCCTTGGTGATGGGAACGCCAAGGGTGCAGGAGTAGATCGCCGCCGCTTCAGGGAAATGCAGATTGGCATCGATCGCGGCCACGTCCCAACGTGCTCCTCCCTGCAGCGGGAAGGTCGATTCGGCATTGGCCACGTCGAGGTCGTAAGCCATCGAACCCTGGCTGGGTGGCGGGGGCAGCAGCTTCAGGGAATCGGGTACGGCGTCAGGTGCGAGATAACCCTCAAGCAGACCATGCTTGATCGTCTTCAGATTCGCTGGAGAGCCCACATCCGGTTCGCAGTATGTCGAGGTTTGTGCTCCTGCAGGTAGTGCTACGACGCTGATGCTTGCGATCAATCCCACAGCAGCGCAGCTGTACGCGAATCGACTCATGTGTGGTTGCTGTTCAATGGTTCACGGAGTAGCAACCCTCGGAGTCCAAGCACAACATTGAGGTTGTCAGGTCTGCACTCCCTGGATCAGCCGTTCATCGGGTGGTTTCGGTTGTGATGTCTGAACCACGGGTTCAACTGTCGCCAGTCTGAAGGGATGGTCAGGCGCGAGGCCGGATCAGCAGGGTCACGCCTGACACCGTGATCACGATGGTGAGCAATCCAAGCAATGCGGGGTAGAACGACGCCAGGTTCAACCACCCGAATCTGCCGGTGTGGATCTTCAGCAACCAGAACGCATCGATGCCCTGCTCCAGCAGAAGGCTGTACAACGATCCGCTGATGGCCGTGAGCAGCAGCGGTGCCGCGGCGATCGGAACGAGCCAGCGGTGAAGTCGTCGAGCCTGACGCTGAGGACTGGAACCGCGCATCATTGCTTGCGCAGCTGCTGATGGAGTTCACGCTCATTGGCGCAGGGCATCCAGCGTCCGTTGTTCTGATGCACAGCGTTGCAGCCGATCTCAGCCGCACGTTGCTGAGCTTCGGCTTCCGTTGCGTACAGCCCCTTGCTGTGAGCCAGTGCAGGACCAGTGCTCACAGCAACGGCGGCAACGGCAAGAGCAAGAGCTGGCAAAGACATGATTCCGGGTGGGTTCAGAACCGCTCGCAGGATGCAATCCGCATGAGGTTTCATTGTGCCCAGGCTGATTCGGTATCGGTGGTCAATGATTCCCATTCTCACCACAATGGTGGCAGTCATCCATTGAGCATGCGCGCTCTCGCTTTTGCTTGTCTCGCCGCGATGGCCGGTTTCGGCGGTTTGTCTCCGGCTCCTGTTCTGGGCCACGCGGGGCATGGCGATGAGTTTGTCCAGACCGGGTCCGTCGGTCAGGTGAAGGCCAACCCCGATCGCGACCAGATGCTCGGTATCGCCACCGAAAAGCCCAAGGTCGCCGCGAACGGTCAGTTGAGCGTGCCGAACGTTGCCATCGTCAAGGCGTACGGGCAGCCCTATGTCTTCGTTTACAGCGGAACCACCTACGATCCTGTCGTCATCAAGCCCGGCACCGTCTCTGTGAATCGCACCGTGGTGCTTGACGGTGTCACGGCCGACGAGAGCATTGTCGTCTCCGGTGCTTTGTCGATCTTCGCGGAATCTCAGAAGAACAAGCGCTGAACCTGTTCACCCACTGCCTGTCCTGCAGCGATCCAACAGTTCATTGATGCTCAACAATCTGCTGAACGCCATTCTGCGCTGGTCGATCGCCCGTCGATGGCTTGTGCTGATCAGTTCCCTGCTGATCAGTCTGCTGGGCGTGGTCAACGTTCTGCAGATGCCGCTGGATGTGTTCCCGCCATTTGCACCGCCCCAGGTGGAGATCCAGACGGCTGCCCCGGGGCTGGCGCCTGAACAGGTCGAGCATCAGATCAGTGAGCCGATTGAAGCGGCCGTCAATGGTCTCCGAGGCGTGGATCTGGTGCGTTCCGCCTCCAAACCGGGTCTTTCCATGGTTCAGGTGGTGTTCCGTGATTCCGCCAGCCTGGAGCGTGCCCGGCAGGCGGTTTCGGAACGGTTGCAGCAGGTGCGCATGCAGCTGCCGGAGGCAGCCGAGGCTCCGGAGATCTCACCGTTGCTCTCACCCCTGGGAACGATCCTTCAATACGCCTTCACCCTTCCGGAGAATGCCTCTGCGGAGCAGGCACTGCAGCTGCGGACTCTTGTGCAGCGCACCTTTGAACATCCGTTGCTGGCCATCCCCGGGGTGGCCCAGGTCACGATCTATGGCGGTGACAGTCCGGAGACTCAGCTGCAGCTCGATCTTGAGGCTCTGCAGACTCAGGATGTCGCCCTGAACGAGGCGGTTGAAGCGGCCGGTAACGCCCAGTTCAATGGCCGCGGTGGGGTTCAGGTCTCCGGCGGTCAGGAGCGTCTGATCCTCAGCGACCATGCCATTCGCCATGACGCTGACCTCACCCGCGCCGTGGTGAGAACCGGTGACGGTCGTGCCATTCCTCTGGGTTCGGTCGCCTCGGTCAGGTCCGGCGCTGCGCTCCGTCGCGGCGAGGCCAGCCTCAACGGAGAACCTGCTGTTGTTCTGATGATCAACAAGCAGCCAGATGTGGACACCCCTCAGCTGACCCGCGTTGTCGAGGACAGCATGCGCGGGCTTCAGTCGTCCCTCCCGGGGGAGGTCTCGGTGACACGCACCTTCCGTCAGGCGACGTTCATTGAGATTGCCATCCGCAACGTCAGTGAATCCCTCCTGCTCGGGGTGGTGATCGTTGCCGTGGTGCTTCTGCTGTTCCTGATGAACTGGCGCACAGCTCTGATTGCGCTCAGCGCCATTCCTCTGTCGCTGCTCGTGGGCCTGTTGCTGATGCGTGGTCTCGGTCTGCAGCTCAACACGATGACGCTCGGTGGCCTGGTGGTGGCCATCGGCTCCGTTGTCGACGACGCCATCGTCGATATGGAGAACTGCTACCGGGGTCTGCGCACGAACAGGCAGCTCTCCGAGCCATTGAATCCTCTCGATGTGGTGTTCAACACCTCGGTGGAAGTGCGACAGCCCGTGCTGTTCTCCACCTTGATCATCGTTGTGGTCTTTGCACCGATCTTCACGCTCACGGGTGTGGAGGGTCGGATTTTCATGCCGATGGGGATTGCCTATGTGCTGTCGATCGTCGCGTCGACGGCTGTGGCGCTCACCTTGTCACCGGCACTCTGTGCTCTGCTGCTGAGTCGTGCACCGCTTCCCGCTGCGGCGTCCTGGGTGGAAACCCGAGTTCAGCGTCTTTACAAGCCCCTGTTGGAGGTGGTCCTGCGATCCCCGCGTCGGGTGCTGGTGCTGGCGGTGTCAGTGGTGGTCGCCACCCTGCTGATCCTTCCCAGTCTTGGCCGGGTCTTTCTGCCGGAGTTCCGTGAGCAGTCCCTGGTGAATTCCATGGTGCTCTATCCCGGTGTTTCCCTGGAGATGACCAGCCGAGCCGGTCGACTGCTCTCCAAGCAGCTCCAGTCCAGCGACGATGTGGACTGGGTGCAGGTGAGGGCCGGCCGCGCACCGGGTGATGCCGACGGCGCAGGCGTGAACATCGGCCATGTGGATCTGGAGCTGAGCGATCAGGCGATGCAGGATCGCCCCGCTGCGATCGCACGCATCCGGGAGGTCTTTCTCGGCCTGCCCGGTGTGGCCCCGAACGTGGGTGGATTCATCTCGCATCGCATGGATGAAGTGCTTTCAGGTGTGCGAAGTGCCATCGCGATCAAGATCGCCGGCCCTGGTCTGGAGGAATTACGCGAACTCGGAGAGCAGGTTCGCGATGTGGTGAACGAGGTGCCCGGAGTGGTTGACCTGCAGCTGGAGCCACAGTTGCCCGTGCCCCAGATCCAACTGCGAATCGATCGGGAGGCGGCACTGCGTGAGGGCGTCAGCGTGGCTGCTCTGGCGCGGGCTGCAGAAGTGGGCCTGCATGGAACGGCCGTCAGCTCGGCAGCATCCGCCAGCGATCGTGCCCCTCTGGTGGTGACACTGCCTGCTCAACAGCAAGGTGATCCGGAGGTGCTGCAGGAGCTTCCGATCCGCACGGCATCCGGAGCGTTGAAGCCGCTTGGCTCTTTCATGACCTTTGAGCAGACGAGTGGCCCCAACGAGGTCAATCGTGAGGATGTCTCCCGAAGGATCGTCGTGTCTGCCAATGTCGCCGGTCGGCCCCTGGGACCGGTGGTGAACGACATCCGTCGTCGGGTGGCGGAGTCGGTGACCCTGCCACCCGGATACACGCTGCGCTACGGGGGACAGTTTGAGTCGGAACAGCGCGCCACCCGTTCTCTGGTGCTCTACAGCCTGCTTGCCGCTGTGGTGATCGCGGCGGTGATGGTGGTGGCCGTCCGTTCCCTGCCTGCAACGGTTGCCATCCTGCTCAACCTTCCTCTCGCCCTGGTTGGCGGGTTGGTTGCCGTTCTGCTCAGCGGCAGTGTGCTCTCGGTGGCCTCGCTGATCGGTTTCATCACCCTGTTCGGTGTGGCTGTCCGCAATGGCCTGCTTCTGGTCGATAACTACAACCGGCGCCACCAGAGTGGCGAGGCGTTGATGGACTTGATCCGGGCCGGCACGCTCGATCGTCTCAACGCGATCCTGATGACCGCGCTCACCTCCTCGCTGGGGATGTTGCCTCTGGCCCTGGCCTTCGGGGCCGGCAATGAGATTCTCCAGCCGTTGGCAATCGTGGTGCTGGGCGGTCTGATCACCTCAACGCTGCTCACCCTGGTGGTGATTCCTGC
>CAJXFG010000120.1 GCA_913052185.1 uncultured Synechococcus sp. | reverse complement strand
CCGTGGAACTCTGCCTGGATCGCGGTGGTTGCCAGGTGGTTCCAGGCCTGCCGACGGAGCAGTGGCTCTGGACGCTCAGCACGTCGATCCTGGGCGGTCTGATTGCAGGATTCGCCGCCTACCCGCGCAAGGAGGGCGAACGCATTGCCTGGGGTTGGCTTCTACTGGTTTCACCTCTCTGGGTGATGCTGTTTGGCGTGTTCGGCGTGGCACCCGTGATCACTCGCACCAGTGAGCTGCTGCCCTTGATTCGCAACGGCATGGGGTTCATGGCTGGAGGGATCGCTGCCTATCTGATCGCCGGGGCGACGGTCGGACGAAAATTGAACGAATCCAGCAACGATGGCTGAGTCATGCGGGATGCCTCAGGGCATCTCGCACGAAAAGGCGGGACCCAAGCAATCTGAAACAGCGTCAAGCTTGTTTTGATCAGAGCCTGCCGAAAGAGCGGAACGGCGCTCGTCACGAATCTTGCGGAGCTGAGCGAGATTCACATTGAAGAACCCCTGCAGATTGGCGAAACGCTTCACGGGTTGCCCGTAATAGCTTCTGCCTCGCAGTGTGGGAAACGAAGCCCATTCAGGTGCCAGCAAGGCTGCGAGGTGAGGGGTCATCACACCGGTATCGGTGAGACGAAGGGCTTTGCGACGCTGAATCAGAAACAAGGCACCCTGATCCTGAACCTCAGGTCCGAATCCCCGGACGCCAAGACGGCGTTTGACCATGTCCCATGTGAAGGGCATGAACTGATACGCACCGGCAGCAGCACTGGCGTAGCGGGAGGAATAGATCACGCGGTTGGGATGGCGATCCATCGATGCCATCAGACCGCCGCCGAACATCACGCGATAGCCAAGATCGTGGCCGCCCTTCCAGGTGCCTTCGGCAAACCGGATGGTGTTCAACATCGCTCGGCGCTCCGGCGTGATGATGTAGGGGAGCGCAGAAGTCTTGGCATCCTCTTCGAGCATCACCAGCCGTGAACGCGAGCTCTCAAGCGCGGGAAGCGCTGCACGAGCCGCTGGAGCAGGCAGGGTGGCGAGGAGTGGGACAACACTTGCAACGGCGCCTGGAAGACAACGACAGGCAGTCAGAGCAAGGGAAGTCATACAAAGAGTTCGAGGTACAGAATCAGCCCTGAATTCAAAAGATGATGTGAATTCTGTGGACGATTCGCCGGATTCGAGGAATCCTGTGTGGTCAAAACACGGCCAAACTGTGTCGAACTGAGGAGTTAGATCCCAGAACCCCTGTGACAGGCGGGCGACCGTCCGGGACACATTCCGCGACAACGAAACAGTCAAAGCCCAGGAACAGAGCCGCTTTCAAACGCAGATAAGCTGAATTAATTAAAAGAATCAGCCTTGCTTAACTGTGTTGCTGGCGACCGATTGCAGCGCCTCAGCAGCCTGAAAAGCCCCTCCTGCTGACAGAGGCACGCCAGCCGGTTGGTGCAGGGCCTGATCCAGTTGCCAGTCACCACGCTCCAGGGCCTGGCGAGTGAGAACTCT
Source organism: uncultured Synechococcus sp. (assembly GCA_913052185.1). GTDB lineage: Bacteria > Cyanobacteriota > Cyanobacteriia > PCC-6307 > Cyanobiaceae > Synechococcus_C. Next base: position 3,483 of record CAJXFG010000120.1, on the reverse strand, counting down.
GTGGGCTGCGTGGGTTCTCAGACCATCCATGAGCACCGATGCCTCAGCGAATCCCTGACGTTCCACCACGTGAAGTCCAAGGCCGCTGGCCATCGCTTCACAGAAACTGCTGAAACCTGGCTTGCCGAGATGTCGATCACAGAACGGCATCAGATCCAGAGGCCTCAGTCCCGTCGGCAGCAAGACCACATTGCCCATCTCAGCGAGTTGCTCCTGTTGTCTTGAGTCCATGGGAGCAGCCATCAGGAACAGGTTTTGGGGCCACTCGTTGAAGAGATCAGGGTCCAGGGAATAACCAAGACCACCAAAACCAACCAACACCTTCTGTCGGCAATCACCGCGAAGACGCTCCTCCAGATCCCAGGGAACCGGCTCTGGATCAGCTGCAACCAGCTGAAGCGCCTGCTCAGGCAGCGACCACGGCATTGGCAACGAAAACGGACAGCGCAACAGCAGCAGCCCGCGTCGATAAGCCGCAGTGGCCTTGTCAGCCCAGGGACGAAACGCCCCCCCAAGAGGTGCATAGATCTCATCCCAACCGAAATTGCCCATCCAGACCAGAGGGGCATCCAGTTGCTGGGCCAGATCGGCGGCGGCAGGAGGCATATCCCCCACCACCAGAACCTCGCTGTCTTGTGAGCGGATCCAATCGACCTCTTTCTGCAGCAGCATCGGGAGATTGATGTCGAGTTGCTGGAGAGCGTCCAGCGTTGCCGACTGATCCACAGCCAGAGCATCAGCCTGAAGCATGCCCACATCCCAGCGAACCGTCCGTCTGCTCACCGGCACGTTGCGGAGCACTAGATCGAGAAAGGACCTGTCGACGCCGGAGCTGATCACCAGATGCCAGTCGGGACGGAGACGGTGCAACTGGATCAGAACCGCAGCCTGACGGGCGGCATGGCCGTAACCATGACTGCTCACACAGACGTAGATCAACATCGAGTCGGCCTGGTCATGACAGCCCGGTGCAGGGTCTGTTCGTAGCTCAGTTCACCACTGGGGCGGTACCAGCGATGACTGACCAGAGAGGGTTCGGTGCCTGCGAACTCCACCCAGGTGAGGTGATGAAGCGGTTGACCTGATTCGTCCAGACCGATTCTGGGAACACATGCCGCATTCACAAAGCAGGTGCCGCGGCGATCGCGGTGAAAGGTGATCCGCTCCCCGCGGATTCCCTTGAGTTGATGATGCATGTGGCCGAAGACCACAAGGTCCGCCGGGCGGCTCTGCTGCATGCGATCCAGAGCCATGGCCAGATCCCTATCGCCCCAGTCGATATGGGGTTTCTTCCAGTCACGGCCACAGGGACTGTTGGCCTCTGAACCCAGACCCGTCGGCCCGGAGTGGGCCAGCACCACCAGAGGCCAATGATCCGGCGCCTGCCTGGCGGCATCAACAATCCAATCAGCCGACTGCGTTTCTGTGATGGGGCCGAAAACCGCTTGCACCGCCTTCGACAGGTGAAATCCACCTCCGGCACTGCAAGGCCTTGCACCGACCACCGCAAGCGGAGGTTGGGACCACTCACGCAGTTTCCATGGACAGTGGCGCTCTCCCAGCATCGTGATCTGCTGCTGAAGCAGCTCACCGCTTCTGTCGCGTCCACGGTCATGATTTCCAAGCAGGACGGCCACAGGCAGTGACAGCTGCGTGATGCTCTTGACCATGCGCAGATCTCCATCGCTGAGATCGCCCACGAAGAGGAGTGCATCCGGTTGCAATCGACCAATCAGTTCTGCATCTCTCTCCCCCCAGTCACCATGGAGGTCTCCGGCAATGGCAAGACGGAGTGATGTCAGAACGACTTCTAGGCTGGTGCCATCCTGCCCCAGAAGGCCCCAATGAGCTCTGACACCGCACTTGTCGCGGCGATCAACCAGCTCCGCCAGGAACGCAATGCCGTGATCCTGGCGCACTATTACCAGGAGCCTGAAATTCAGGACATCGCCGACTTCATCGGTGACTCCCTTGAGCTGTCGAGAAAGGCCGCCAACACCGACGCCGATGTGATCGTGTTCTGCGGGGTGCACTTCATGGCGGAGACCGCCAAGATCCTCAGCCCTGAGAAAACGGTGGTGCTTCCCGACATCGATGCGGGCTGCTCACTGGCCGACGATTGCCCCGCCGATGAATTCGCCAGCTTTCGCGAACGTCATCCGGATCATCTGGTGGTCAGCTACATCAACTGCACAGCGGCCGTGAAGGCTCAGAGCGACCTGATCTGCACCAGCAGCAACGCCGTTGATCTGGTGAAACAGCTGCCCGAAGAACAACCCGTGCTCTTCGCGCCCGACAGGAACCTCGGACGCTGGGTGGAACGTCAAAGCGGAAGGGAGCTCACTCTGTGGCCCGGACGCTGCTTCGTTCATGAAACCTTCAGCGAAGAAGCACTGCTCAAACTCAAACTGGACCATCCGGATGCGGAGGTGATTGCCCATCCGGAATGTCAGGAAAATCTGCTTGACCTCGCCGACTTCATCGGTTCAACCAGCAAACTCCTCGTTCACTCCGAAACCAGCGATTCGGAAACATTCATCGTGCTCACCGAGCCTGGGATCCTGCACCAGATGAAGCAGCGGGTGCCGAAGAAAACCCTGCTTGATGTGCCTGGCCTCGATGGTTGCAGCTGCAATGCCTGCCCCTACATGCGCATGAACAATCTGGAAAAACTTCGCGACTGCCTGGAGACACTCTCACCGCAGATCACAATGGAAGAATCGATTCGTTCCAAAGCAGAGGCACCGATCAGGCGCATGCTCGAAATGAGCAAGTGACCCTGGCAGAGGTTCTCCCAGGGGCCTGAGGACACAGCTGCGGACCGGGCTTGCCAAAGTTGTCGGATGAACGTGCTCGAGCGAACCGACAGCGGTCTTTATTGCCGAGCAGCGGATGCCTGGATTGATCCCTCAAGGCCGGTCGCCAGAGCCTTGATCACGCATGCCCATGCGGATCACGCCAGACCTGGATGCGGCGAATACTGGGCTGTGGACGTCAGTGAAGGGGTGCTCCGCCAACGATTGGGGAGCGACATCAATCTCCATTCGGTGCCCTACCGCAAGGAGTTTTGGCTCAATCAGGCGTGCGTGTCGTTTCACAGCGCGGGACACGTGCTGGGATCGGCACAGATCCGATTGATGGTCGACGATCAGGTGTGGGTGGTCACCGGCGATTACAAGCGATGCCCAGACCCAAGCTGTGAACCTTTTGAAGTCGTGCCCTGCGACGTCCTGATCACTGAAGCCACGTTTGGGTTGCCGATCTATGCCTGGGAGCCTGGAGCAGCGGTCGCCGAACAGATCCGCGACTGGTGGCATGGAGACCGCGAGCGTCCTTCTCTGCTGTTCTGTTACTCATTCGGCAAAGCTCAGCGTCTGCTGGCCGAGCTGAAAGCCATTGGCGTGGAGGAGGAAGTGCTGCTCCATGGCGCCGTTGAAACCGTCACGCGCCACTATCGCGAGGCAGGTGTGGCGATGACGGCGA
>CAJXFG010000119.1 GCA_913052185.1 uncultured Synechococcus sp. | reverse complement strand
TCGGCGGTGCCTGGATCCAGTTCAACATCCGCTACTACATGTTTGCGCTGGTCTTCGTGATCTTCGATGTGGAGACTGTTTTCCTCTATCCCTGGGCCGTCGCATTCCACCGGCTAGGTATTTTGGCTTTCATAGAAGCATTGGTGTTCATCGCCATCCTTGTGGTGGCGTTGGCCTATGCCTGGCGTAAGGGCGCCCTTGAGTGGAGCTGATCCCATGACCTCATCCATTGAACGCGCTGCAACAACTGGAGAAGCACCATCAATTCAGGCCGTTCGGGACCTGCGCGAATCCAGTTGCGGGCCTGTGGCCGGTGCTCCTGAAGGGGTGCCAACCGTCACCCAGGATCTCAGTGAGAACATCATCCTCACCAGCCTTGATGACCTCCACAACTGGGCTCGTTTAAGCAGTCTCTGGCCTCTTCTGTATGGCACGGCCTGCTGTTTCATCGAATTCGCTGCATTGCTGGGGTCGCGTTTCGATTTCGACCGCTTTGGTCTTGTGCCCCGAAGTTCACCGCGCCAGGCTGACCTTTTGCTCGTTGCCGGCACGGTCACCATGAAGATGGCGCCCGCATTGGTGCGTCTCTATGAGCAGATGCCCGAGCCGAAATATGTCATTGCCATGGGGGCCTGCACGATCACCGGTGGGATGTTCAGTTCAGATTCAACGACCGCTGTTCGTGGTGTGGACAAGCTGATTCCTGTTGATCTTTACCTGCCTGGCTGTCCGCCCCGGCCTGAAGCGATCTTTGATGCAGTGATCAAGCTGCGCAAAAAGGTGGCCAATGAATCGGTTGCTGATCGCCGTCTGTTGATGCAGACCCATCGCTACTGCACCGTTGAGCATGCGATGACTCCTGTTGAGCCGATCGTCACCGGTGCCTACCTGCGTGCGGAAACCCAGGTGGCTGCTCTGAAGCCTGGCGCTGGACTGCCCATGCCTGCATTGGAAACAGCTGAGCCCGTCAAAAACCCTGAGGAGTCATGAGCCCAACCCCAGAGAAGGAATCAACGTCAGAAGCTCCTGTTGCGACAGGTCCCGATCCTGGTCCGGTCAGTCAGTGGTTGACCGACCAGGGCTTTGACCATGAAGTCTTGGATCCTGACCACATTGGGGTCGAGCAGATCGGTGTTGAAGGACTGTTTCTACCCGTGATTGCGGCGGCTCTCAAGAGCCACGGATTTGATCATCTGCAGTGCCAGGGTGGTTACGACGAAGGCCCCGGTCAGCGACTGGTCTGCTTCTACCACCTGATTGCCATGGCAGAAGTGGCGGATGGTCGTGTCGACAAGCTCCGCGAAGTGCGTGTGAAGGTGTTCCTGTCCAGAGAGGGAGAACCGAGTGTTCCCAGTCTCTACGGACTGTTTCGCGGGGCGGATTGGCAGGAGCGTGAAACCTTCGACATGTTTGGTGTCAACTTCGAAGGTCATCCCCATCCCAAGCGTTTGCTGATGCCTGAGGATTGGACGGGTTGGCCGTTACGGAAGGATTACGTGCAGCCGGACTTTTACGAGATGCAAGACGCTTACTGACTTCGCACAAAAGAGTTTTGCTTCTTGAATCGGCGAGTTGAGTGGAGTGAGCTAGCTCGCTGTCGATGGCTTGTCGGCCTTGTGTCGTCTGTAAAAACGCATCACTGCCAATGCCAGGCTGCGGGGGTCATGGCGCAGCGTGGCTGTCGGTCGGGTGCCCTGAAGGGGAGCTTGCATCACGTCATAGCCCTCGCTCTCAAGCTCGCGGCGATTGCAGGTCACCGGTTCCGCGCCGCGTGAGCGGTAATGGTTGATCAGCGGTGACTCACCAATTGGCTCCTGGGCAAGCACTGCGTCAAAGAGGCGATGACTGATGCCCAGTGAGGCGAGTTGGGCTTCGATGGCCCTGAGATGTCCGCTCACATCCAGCCCATCGGTTTCACCGGGCTGGGTCATCAGATTGCAGATGTAGAGCCTTGGTGCGCGGCTGCGCTGGATCGCTGTCACCAGTTCAGGAACCAGCAGATTGGGCAGCAGTGAGGTGTAGAGACTGCCTGGTCCCAGGAGAATCAGATCAGCCTGTGCGATGGCCTCCAGAGCCCTTGGCAGAGCCGGTGGTCTTTCGGGCAGGCATCCCAGCCGAACAATGGGGCTCGGCGCCTGGCCGATGCTCGACTCTCCTTCAATGCGGCGTCCATCCTCCAGTTCCGCCCACAGCCGCACATCCACATTGGTGGCAGGGACCACCTGTCCCTGAACCGCCAGCACGCGGCTTGAGGCGGTGATCGCGGTTTCCAGGCTGCCGGTAATGGCGGTGAGCGCTGACAGAAACAGATTGCCGAAGCTGTGCCCTTCGAGGCCGCCACCAGCGGAGAAGCGGTACTGGAACAGCCTCGTGAGCAGAGGCTCCTCGGTCGAGAGTGCGGCCAGGCAATTGCGGATGTCACCGGGTGGCTGCACACCAAGTTCCCGCCGAAGCACCCCACTGCTGCCGCCGTCATCAGCCACGGTGACGATGGCTGTGATGTGGCTGCTGTAGCGCTTGAGGCCACTCAGCAGCGTGGACAGGCCGGTGCCACCACCGATGGCCACGATGTTGGGGCCTCGGTTCAGGCGGCTTTTAGCCCGCAGCGCATCCACCAGCACGGTGTCTTTTTCAGGTGCGAGCGCCTGCTGGATAGAGCCGAAGCTGCGGCTCTGGCCCCAGAGCAGCAGGCCCACGCCCACCAGCAGCACCAGGGGACCGGTGATTCCTCTGGGCAGCACCCGGGTGATCCAACTCAGGGATTCCTGAATCGCCCAGAGCGTCCAGTAAATCGGCTGCAGATCTGCCCAGACGGCTGCACCGAGCAGGGCCAGCACCAGCCCAATGCCCGAGGTGAGCAGCCAGCGTTTCACCACCAGGCCTGGCTGTAGCCAGCGCACCGCCCGGCGGGAGCGCATCATCAGATCGCGCTGTCGTGCAGCCTGCATGGCTCGGATGCGTTGACGGTGTCCGCGGCGGGTTGGGCTGGTCAAGTGCAATCCGGGGCCAGGGTCGTCGCTTCCCTTGCGATGAGGGAACTGTACGGAAGTTGTCCCTGATGGCCATCCCTTCGTTCCAGACGAGGCAGGATGAGCGCGTTATCCGCAGCGGCCCCGTGCAGAGCAGGCTGGAACCCACACCTCCAGCAACGCCGACTCCTGTTGTGGAGATGTGTGGCCTCACGATGCAGTGGGGTTCCAAGCCCGTGCTGGACAATGTGTCGCTCTCCATGCAGCCGGGAGAGCGCATCGCCGTTGTCGGTCCTTCAGGAGCCGGAAAGTCCACGGTGCTGCGGTTGCTGGCAGGGCTGCAGCTGCCCACCGCGGGCGAGCTGCGCCTGTTCGGCGAAACGCAGGAGTACCTGCGTCTGGATCAGCGCCGACCTCCGGATGTGCGCCTGGTGTTTCAGAACCCTGCCTTGCTGGCCTCCCTCACGGTGGAGGAAAACGTCGGCTTTCTGTTGATGCGGCTTGGGCGCATGAATCCCCTCCAGATTCGTGAACGGGTTCAGCAGTGTCTCGAGGCCGTTGGACTGAACGATGTGGCCGATAAATATCCAGGTCAGCTCAGTGGAGGCATGCAGAAGCGGGTGAGTTTCGCCCGGGCTCTGATTGATGACCCCGACCGTGATGAGGGGTCCATGCCTCTTTTGCTCTACGACGAGCCCACCGCAGGCCTCGATCCGGTGGCGTCAACCCGGATTGAGGATCTGATTGTCAAGACCACCACCGTGGCCCGTGGCTGCTCGGTGGTGGTGAGCCATGTGCACAGCACCATCGAGCGTTCAGCTGAGCGGATCGTGATGCTCTACGGGGGGCGTTTCCAATGGGACGGCACGGTGGAGGAGTACCGCGTCACCGACAACCCCTACGTCGTTCAGTTCAGGACGGGTAACCTGCGCGGACCGATGCAGCCCTCCGACCATTGAGCCATGCGACGTAGTGTCCGTGAAGCCATTGTTGGTTTTTCGATCGTCGGAGCGATCGCCGGTTTTGCCGGCACCATGTTGTGGCTGCGAGGTGTGCGTCTGGGGTCGGAGACCTGGACCGTGACGGCTGATTTCGCCAACGCCGGAGGCCTCGCGGCCCGTTCCCCGGTCACGTTCCGGGGAATCATGGTCGGCACGGTCCGATCCATCGAGGTCACGCCAATGGCGGTGAAGGCGACGTTGGAAATCAATGCTGATGATCTGAGGTTGCCTCTGCCCGTCAAGGCCTCAGTGACCTCCGCCTCTCTGCTGGGGGGTGATTCACAGGTTGAACTGGTCACAACCGGTGCACCGATCCCGAAGAATGCGCCAAAGCCGAAATCAGGGCGCTGCAGGAACAGCGGAATTCTCTGCAATGGCGCCACCCTTCCTGGAGAAGCGGCGGCAAGCCTGACCACCGTGACGGCAACCCTGGAACAGCTGCTGAATGAGGCCCAGAAAGCGAATTTGATTCCTGAGCTGGTGGCCTCCACCAAGCAGTTCGGGATTACGAGTCAGGATGCCTCCAAGTTTCTCAACACCGCTGATGTGGCTGCGGAGAACGTGGATGCGCTTGTTCACCAGCTGCGTGCTGAGGTGGCCAGAGCCAAGCCCACGATTGAAAATCTGAATCGGGCCACGGCGGAAGCTGCCGAGGCTGCAGCGCACATCAACAACCTGGCTGGCGCCATCGACAACCCAGAAACAGTCGGTGATCTCAAGCAGACCGTGGCCAATGCTCGTGAGCTCACGGCGCGCATTGATCAGGTCGGCGGTGACATCGAGCAGCTCACCGATGACCCGCGTTTCATGAAGGGCGTGCGCAGCGTGATGATCGGACTCGGTGCCTTGTTTGATGAGGTTTATCCGGCACAGACCGGCACATCGCAGTAGTCCTGTCGCTCAGGTGACGGCATTGATGGCATCCATGGCAATGGCGGCGATCGCCTGATCGCTGGCCTTCGGAAGCTGCACGTATTTCCCGCCGGCTGCTTCGGCAAGATCCTTGCCCATGCCACTGCCGATGAATTTGCGCTCAGTGTCGATCACCAGCAGCTTGATGCCCAGCATGCGATAGCGCGCCGCCACATCCA
>CAJXFG010000118.1 GCA_913052185.1 uncultured Synechococcus sp. | reverse complement strand
TAACCGAACTGTCCATCGATGGCGTAGTGCTCAGGTTTGCCATCGAGATTGGTCTCAAAACCACCATGCCCCTCGATCGTGATCACAGGAGTGGCACGGAATTCTCCTTCGGGCAGTTGCTCACCACCGCCATGGCCGCCATGGGCATGAACACCACGAATGGCAGCGTCACCGGCAAGAAGCAGGGCCAATGCCGAAGCGGCATTGAGGAATGAAAGACGAGAAAAAATCATCGAATTGAATGAATCAGCGTTGTTATCGAGAAGCTCTGCGGTCAGCGAATGGATGCCCAGCGCTGTTGCAGCTGTGCTGCACCCGACTCATCACAACGACCACCCTGTGCATTGACGAAGGTGCAGATGTTGCCTGTGGCTGTCTGAACAAGACTTTTGCCAGGGGCCTGTCCATCGGCGAACAACGGCTTGCTCGCCAGAGGAACGCCACTGGCCTTGCTGATGCGGCGCATGGTCTTTGAGGGGGGGAGCGCCTCGGGGAAGATCACCTTGGTGCCCGACTTCTTGATCGCCTTGCTGATGGCACTGAGGCTGGAAGGACGCATGCGCCCTCCGGTGGCGTACTCATCGATGACAGGGAGCTCACGAATGCCGAAGCGCCTGGCCAGGAAGGAGTAGGCCCGGTGACCTGTGATCAGCACTCGATGCTCAGCAGGCACGGTCTGAATCTGTTGGCCCGTCCAGGTTCCAAGTGAATTGAGCACAGAATCCATCGCAGCCCGGCGCTGATCGATCGCCGCATCCTGAGCTCCGCTGAAGACAGGCTTCAACTTGACGGCCACAGCATTGGTCATCGACGCCGCGATGGCGGGGTCATGCCAGAGGTGCGGATCATTCATCGGATTGCTGGGGACAGCAATTTCACCGACGGAAACCACCGGGCCACCAGCTTTGACTCCATTCAGAGCCGGCGTCAGGTTGTAACCGTTGAGAAGAACAAGCTTGGCTTTGCTGAGATTGCTGCGATCAGCAGGCCTGAGAGCCATCGTGTGGGGGTCTGCACCAGGCGGGATCAGGCAGATCACACGGGCCTGATCAGCCACAAGTTTCTTGGTGATGTCGCAGAGGACGCCGTCAACTGCAACAACCGTTGGGGCTGTGGATGCAGCGGCGAGCAGGGTTCCTGCTGCTGCCGTGGCGAGGGTGAGGGGCAAGGTGCGACAAAATATCTCCGGAAATGATAATCATTCTCACCACTGTTGCAAGTCAGCCTGCATTGGCTGGCCGCAGGCGTGGCAGGCAGAGCAAAATCATGCAGACAACGCCGATCAGCGGTCCGGGCGGCAGGTTGAGTGGAACTGCCAGCAGGAAGCCCACGGCGCTGAGTGCCAGGCCGACCAGCGCAGACTGAAACATCGCAGCTCGCAGACTGCCGACGCGCCAGAGCCCCGGAAGCACAGGGGCACAGAGCAGGCCAATCACCAGGATCACCCCGACAGCGGCCATGGCACTCACGATCACCATCGAGGTGACCAGTGCCTGAACCAGCTGCAGGCTCCTGACCGGCAGCCCCGATGCCTGGGCGCCCTCTGGATCGACTCCAAGAAACACAAGCTGGCGGTAGCGGGTCAGCAGCAACAGCGCCATCGCGGCGGCGGCAATCAGAACCCTGAACAGATCGGACCAGTCAACGATCAGCAGATCACCGAACAGAAGAGCCTCCAGATCCAGACGAATGTTGAGCACGGGGATGAGCAGCACCCCCAGACCAAGGAAACCGGCAAGAACCGTGTTGATCACTGCTTCCTGTCCAGCCTGTTGACCACGTTGCATCCGTTCAGCCGCCAGCGAGCCCAACAGACCGCTGATCACCCCACCGATGGCTGGGTCCACACCGAATGCCACAGCAATGGCGACGCCAGGCAGCACGGCGTGGGAAATCAGGTTGGCCTGGAGAACCCTCCGCTGGGTGACGAGCAACGTTCCCGTCACAGGGCAGAGCACCCCCACGAGCAAGGCCATCAGCAGCGGCACCAGCCAGAGATCAAGCTCACTCATGGATGAGCTCCCTGCGATCAAGCGGGCTGCCGAGGGTGCGACGAACCTGCGCAGGAGGACCATCCGCCACGACCCGGGCATCCAGAACAATCACGCGATCAAACAGATCAAGGGCGGAACCCCAGTCATGGTTGCTGACCAGCAGTGTTTGCCCTGAATCGGCGAGTTGGCGCATGAGCACCAGCAATTGCTCCCTGGACGGAGGATCGATGGCTGCACAGGGCTCATCGAGCAGCAGAACCCGCGATGGCTGCACAAGAGTTCTGGCCAGCAGGGCACGTTGCTGCTGACCTCCCGAGAGGGCATCCAGTCGGCGGTTCGCCAGCGTTTCCAGACCGACGCGTTGCAGTGCCGCTTCCCTGTCGCAGCAACCAAAGGAACGTTGACCGATCTCACCCAGTGCAACGAACTCACGCACGGTGATGGGGAAGGCCCAGTCGATCCTGCCCCTCTGGGGCATCAGCACCACCCGCTCGCGACAGCTCTGAATCGGCATCCCATCACAGGCGACATTGCCCGCGGAAGGCGTCAATCTGCCCTGGAGCAGATGCAGCAGCGTGGATTTGCCAGCTCCATTGGCACCCACCAGTGCTGTGAGCGTGCCGGCTTCGAGTGTGAGCGAAACATCATCAACAACGACTCGGTTGCCGTAGGAGACCGACAGACCTTGCGCAACGAGGGGAGCCACCCTCATGGGCAGTGAGAACGATTCTCAGACAACCTATCGAGATGGTCCCGAAAAGTCAGTCAATGTTCCACCGGCAGGCAGCCAGCGCGCCAGCACCGCCGGTTGCTCCAGAACCTTGAGAGTCAGCCTGGCACCGGAAATCAGAGCGACCCTTCCCTGATCACCATCAGACGTCTGCACCACGGTCAGCAGTTGATCACTCACCGGGTCGTAATCCAGCTCAGCCCCCGAGCTCAGACGCCAGTCCCCCAGTGACTTTCGCCCGAGCACTGTGCCTTCACTATCGAGCTTCAGAAGCATGTCCTGCGTGCGTCGACCCGCTTCACGCAGCACCAGCCAGAGCCGCTCACCACCGTTGTCGCAGGCTGCTGCCATCACCCCGGCCTCGCCAAGCCAGACCTGTTGAGGAGGGCGGGCCGGAATCACCAGCTCGACGGAGCGCCGGTAATCGGGCCAGTGGCGAACCAGCAGGGCACGACCGGAACCGGAGCAGAACGCCTTCACCTCCCGGCTTCCCGGAAGTGACTGCCTGGATACCCCATCCAGAGAAGGATTGAGAGGCAACAGCTCCAGACCGTCGTAGGAGGGCAACACCAGACCATTGCCATCGGGAAGCAGACGCAGAGGACCACTGGCCTTGAGCTCCAGCATGCGTCGAGACGTCCCTTTGGACTGAATCCAGACGCGATCACTGTCTGGCTCGAAGCCCCCAAGCTGCACCAGCAATTCACCGCGCTGATTGCTGCTCAGGTGAGCAAACAGCAACGACCCCGAAGCTCCCGATTCCAGCTCGTCCAGCGGGCCCAGCTGAGGATCCCCGAGACCTTGCTCATGGACGCTCAGAGCCTTCTGACTGAGCTGACGCAACAGCACACGCTGGCGAGCCTCGCTGTCATCACTGACCAGAGCAACGCCGGCACCGTTCCCCAGAGGTTCGATCTGAAGAATCCGTTGCTGAATCGGGGCCAGAGGCTGCCATCGGCCATCCCTGAGGCGCAGCGTCAGGCGTTCACCCTGGCCACTGGGCACCACCGCGAGCAGGTGTGGTCTGGGATCCCACCAGAGAACCTGCTCCCCAATCGGCAACCGCCTCAGATCCTGTCCGCGCAGTTGCAGGCGCAAAGGCTCGGCAATGGGCTGGCCGGACTTCAGCAGCAAACGCAGGCGATCCTGCTCGCCGAACCAGCGATGCGGGACGTCCGGGTCCAAGGCACTGGCTGCCACGCTGGCGGGATCCATCGGCCGGCTGAACAGAACATCCAACGCAGCAGCGCCGGAACGCATCGGCTGAATGGCCACGGACTGCAGCCAGGGCGGTCGTCGCAGCAGGATCTGTTGCTGAACCAGGGCCAGTCCAGCCAACGCCGCCAGGCATCCCAACAGGAGCCGCGGCCGGGGCGATGATGCCTGATTGGTCATGGCTCGAGTGGGCGCTCTGGCCTTGGGATCGCTGTGATCAGGGTCGGGCTGACCACACTCACCGGCACGCCATTGCGCTCCTGCACGGTCATTGTTCCCTCGATCGCAAGCCATTGATCCGCCTGCGGCTTGGCATCGGCCGGCCAGTCCACAGCCAGCCCTGCGGGTGTGGCGTCCGCAAGACAGCAGCGCACGGTCAAGCGGGCCAGCTGCAAGGGTTCACCGGGGCGATCCAGAACGAAACCACTGATCCTCACAGGATCACCGGCATGCAATTCCGGATCAGGCTGACTGCGCAGCAAGCGCACCCACTCGGTCAGCGTGCGCTGCTCCGGAGGCAGAAAAAAGCTCAGCGTCGGTGCCGCCGGAAGGCTGGCCGGGCGGCTAGCAGCAAGATCACTGAAGGATGGTTCAGGAGGCAGAACCAGGATCAGCAATGCCACCACGGCAGACAACAGCCAGCGGAGGGGCGAAACAGCCAGGCGACGCCGAGGGGGCAGCCGCAGTTGCATCAGTCCAAGCAGCATCAGCAGCACTCCGGCAATGGTGACCACCGGATGAAACGCCGCATTCAGCAGTAGATCCAGGCGCGAGGAAAGACTGCTCCACAGCAGCACCCATCCCCACAAGGTGAGCACCAGAGGCGGCAGAACAGAGGCTCGACGCAGGTGACGCAAGGATCTCATCACAGCGGACCGCACATCAGAGCTGAAACAGATTCACCCACTGGCCGATCAACAACACCATCAGCGATGCAGACACCGCTGTCATCGCAATGGCACGAGGCGTGAGCAGAACGGTGAACAACCCAGCCAGTTTGAGATCAACCACGGGCCCCAGCAACAGGAACGCCAACAGTGCTCCAGGAGTGACCTGGGCAGCAAAACCAAGGGCGAGAAAAGCATCCACACTCGAACACACCGACACCACCAGCGCCAGCAGCATCAGTGCCA